>NZ_WBKR01000003.1 GCF_008868155.1 Micromonospora sp. ALFpr18c
ACCAGCCAAACCGAAGCCTGACCAGTCCGGGGTATAAATCATAATTGGCACTGGCTTTACAAGCACCCTGTTGAGTTCTCAAAGAACAACCACACACCGATCAGAAGCCCCACATTCCGTGGAACCCCGTTTCGGGGCTTTTCCGCTCTGCGTCCCGGCACTTTCCAGCGCCAGGCACTTTTACTACGTTACCCGCTCGTTTCCGCCGTGTCAAACCGGTGTTTCGCGGTTCGTCGTGCTTCATCCGGTAATGCGGGCGCCATGTCTCGACCGGCTCACGCCGCTCTCGTCACGGATTTGGCAGGCCGGCCGCCGCGGTTTCCCGCGAGCTCGCCCGGTGCCCTGCCGACTGCCAACCATACCCGGTCGGTTTCGCCGCACCAAATCCGCCTCGCGGTGTTTCTGGTGGCACCTCCCGGTCCGGGATCCGGTGGGCAAGCCGCCCGACCCCGAGGCCTTCGCCGCGCTCCGGCCGCTTTCGGCTTTCGCCTGTTTCGTCCGTTCCGCGCTGGCAGAGAGAAAGTTACGCGTCCGGCGGAGTGATCGTCAAATCCGCCGGACGCGTCCCCCGTCACATTGTCGACGGTTCGCTATTCACCCAGCTCAACGCCCGCAAACGAGCGCTTGCCCCGGCGCAGCACCAGGTATCGCCCGTGCAGCAGATCGGCCGGGGACACCGTCGCGTCGACCTCGGTCACCCGGTCGTTGTTGACGTACGCGCCGCCTTCGGCGATCACCCGACGCGCCTCCTTGAGGCCGCTCGCGAGCCCGGAGTCCCGCAGGAGCCCGGCCACGTCGGGCAGCTCGCCGGTGAGGCGGACCAGGCCCGCCTCGGTCAGGGCGGCGCGCAGCGTCTCCGGGGCCAGCTCGTCGAGCGAACCCCGGCCGAACAACGCCTGGCTGGCGGCGACCGCCTGCCGGGCCTCCTCGGGGCCGTGCACCAACGTGGTGAGCTCCTCGGCGAGCGCCCGCTGGGCCAGCCGGGCGGCCGGCCGCTCGGCGGTGGCCTTCGCCAGCTCCTCCAGCTCGTCGCGGCTACGGAAGCTGAAGTACCGCAGGTAGCGGTCGACCTCCCGGTCGTCCACGTTGAGCCAGAACTGGTAGAACGCGTACGGGCTGGTCATCGTGGGGTCGAGCCAGACGGCGCCGCCCTCGCTCTTGCCGAACTTCGTACCGTCGGCCTTGGTGACCAGAGGCGTGGTGAACGCCTGCACCGGCCCCGCGCCTCGCCGGCGGACGTAGTCGACGCCGGCGGTGATGTTGCCCCACTGGTCGGAGCCACCGAACTGGAGCTGACAGCCGTGCCGACGGTGCAGCTCGAAGAAGTCGTTGGCCTGCAACAGCTGGTAGCTGAACTCGGTGTAGCTGATGCCCGTCTCCAGCCGGGCCCGCACCACCTCCCGGGCCAGCATCTTGTTGACCGGGAAGTGCTTGCCCACGTCGCGGAGGAACTCGATGATCGACATCTCGCCGGTCCACTCGAGGTTGTTGACCAGCTGGGCCGCGTTCTCACCGGTGTACGACACGAAGGGCGCGAGCTGATCACGGATGCGGCTGACCCAGCCGGCGATCACGTCGGGCGGGTTGAGCGTCCGTTCGGCGCTCTCCTTCGGGTCACCGATCTGCCCGGTCGCCCCGCCGACCAGCAGCAACGGGCGGTGGCCGGCGAGTTGCAGCCGGCGGGCCATGAGGACCTGCATGAGGTTGCCGACGTGCAGGCTCGGCGCGGTCGGGTCGAAACCCACGTAATAGGTGGCGGCGCTCCCACCGTCGAGCAGCTCGCGCAGCTCGTCGAGGCCGGTCGAGTCCTGGATCAGGCCACGCCAGAGCAGGTCGTCGGTCAGGGAGTCCCGCCCGGGCGGCGGGGGGCTGCTGTCGGTCACGGTCACCGATTCTCCCCCATCGCCGGTGCCGACCCGTACCGGGTTTGGCGCAACCCGCCCCGGTTAGGCTTGCGCCCCGTTGATCGAGGAGGGTTTCGCCGTGGAGATGCCGGATCTGACGGGTGGGTTCGTCGCCCTGCTCGGCCTGACGTTCGAGGAGGCGACCGCCGACCGGGTGGTCATCACGTGGCGGGTCCGCCCGGAGCTGCACCAGCCGTTCGGCATCCAGCACGGCGGGGTGTACTGCTCGGTGGTGGAGACCGCGGCCAGCGTGGGTGGTTCGCTCTGGCTGGCCGACCGGGGAACGGTCGTCGGGGTGTCGAACCAGACCGACTTCCTGCGGGCCGTCCGCGACGGCGAGCTGAGCGCGGTTGGC
Source organism: Micromonospora sp. ALFpr18c (assembly GCF_008868155.1). GTDB lineage: Bacteria > Actinomycetota > Actinomycetes > Mycobacteriales > Micromonosporaceae > Micromonospora. The sequence continues at coordinate 2,260 of NZ_WBKR01000003.1, forward strand.
ACTCCGGTGCACCGGGGGCGCAGCCAGCAGCTCTGGCAGGTGGAGATCACCGACGCCGACGAGCGGCTGGTCGCCCGCGGACAGGTGCGTCTGCAGAACCTCTCCCGCGACTGAGCGGGCGACACCCGAGGGTCAGCTGCGGGCGTCGTCCAGCACCGGCTCGACGTCGGGCTCGGCCTCCGCCTCGTCGGGCACCCGGCTCAGCCGTACCTCCGTGATGGCCCGGTGGTCGATGCCGGTGACCATCAGCTCCCAGCCGTCCAGGGTCACGTCCTCCCCGGCGACGGTGGGGATGTGCCCGAGGCGGGCCAGCACCAGCCCGGCGACGGTGGTGTAGTCGCCGGCCGGGCGCGAGGGCAGCTCGACGCCGATGTCCGGCAGGTCGTGCACCGGGAAGGTGCCGGGCAGCACCATCGCGCCGTCCGGCTCGCGACGCACCGAGCTCACGTCCCGGTCGGTCTCGTCGTAGATCTCCCCGACGATCTCCTCCAGGATGTCCTCCAGCGTCACGATGCCGTCGACGGCGCCGCGTTCGTCCACGACCAGCGCGATGTGCTGGCGCTCGGCCTTGAACTGGCGCAGCGCGTCCACCACCGGCAGGGAGTCAGGCAGCAGCATCGGCGGGCGGGCGATCTCGTCGACCGGCCGGTCGTCGGGCACGCCCACCAGGTCACGCAGGTGGATCACACCGGCGGTGTCGTCCAGGCCGCCGTGGCGCACCACCGGCGCCCGGGAGTGCCCGGTGGCGGCCAGCACGAGCCGCGCGGCCTCCGCGGTGGTCCCGCTGTCGAGCGTGAAGACCTGCAACCGGGGTACGAGCACAGCCCGCAACCGCCGGTCGGCGATCTCCACGGCGCCGGCGATGATGGTGCGCTGCTCCTTGGTGAAGCCGTGGTTGCCGGCGACGATGTCGCGCAGCTCGTCCGGGCCGATCTCCTCCGGCTGGTGCTTGGGGTTCAGCCCGACCAGGCGGACGACCAGGTCACTGGTGGCGCCGAGCGCCCAGACGGCCGGGCGGGTGAGGCTGGCGAGCAGGTCGAGCGGGCGGGCCACCAGCAGCGCCCACCGCTCGGCGGACTGCATGGCGATCCGCTTCGGGGCCAGTTCGCCGAAGACCAGGGTGACGAAGGTCAACGCGAGGGTGACCACCACGATGGCCACCGTCTCGGCGGCGTTCCCGAACACCCCGAGCAGCGGCACGAGAGGTTTGGCCAGGGAGACCGCCGCCGCGGCGGAGGCCAGGAAGCCGGCCAGGGTGATGCCGATCTGGATGGTGGCGAGGAAGCGGTTCGGGTCCTTGGCGAGCCGGGCCAGCACCCGTCCGGCCCGGCTGGTGCGTTCCAACCGTTGGATCTGGCTGTCCCGCAGCGACACCAACGCCATCTCACTGCCTGCGAAGAGCGCGTTGATGACGACCAGGATTCCGACCAGGGCCAGTTGGCTCCCGTAGCTCTGCACGCCCGGTTCGCTCCCTCTGCGGTGGTGGCGCCGGCCGGTACGCGCGGCGCCCGCCGGTCGGCTGGCCCGCCCGGCGTACGCGCTTCTGTGCCCCGTACGGCGTCGACCGAATCCTGCCGGGGTGACGCTACGCCGGATCGGTGGTCGCCGGCGCGGGCAGGTCGAGGACGTACGAGCCGCCCTCGGGGCGGAACCCGAGCCGGTGGTAGTAGGGGGCGACCATGCCGGGTGGGCTGACGACCCGGTGGAAGCCGCGTTCGGTGAAGAGGCGGCTGCGCCGGTAGACGAACTCGCCGGGGGTGAAGTCGCGGAACTTCGGGGTGACGTAGTCCAGGTCGATCTGGGCGACCCCGCGCGGCTCGGCGTGCGAGAGCACCACCCCGACGACCTCGTCGGCCGTGACCACCAGGAAGGCGGATCGGTCGGCGGTGTCCGACGCCCATCGGAAGTCGGGGTTGAAGCGGCTGATGTCCGGAGCGTGCACCCGCAGGGTGTGCGCCAGGAACTGGTCATCGACGCCGACCTCGACCACCTGGTAGGTCTTCTCGTCGTGCCGGGTGGCGAGCATGCCGCGCAGATACCAGATGTTGATCACCGCGAGCACGATGTTGAGCCCGACCATGGGCCAGACCGCGAGCGCGGCGTTGTAGCCGATCAGGACGACGCAGCCGACGAGGTTGATCGCGCGCAGCCGCAGGACGCGCGACTGCAGCAGCGACCAGACCAGCACCGCGGAGCCGGCCCAGCCGACGAGATCCAACCAGTTCACCCCGCGAGACTAGTGCCCGCCCAGGTCAGGGGCGTCGGCGGGCAGCTCCAGCAGCCACTCCTCCACGTCGGCGCCGCGGCCGTTGGCGTACCCCGAATCCTCGCCGACCACGACGAACCCGCACTTGCGCAGCACCGCGAGGGAGGCGGCGTTGTCCTTGGCGGCGCGGGCGTGCACGGGCCGGGGCAGCTCGCGCAGCAGGGCGGTCAGGGCCGCGGTGGCGTGACCGCGGCCCCAGCGGGCCGGGTCGATCCAGTAGCTGACCTCGGTCTGCTCGTCGACCGGGAAGGAGCTGACGTAGCCGACCACCTCGCCGTCGACCTCGATGGTGCGGACCAGGTTCGCCGGGTTGGTGAGCACCCGCGCCCAGTGCCGGGCGAACTCGCGGTGGTCGGACGGGTCCTTGGCGACGAAGGCGGCCATCCGGTTGGCCTCCGGGTCCTGCTGATGCAGGAAGAACTCCACGAGGTCGTCCTCGCGCACCGGGCGGAGCAGCACGTCGGAAGTCATCGCGTGAGGGTACGTCCCGGCTGTGACAACGCGGGACCTCCGGCCCGCCGACCGTGGCGTCCGGCCCTGCCGACAGCACCCGACACATCGGTACGAACAGATGGAGAGGTCCGTGCGGCGCACCGCGGCGCGTACCGGCAAATGCCGGCCTTGTACGGCGGCTGCGCCGACAATGACCTGACCGACCCAGGGAGTGCCGATGAACCGACCTGTCGTGGTGGGTGTCGACGGATCGCCGTCCAGCCTCGTCGCCGCCGAACACGCGGCCCACGCCGCCCTGCTCCGGTCGCGCCCGTTGCTGCTGGTGCACGGCTACCTGCACCCGCTCGGCTACGGCGTGCCGCTCAACCCGTACGACCTCGGGGTGCCGGCGCCCTCCGAGGAGGCGCAGAAGATGTTGGAACGCGCCGCGGCCGACCTCAGCGACCGCTGGCCCGGCCTCACCGTCGAGGTACGCCAGGTCGCCGGCGGCCCCGGCGCCACCTTGGTCGAAGAGTCCCGCCGGGCCGACCTCGTCGTCGTGGGCAGCCGTGGGCTGGGCGGGTTCGCCGGGTTGCTGCTCGGCTCGGTGGGCGCGCAGGTCGCCGCGCACGCGCACTGCCCCGTGCTGGTGGTCCGCCCGGACGAGCAGCCCATCGGCGTGGACGCACCCGTGCTGGTCGGTGTGGACGGGTCCGAGTCGTCCCGGCTCGCCGCGGAGCAGGGCGCGCACGAGGCCGCGCTACGCGCCGTGCCGCTGGTGCTGGTGCACGTCGGCCCACCGGACACCGACCGGCCGGTGCCGGAGGAGATCGAGGAGTCGCAGGCCGCGTACCAGGCCGAGGCGGTGCGGTTGCTCGCCGACGCGTCCGCCGCCGTCCGGGCCGAGCATGCCGGCCTGGTGGTACGGGAACATCCGGTTCGTGCGGTCGGCCCGGCCCAGGCGCTCATCGAGGCCAGCGGTACGGCGTCGCTGCTGGTCGTCGGCACCCGGGGCCGGGCCGGATTCGCCGGGCTGCTGCTCGGCTCGGTCAGTCAGGCCGTCATCCACCACGCACACTGCCCGGTGCTGGTCGCCCACCCGGTCAGCTGACCGGGGTGTCGCCGCCGCGGCCGAGCATCTGCAGGAAGTCGGTGGTGAGGGCGAACGGGTCGGCGGGACCGCTGGCCGGCGGTCGACGCTCGACCTGGTCGGCCAGCTCCCCGGCGGCGCGCCGGATCCGACCCCGCAACGCGCCGTCGGCGGTGCCGTCCGACCAGTCCTCGGGTGCGGCGAAGACCGCGGTGGGGACCACCACCGCCCGCAGGTAGCTGAACATCGGGCGGGCGGCGTGCTCCAGGGCCAGGGAGTGCCGGGCGGTGCCGCCGGTGGCCCCGATCAGCACCGGCCGGTCGACCAGCGACCCCGAGTCCAGCACGTCGAAGAAGGACTTGAACAGCCCGTTGTACGACGCGCTGAAGATCGGCGTGACGGCGATGATGCCGTCCGCCCCGGTCACCGCGTCGATGGCCTCCTTCAGCGCGGTCGGCGGGAACCCGGTGAGCATGTTGTTCACCACGTCGTGGGCGTACTCCCGCAGGTCGACGACGTGCAGCTCCACCTCGTGGCCCCGCCGGGCCAGCTCGTCGCGGGTCGCCCCGGCGAGCTGGTCGGCGAGCAGCCGGGTCGACGAGGGCTGACTCAGCCCCGCCGAGACCACGGCCAGGGTGCGGCGGGTCATCGGGTCGCCCCCTCCGGTGCCCTGCCCGTCACGTCGTCCACGGCGTGCACGGTGCTGTCCTTGGCACCGCCGGCGGCGGCGACCAGCGAGGCGTGGGTGGGCGCCTGCGGCACGTGCGCGGGGCGCAGCGACTCGAACTCCTTGCGCAGCACCGGCACGACCTCCTCGCCGAGCAGGTCGAGCTGCTCCAGCACGGTCTTCAGGGGCAGCCCCGCGTGGTCGATCAGGAACAGCTGGCGCTGGTAGTCACCGACGTACTCGCGGAAGCCGAGCGTGCGGTCGATGACCTGCTGCGGGCTGCCCACGGTCAGCGGCGTCTCCCGGGTGAACTCCTCCATCGACGGCCCGTGGCCGTAGACCGGGGCGTTGTCGAAGTACGGCCGGAACTCCCGGATCGCGTCCTGCGAGTTGCGCCGCATGAACACCTGCCCACCGAGGCCGACGATGGCCTGGTCGGCGGTGCCGTGGCCGTAGTGCGCGTACCGCTCGCGGTAGAGGCCGACCATCCGCTGGGTGTGCTCCTTGGGCCAGAAGATGTGGTTGGCGAAGAAGCCGTCACCGTAGTAGGCGGCCTGCTCGGCGATCTCCGGGCTGCGGATGGAGCCGTGCCAGACGAACGGGGGCACCCCGTCGAGCGGGCGCGGCGTCGAGGTGAACGACTGCAGCGGGGTGCGGTACTTGCCCTTCCAGTCGACCACGTCCTCGCGCCACAGCCGGTGCAGCAGGTCGTAGTTCTCGATCGCGAGGGGGATGCCGGCGCGGATGTCCTTGCCGAACCACGGGTACACCGGGCCGGTGTTGCCGCGGCCCATCATGAGGTCCACCCGGCCGTCGGACAGGTGCTGGAGCATCGCGTAGTCCTCGGCGATCTTCACCGGGTCGTTGGTGGTGATCAGCGTGGTCGAGGTGGACAGCAGCAGCCGCTCGGTGCGTGCCGCGATGTGGCCGAGCATGGTGGTCGGCGACGACGGCACGAACGGTGGGTTGTGGTGCTCGCCCGCGGCGAAGACGTCCAGGCCGACCTCCTCGGCCTTCAACGCGATGGTGACCATCGCCTTGATCCGCTCATGCTCGGTCGGCTCCCGACCGGTGGTCGGGTCGACCGTGACGTCGCCGACGGTGAAGACTCCGAACTGCATGACCAGCTCCTCGCGTGTCAACCGGGTGCCGCCCTGGTACCCGGACGCAGCTCACAACTTATTTGACGACGCAACTATTCCGTGGGCGGCGTATCTCGGAGTGGCACCGGTCACGCCCGATAACCGGACGTCCGGCGGGTTATCGGGCCTCCGCGGTCGGCTCAGCCGCCCGCCACCGACGGCAGGACCTGCACCTCGGCGCCCACACCGACCGGCGTCGCCAGCCCGCCCGAGTGCCGGCAGTCCTCACCGTCGACGTAGACGTTGACGTAGCGACGAAGCTCGCCGCGCTCGTCGCGGAGCCGCCGGGCCAGCCGCGGATGCGCGACGGCCAGCTCGTCGAGGACCGCCCGCAGCGTGCCGACGGCGGAGACGCTCAGCCGGCTGGCACCACCGGCGTCGCCCCGCAGCGGGCCGGGCAGCAGCACGGTGACCACGTCAGACCGCCGCGGCGCGGACGCAGAGCACGTCGGGCAGGTGCGCGGCCACCAGCGACCAGGAGTCGCCCTCGTCGCGGCTCGCGTAGACCTCGCCGGAGCGGGTGCCGAAGTAGACCCCGCCCGGGGTGGAGTCGTCGGCGCACATCGCGTCGCGCAGCACCGCCGGGTAGAACGGACCCTCGGGCAGCCCCACCGACAGCGACTCCCACTTGCCGCCGGCGTCGGCGGAGCGGAACACCCGGCAGCGGTGGTCGGCGGGGAACCTCTCGCCGTCGGCCACCAGCGGAAACGCCCACACCATGCCGGCCCGCGAGGGGTGGGCGACCATCGGGAACCCGAAGTCGCTGGGCAGTCCGTCGGCGATCGAGGACCAGGTGCGGCCGTCGTCGTCGGAGCGGTAGACGCCGTGGTGGTTCTGCGCGTACAGCCGGTCCGGGTTGCCGGAGTCGCGGGCGACCTTGTGCACGCACTGGCCGAACTCCGGCCACTCGTCGGGCAGGAAGTAGGCGCGGATGCCGGTGTTGCCCGGTGCCCAACTCGCCCCCGCGTCCTCCGAGCGGTAGACGCCACCGGTGGACATCGCGACCAGCACGCGTGCCGGGTCGTGCGGGTGGGGCAGCACGGTGTGCACGGCCTGGCCGCCGAACCCGGCCTCCCACCGCGGGCGGTGCGGGTGGTCCCAGAGCGAGCGGACCAGTTCGAAGCTCCGGCCACCGTCGGTGGAACGGAACAGCGCCGAGGGCTCGGTGCCGGCCCAGACGACGTCCGGCTCGTCCGGGCCGGCCGGCGTCAACTGCCAGACCCGCCCGAGGCTCGCCCCGGTGTCGGCCGGAAACGCGACCGGCGCCTGGTCGGGCTCGTCCCACGAGGCGCCGAGGTCGTCACTGGTGGCGACGCTGGGCCCGAAGTGGGAACTGGTCATCCCCACGAGCAGTCGCGGCGTGGCACGCCGGGTGTCGACCGCGACCGCGTAGACACCGGTCATCGGGAAGTGCGGGCCGGTGATCTCCCAGCTGCGCCGGTCGTCGGCGGTGGTGGCGAGAAACAACCCCTTGGCCGTACCGATCGCGAGCAGCGTCGCCATGACGTCCTCCGAACCGTCGGTGAGCAGGTGCGGTGATTATGGCCACTCCCCCCGACAGACGTCGCCGCGCACACGCCGGGCGCCGCGATCAGCGCCGGACGCGGGGGACGTGCCGGCGGTACGCGCTGACCGTCGGATCGCCGTCGAGCCAGAACCGCCAGGGCAGGTCGTGCGCGCCGGTCACGCCGACCCGAGGACCCGCCACCACCGCCTCCGGCGGCACCGGCCGGGCCGGCGGGCGCAACCGGACCGGGCCGTCGCCGAGCAGGTACCCGCCGTACGCCGCGCGGTCGATGCCGAGCGTGGCGCAAAGCCGGGCCGGCCCCCGGGCCAGATCCACGTCCCGCCGGATGGCCGGTCGGCGCTCCCGTGCGGTGGCCAGCCCGTCGACGACCTCACCGGCGCGCAGCAACACGGCGGCGGCCTCTCCCTCGGCCCCGGTGACCACGTTCATGCACCAGTGCATGCCGTAGGTGAAGTAGACGTAGGCGTGCCCGGCGGGGCCGAACATCACGGCGTTGCGCGGGGTGCGGCCCCGGTGGGCGTGCGAGGCCGGATCGCCAGCCGTGCCCGCGTACGCCTCGACCTCGGTGATCCGGACAGTGACCCCGCCGGCGTGCAGCCGGCAGCCCAGCAGGCCCCGCGCGGCCGGCAGCAGTGGGCCGGCGAGCAGGTCAGCCAACGCCGCCAGGCCGGCGTCGGCGCCGCGGTCGTTCGGCGCGAGCTCCATGTCCGAACGGTACCCAGCCCTGCACCCGGCCATTCCGCTGACGGATCGCACCGGCCACCCGTGGTGCCTCCAGCGTTCACCAGTTGGACATCCACGCGGCGAAACGCGTCCGGTGGTCCAGGGGTGTATCCGGTGTCGTCGCACGGCGCGGCGGCACATTCGAAGAGGAGCCATCATGACCGTACGAAGCATCCGTCGGCCCCTGGTCACCATCGGCCTGATCGCTGCCGGTGCCACGCTCGCCTTCGCCCCGTCCGCGAGCGCCAACGCCCCGCTGCGGGCGGCTGCCCTGACCGACGGCGCCCCGCTGACCGCTGTCGCACTCGGGGGCACTGGCAAGATCGACGCCAACGGTGCGGCGGTCTTCGTTCCGGTCAGCCTGACCTGTTCGCAGCCGACGCAGGTCGACCTGACGGTGAAGGTCGCCCAGGCGATCGGGGAGTCGGTGCGGACCGGCACGACCACCCGGAAGGTGCCCTGCGACGCGACCACCCAGAAGGTGCGGATCGCGGTGACCGCGACCGAGCTCCCGTTCGCTCCCGGCGTGGCGTTCGGCGTCGTGACCGGCAACTCCTGCGACGCGCTGTGCAACTCCCTCACCGACGAGCACAGCTTCCAGCTGGCGCTCTGAATCGTGGCGTGGCGGCACGGCACGCCCGTGCCGCCACGCTTCAACGAAGTGTTGACAAGTATCCGTTGATGCGCTTTGCTCGGACCATGACGACGGAGGACCTGTTCAACCCGCCGGACCCGGCCCGGGCCCGCGCGCACCGCACCCACGAGGCGCTGCAACGGATCAGCGAGCGGCACGCCGGCTCCGACGCGCGGCGCGGGCGCTGGGCCCACCCGTACGTGCTGGACCCGTGGGAGGCGGTGGCCCTGGTCACCGCCCTGGCTGCCGGCGGAGCCGAGCGGGAGACCGGGGAGGAGCCGGTCGACGGCGCCGACCTCACCGCCGCGCTGACCCTGCTGCCGCACGTGCGCTCCGAGCTGGACGCGCTGGAGGCGGGCCTGTTGACGCTGGCTCGGGACCGGGGGCTGACCTGGCAGTCCATCGCGTACGGGCTGGGGCTGGGCAGCGCCCAGGCAGCCCGACAGCGCTACGAACGGGTCGCCGCCCGCTCCGCCGAGCAGGCTGACTGACGACCGCGCTCGCCGGTGCAAGATCGTGCTCAAACAGGGAAGTAGTGGCCTCACCCTCGGCGGACGCCACTGGATCCTGGATCGAGCACGATCTTGCCCGGCGGGCCGGCGGGCGGGACGAGGCGGGGCGAGGCGAGGCGGGCTGAGAGTGCGAGCCGGCACCCGGATCGGCACGCCGCGCCTGCGACGGCGCTCGGGCGGGCAGACTGTGCGCACGACGAGGAGGCGACGCATGGAACGCGCGGAGATGCTGGCGTACTGCCTGGCCAAGCCGGGAGCGTGGCTGGACCGGCCATGGGAGGGCGACGAGGTGGTGAAGGTGGGCAGCCGGATCTTCGCGTTCCTCGGCAACGGCGACGGCAGACCCACCGTCGGCATCAAGTGCGGCCCGACCCGCGAGATCGCCGACGAGTGGCTGCACCGCCACCCCGACGACGCCCGGGTGATGGCCTACATCGGCCGGTCCGGGTGGAACACGCTGCGCCTGGACGGTGGGATCGACGCCGACGAGCTGACCGAGGCGGTCGACGGGTCGTACGACATGGTGGTGGCGAAGCTACCCAGGCGGGAGCGTCCGGCGGCCTGAACCGGCCGTGGCGCCGGCGGTCCGCGCCGGCGCCACGGTGAGATCAGCGGGGTACGACCCGCTCGGTTGCCCACTCCCGCCAGCCGGCCAGCCGGTCCGCGGCGGCGGCGAGCTGGTCGGCGACCGGGCCGGGGCCGGTCGAGCCGGGGGTGGTCCGGGCCGCGAGAGCCGAGCGGACCGAGAGCACGTCGCGCACCGACGGGTCGAGGTGCTCGCTGACCGCGGCCAGGTCGGCGTCGGAGACGTCCTCCAGCTCGCATTCCCGAGCCGCGCACAGCGCCACCAGCCGACCGGTGATCTCGTGCGCGTCGCGGAACGGCACGTTGCGCCGGACCAGCCAGTCGGCGACCTCGGTGGCGAGGGAGAAACCGACCGGCGCGGCGGCGACGAGCCGGTCCACCCGGACCGTCATCGTGGAGATCATCCCCGCCAGGGCCGGCAGCAGCAGCTCCAGGGTGTCGACCGCGTCGAACGCGGGCTCCTTGTCCTCCTGCATGTCCCGGTCGTAGGTCATCGGCAGGCCCTTGAGCATGGTCAGCACGGTCATCAGGCCGCCGACGAGCCGGCCGGACTTGCCCCGGGCCAGCTCGGCGATGTCCGCGTTCTTCTTCTGCGGCATGATCGACGACCCGGTGGCGAACGCGTCGTCCAGCTCCACCCAGCCGAACTCGTGCGACGTCCAAAGCACCACCTCCTCGCCGAGACGGGACAGGTGCACCCCGATCAGGGCGGTGGTGAAGAGGAACTCCGCCACGAAGTCCCGGTCGGCGACTGCGTCCATCGAGTTGGCGAACGACGTCCGGAAACCCAGCTCCTTGGCGACGGCCACCGGGTCCAGTGGAAGCCCGGAACCGGCGAGAGCACCCGCGCCGAGTGGGCTGACCGCGGCCCGGTGGTCCCAGTCGCGCAGCCGTTCCAGGTCACGCAGCAGTGGCTGCACGTGGGCGAGCAGCCAGTGCCCGAAAGTGACCGGCTGGGCGTGCTGCAGGTGCGTCATGCCGGGCGCGGCGGTGTCGATGTGCCGCTCGGCCTGCTCGACCAGCGCCTCGGCCAGTTCCACGAGCCGGCTGGCCACACCCCGCGCGTGGTCGCGCAGGTAGAGCCGCAGGTCGGTGGCGACCTGGTCGTTGCGGGACCGGCCGGCGCGCAGCTTGCCGCCGAGGCTGCCGAGCCGCTCCAGCAGCCCTCGCTCCAACGCGGTGTGCACGTCCTCGTCGTCGATGGTCGGGCGGAACGCCCCGGAGGCGCAGGCCGCCTCCAGGTCGTCGAGCGCGGCCAGGATCCGGCCCAGCTCTTCGGGGTCGAGCAGGCCGGCGCCGGCGAGGACCCGGGCGTGCGCCCGGGAACCGGCGATGTCGTACGGGGCCAGGCGCCAGTCGAACTGGACGCTCACCGACAGTCGGGCGAGCGCCTCGGCGGGGCCGCCGGCGAACCGGCCACCCCACAGGCTCGTCCGGTTGGTGCCGGCGCTGTTCTCGGTGAGGCTCTTGTCGTCCACGCCGCCCATCATTGCTCTGCTCGCCTTTCGCTCGCGACTGCGGGGCTCACTCGCTGCGCTCGCTCACTCCTCGCGCTCGCGCGTGTCACTGTCCGCCACCGCCCAGCCGGGCGTCCCGCGCGGCGGCCATCCGACTCGGCAGGCCCCACAGTTGCACGAAGCCCTTGGCCAGGGACTGGTCGAACGTATCGCCGGTGTCGTAGGTGGCCAGCCCGAAGTCGTACAGGCTCGCCTCGGAGCGCCGACCGGTGACGGTGACGCGGCCGCCGTGCAGGGTCAGCCGCACCTCACCGCTCACGTACCGCTGCGCGTCGTCGATGAACGCGTCCAGCGAGTCCTTCAACGGGGAGAACCACAGGCCGTCGTACACCAGCTCACCCCAGCGCTGGTCCACGCCCCTCTTGAACCGGGCCAGGTCCCGTTCCACGGTCACCGCCTCCAGCTCCTGGTGGGCGGTGATCAGCGCGATCGCACCGGGCGCCTCGTACACCTCGCGGCTCTTGATTCCGACGAGGCGGTCCTCGACCATGTCGAGCCGGCCGACGCCCTGCGCGCCCGCGCGCCGGTTCAGCTCCAGGATCGCCTGGTACGGGGTGACCGTCTCACCGTCGATCGCCACCGGCACGCCGGCGTCGAAGGTGATCACGACCTCGTCGGCGTCGCGGTCCTGCGCCGGGTCGACGGTGTACGAGTAGAGGTCCTCGATCGGGGCGTTCCAGATGTCCTCCAGGAAGCCCGTCTCCACGGCACGACCCCACAGGTTCTGGTCGATGGAGTACGGCGACTTCGCCGACACGTCGATCGGCAGCCCCTTCTCCTCGGCGAAGGCGATCGCCTTGTCCCGCGTCCACGCGAAGTCCCGGGCCGGCGCGATGATCTTCAGGTCGGGGGCGAGCGCGTTCAGGCCCACCTCGAAGCGGACCTGGTCGTTGCCCTTGCCGGTGCAGCCGTGCGAGACGATCGTGCCGCCGTGCTGACGCGCCGCCGCCACCAGGTGCTTGACGATCAGCGGCCGGGACAGCGCCGACACCAGCGGGTAGCGGTCCATGTAGAGGGCGTTGGCCCGGACCGCCGGCAGGCAGTAGTCGGCGGCGAACTCGTCGCGGGCGTCGACCACCTCGGACTCGGCGGCGCCGCAGTCCAGGGCGCGCTGTCGGATGGCGTCGAGGTCCTCGCCGCCCTGCCCGACGTCGACGGCCACCGCGATCACCTCGGCGCCGGTCTGCTCGGCCAGGTAGGGGATGGCGACGGAGGTGTCCAACCCTCCGGAGTACGCCAGAACGACCCGCTCGGTCATGGTGTGGTGTTCCCTTCAACGGTGTCTTCCCGGCGGGCCCAGCCGGCGAGCTTGTCTCCGAGTGCGGCGCCGCCGACGGACTCGCGGGCCACCACCAGGATGGTGTCGTCGCCGGCGATGGTGCCGACGATCTCGGGCAGGCCCGCCCGGTCCAACGCGCTGGCCAGGTACTGGGCTGCGCCCGGCGGGGTACGCAGCACGGCGATGTTGCCGCTGGAGTCGACCCCGTTGAGCAGTTCACGCAGCAGCCGTACCAGCCGGGCCGGTGCGGCCTCGGCGTCGCGCAGCGGCCGGTGGCCGTCCTCGGGGATCAGGTAGACGGCTGGGCCGTCGCCGCCGCGCACCTTGACCGCGCCCAGCTCCTCCAGATCCCGGGAGAGGGTGGCCTGGGTGACGCCGACGCCGTCGGCGGCGAGCAGGTCGGCCAGTTCGGTCTGCGACCGCACGGCCCGGTCCCGGATCAGCTCCACGATCCGGGCGTGCCGGGCGGCGCGGGTCAGCGGGGCGGTCATCGTGGCGTCCCGGTGGCGGCCAGCAGGAACGTCAGCAACGCCTTCTGGGCGTGCAGCCGGTTCTCCGCCTGGTCGAAGACCGCGCTCTGCGGGCCGTCGAGCACCTCGTCGGTGATCTCCTCGCCGCGGTGCGCGGGCAGGCAGTGCAGCACGATCGCGTCCGGTGCGGCCTGACCGAGCAGTTCCTTGTTCACCTGGTACGGCAGGAACGGCGTGACCCGGTCCAGACCGTCGGCCTCCTGGCCCATCGACGTCCACGTGTCGGTGGCCAGCACGTCGGCGTCGCGGACCGCCTGCGCCGGGTCGGTGAGCACCCGTACCGACCCGCCGGTGTCGGCGGCGATCCGGGCCGCCCGGTCCACCACGGCCGCGTCCGGTGCGAAACCGGCCGGCCCGGCGATCCGCACGTGCATCCCGGCCGTCGCGCCGGCCAGTAGGTACGACTGCGCCATGTTGTTCGCGCCGTCGCCCACGTAGGTGAGGGTGCGCCCGGCCGTACCGCCGAACCGCTCCCGGATGGTGAGCAGGTCGGCCAGCAGTTGGCAGGGGTGGAAACCGTCGGTGAGCGCGTTGATCACCGGCACGCTGGCGCCGCCCGCCACCTCGGCGATCCGGTCGTCGCCGTGGGTCCGCAACACGATGGCCGCGACGTAGCGGGACAGCACCCGCCCGGCGTCCGCGAGCGTCTCACCGCGGCCGAAGTGGGTGACCTGGGTGTCCACGACCAGCGGGTGCCCGCCCAGCTCGGCGATCCCGGCGTCGAAGGAGATCCGGGTCCGCAGGCTCTGCTTGTCGAAGAGCACCGCGACCGAGCGGGGGCCCGCGAGGGGCTGGTGACCGAACCGGTCGGCCTTCATCCGCTCCGCCAGGTCGAGCACCGTGGACTGTTCGGCGGGCGAGAGGTCGTCGTCGCGCAGGAAGTGCCGGATCATGCGGTCGTCCCCGTCGTGGTCGTGGTCGTGGTGGTCGGCGTCGGCGTCGGCGTCGGCGTCGGCGTCGGCGTCGGCGTCGGCGTCGAGATCGTGGAAGGGTCCGGCCCTCGAAGGGGCGCTTTCCCGCCACGATCCGCGTCGGTTCCGGCGGCGGCCGGGGCTGCCGCGGCCAGGGCGGCGGGGAGAGCGGCGAGGAAGGCGTCCGCCTGGTCCACGCTGAGGATCAGCGGCGGGGCGAGCCGCAGCACACCCGGCTGCACCGGGTTGACCAGGAAGCCGGCCTCCCGCAGTGCCTCGGCGAGGACCGTCGCCACCGGCGCGGTGAGCGTCACGCCGAGCAGCAGCCCGGCACCGCGTACGCCACCGATCAGCGGATGGCGGAGCGCCTCGATCCCGCGACGCAGCCGCTCGCCGACCCGCTTGACGTGATCCAGCAGCCCCTCGTTGGCGATGGTCGCCACCACGGCGAGCGCCGCCGCGCAGCTCACCGGGTTACCGCCGAAGGTGGTGCCGTGCGAGCCGGGAGTGAGCAGGTCGGCGGCCCGGCCGAAGGCCAGCGTGGCACCGATGGGCAGCCCGCCGCCGAGCCCCTTGGCCAGCGTGACCACGTCCGGCTCCACACCCTCGGCCTGGTGCGCGAACCAGTGCCCGGTACGGCCGATGCCGGTCTGCACCTCGTCGAGCACCAGCAGCGCGCCGTGCCGGGCGGTGATCCGCCGTGCCGCGGCCAGATAGCCCGCCGGTGGGACCACCACACCGTTCTCACCCTGGATCGGCTCCAGGATCACCATGGCGGTCGCGTCGGTCACCGCCGCCTCCAGCGCGGCGACGTCACCGTACGCGACGTGGGTCACCTCACCCGGCAGCGGCCGGAACGGGTCGGCCTTGGCCGGCTGGCCGGTCAGCGCGAGAGCGCCCATGGTGCGGCCGTGGAAGCCGCCCACGGTGGCGACCACGTGGCTGCGCCCGGTGCGCCGGGACAGCTTGAACGCCGCCTCGTTCGCCTCCGCGCCGGAATTGGCGAAGAAGACCCGGCCGGGCCGGCCGGCGAGGGCCAGCAGCAGCTCGGCCAGGGCGACCGGCGGTTCGGCCACGTAGAGGTTGGAGACGTGCCCGAGGGTGGCGACCTGCTTCGACACGGCGGCCACCACAGCCGGGTGGGCGTGCCCGAGGGCGTTCACCGCGATGCCGCCCACCAGGTCCAGGTACTCCCGGCCGGCGTCGTCGACCACGACGGCACCGGAGCCGGACACCAGGGCCAGCGGCGGCGTGCCGTAGTTGTCCATCATGGTCTGACCCCAGCGCTGCACGAGGGCGCTCATGACCCGATCACCATCGTTCCGAACCCTTCCGAGGTGAACACCTCGAGCAACGTGGAGTGCGCCACCCGACCGTCGACGACATGTGCGGCGGGCACTCCCCCACGCACCGCCCGCAGGCAGGCCTCCATCTTGGGCACCATCCCCGACTCGAGGCTGGGCAACAGCTTGGCCAGGTCGTCCGCGGTGATCTCGGAGACCAGGCTGGTCGTGTCCGGCCAGTCGGCGTACAGGCCGGCCACGTCGGTGAGCACGACGAGCTTGCGCGCCTCCAACGCGATGGCCAGCGCCGCCGCGGCGGTGTCCGCGTTGAGGTTGTGCAGGACACCGTCGGCGTCCGGCGCGACCGTGGAGATCACCGGAATCCGGCCGGCGTCGATCAGGTCGGTCACCGCCGACACGTCGACCGACTCGACGTCGCCGACCTGGCCGACGTCCACGGGTTGCCCGTCCACGTACGCCGGGCGGCGCACCGCGGTGAACAGCCGGGCGTCCTCGCCGGAGAGACCGACGGCGAACGGGCCGTGCGAGTTGATCAACCCGACCAGTTCCCGGCCCACCTGCCCGACCAGCACCATCCGGACCACGTCCATCGCCTCGGCGGTGGTCACCCGCAGACCGCCCCGGAACTCGCTGGCAATGCCGAGCCGGCCCAGCATGGCCGAGATCTGCGGGCCACCGCCGTGCACCACCACGGGCTTGAGACCGGCGTAGCGCAGAAAGACCATGTCGGCGGCGAACGCCCGCTGCAACTCCGGGTCGGTCATGGCGTTGCCGCCGTACTTGACCACCACGGTGGAGCCGGAGAAACGCGCCAGCCACGGCAACGCCTCGATCAGTGTCTCGGCCTTGACCTGGGCACGGCTGAGATCGGTGCTGAGGCTCATGTCGAATACGCCGAGTTCTCGTGCACGTACGCGTGAGACAGGTCGTTGGTCCAGATCGTCGCGGCCGAGCCGCCGGCGTGCAGATCGATCCGGATGGTCACGTCCCGCCCGGCGAGGTCGACCTTCGACCGGTCCTCGGCGGCGGCGCCGCCCCGGCACACCCACACCCCGTTGACCGCCACGTCCACCCCGTCCGGCTCGAACACGGCGGCCGTAGTGCCGACCGCCGCGAGGATCCGACCCCAGTTCGGGTCGTTGCCGAACAGCGCGGTCTTGACCAGGTTGTTGCGGGCGACCGCCCGGCCCACCTCGACCGCGTCGTCCTCGTCGGCGGCGCCGACCACGTCGATGGCGATCTGCTTCGTGGCGCCCTCGGCGTCGGCGACCAACTGCTGGGCCAGATCGTGGCAGGCCATGGTGACCGCGGCGGCCAGCTCGGCCGGGGTCGGCTCGATGCCGCTCGCGCCGCTGGACAGCAGCAGCACCGTGTCATTGGTCGACATGCAGCCGTCGGAGTCGACCCGGTCGAAACTCACCCGGGTCGCCGCGCGCAGCGCCTCGTCCAACGCCGCCGGCCCGGCCACCGCGTCGGTGGTGAGCACGCAGAGCATGGTGGCCATCCCCGGGGCGAGCATCCCGGCGCCCTTGGCCATCCCGCCGACCGTCCAGCCGCTGCCCCGGGCCACCGTGGTCTTCGGCCGGGTGTCGGTGGTCATGATGGCCTCGGCGGCCGCCTGACCGCCGTCCCGGGAGAGCCCCCGGATCGCCGACCGGACGCCGGGCAGCAGCTTCGGCATCGGCAGCCGCTCACCGATCAGGCCGGTGGAGCAGACCGCCACCTCACCGGCGCCGAGGATCAGCCGCGGGCTGCCCGAGGTCAACGCGGCGGCCGTGTGCTCGGCGGTGGCGTGCGTGTCCTGGAATCCGGCCGGGCCGGTGCACGCGTTGGCGCCACCGGAGTTGAGCACCACCGCCCGGACCACACCGCCCTGCACGACCTGCTGCGTCCAGAGCACCGGCGCGGCCTTGACCCGGTTGGTGGTGAAGACACCGGCGACACCGGCGTCCGGGCCGTCGTTGACCACCAGCGCGACGTCCGCGCCACCGCTGGCCTTCAACCCGGCGGCCACCCCGGCCGCCCGGAACCCCCGAGGGGTGGTGACACTCATGGGGTAACCCCCCAGATCGACAGGCCCGTCGTCTCCGGCAGGCCGAACATGAGATTGGCGTTCTGGACGGCCTGACCGGCCGCGCCCTTGCCCAGGTTGTCCAACGCGCTGAGCACGATCAGCCGACCCGAGTCGACGTCGACAGTCGCCCGCAGGTGGCACGAGTTGGAACCCAGCGTGGCGGCCGTGTGCGGCCAGCGGCTCTCTGGCAGCACGTGCACGAACGACTCGTCGGCGTACGCCTGCGCCAGCACCTCCTGCGGGTCGACGCCGCGCGCCGGCCGCGCGGTGACCGTGGCCAGGATGCCGCGCGGCATCGGCGCGAGGACCGGGGTGAACGACAGGCCGGTCGCCCCGGACGCCTGCTTGATCTCCGGCACGTGCTGGTGGGTGCCGACCCGGTACGGCGACAGGTCGCCCATCACCTCGCTGGCCAGCAGGTGCGCCTTGGCCGATCGGCCGGCGCCGGAGGTGCCGGAGGCGGCGACCACCACCACGTCGGCGGGGTCGGCCGCGCCGTCCGCGATCAGCGGCGCGAGCGCCAGAGTGATCGCCGCGGCGTAGCAGCCGGTGTTCGCCACCCGGGTCGAGCTGGCGATCAACTCCCGCTGGCCGGGCAGCTCGGGCAGGCCGTAGGTCCACTGCCCGGCGTGGGTGCCGCCGTAGTACTGCGCCCAGGCGTACGGGTCGGCGAGCCGGTGGTCGGCGCCCAGGTCGACGATGCGCACCTCGGGCGCCAGGTGGGCGGCGAGGGCCGCCGACTCGCCGTGCGGCAGCGCCAGGAAGACCAGGTCGGCGTCGGCGAGGGTGGACGGGTCGGTCGCACCGAGCACCAGGTCGAGCCCGGTGAGCTGCGGATGGACCACGTCGACGCGGTGCCCGGCCTGGCTGTGGGCGGTGGCGGCCACCAGCTCGAACTCCGGGTGCCCGGCGACCAGGCGCAGCAGCTCGCCCCCGGCGTAGCCGCTCGCACCGGCAACCGCGACTCGGATCCCCATACTCACCTCCGCATGACTATGCAGAGGAGATTAACAAGGACGACTCACTAGTGCAAGTTCATGCAGCATCGTGCATGGTAATGAACAGATCGACCGCATCGCGATGCGTCCCCAAACCCGGCGATCACGCTTCCGGCTCCTCGGGACGGGAAGAGCCGATCTCAGTCATCCGGTAGGAGCGGGTGTGTCGGGCGGGCCAGCCAAGGAACCGATCGAACATGTCACTGGCGCAACCGGTGGTGGTGGGGTTGAGCTTATGCAGGTCATCGATGGCGTCATGGAGCAGACTGGCCAGACAGAGAAACAGGCTGACCGGGTTGCCGTCGTACTCGGTGACGAGGGCGAGCTTCGCCCGGCCGCAGGGCCAGGGTTGGCCACAGGCACGGCAGAGCCAGATCGGGCGCAGCGGCGTGTGCTCTCTGGGCCCGGAGTCGAGGCGTTGGGCTTGGGTAAGGCGCGTCGGCTCTTCCTGGGTCCGAGCGGCAGAAGACGCTCCGGTGGAGTCAAGCCGGTCTCGCTCCTGGGCACTCACTTCTTCCCCCCGCTCAATAGGTCGTGCTTGGAGTGGCAGCGGAACGGGCGGGAGCTCACGTAGTAGCCACGCCTTGCACAGCGGCTTCTGCTCTCACCCGTTCCGGCCATGCGTCTACACAAGCCCCGGCGATCGCTGGTGCCCAGCGCGGCAACGGCGCAGAACTGACGCATCCCCATTGCGTCACACGGTGTGAGCTGGATGAATGGACCGTGACGGATGGCGGCGAAGGGAGGCGTTACGTGGCGGATAGGCGTCGGCACCGGCTCGCCCAGCGCCGCAAGACGATCGGTCTGAGCCAGGAACGCCTCGCCGAAGCCCTCGGCGTGGACCGCTCCACCATCGTGCGGTGGGAACGGGCCGAGACTGACCCCCAGCCCTGGCACCGGCCGCGTCTCGCCGCGGCCCTCAAGCTGTCGATCGAGGCACTGGCCGACCTCCTGGCCGATGTCGGCCAGGCACCGTCACCGCCCGACGAGCGTCTCGGCTACGTTCTGCGCAACCCCGGCCGCGTCGACCTGCTAGCTGTGGCGTACCTGCGGGAGCGCGTGCAGCGCCTCGACGAGCGCTACGACCAGACGCCCTCGACGCTCCTGCTCGCCGAGGCCGGGCAACTACACGGTCAGGCAGTCTTCCTTCGCCATCACGCCAGCAACGGGCCGGTTCAGCGCGAACTGGCGGCAGCAGTCGCCGAGTCCTCGACGTTGATGGGTCAACTCGTCTGGGACGCCTCGCAGCGGCGCGACCATGTCGCCAGCGCTGACTACTTCGACCAAGCGATCAGCGCATCCCAGGAAACGCGAGATCCCGTCACCGAGGCCAACGCGTTGCTCCGCAAGAGCTACCTCGCCCTCTACGGCACGAAGCAGCCCAAGGCCGGCGTTGTCCTGACCACCCGCGCCGCCGCCGTCAGCCACACCGACAGTCACGTCATCGCCGGCCTCGCCGAACTGCATCGGGCTGAGGCACACGCAATGCTCGGCCAGGCCCTGGACTGCTCCGACGCTCTCGGTACCGCTGAAGCTCACTTCGCCGCCATCGACGCCCGAGACCCAGCCATGGACATCTTCTGCCCCAGCCACTACACGAGGCTCGCGGGCTCCTGCTGGCTCTCCCTCAACAAGCCAGACCAAGCAGTGCCAGCGCTCGAGAACGCCCGACAACTGATCGCCGCACGCCGCAAGTCCACGGCCGTCATCCTCGGCAATCTCGCCCTCGCCAGCATCCTCCAACGCGACGCCGACGCCGCAACGTCCTACCTGCATCAGGCCATCGACGTCATCGAGCGGACCCGTGCCGGAGGCGGACTCAACCTCGCCTTCGCCGCCGCCCGACAGCTACGCCCCTGGCGTAACGAGCCCTCGGTTCAGGACGTGAACGACCGACTCCTCGCACTCATGAGTCCATAGGAGCATCAACGTGACCGACATCGACCGCGCCAAACACGCCGTTCGGCAACACGTATGGGACCTCCTCGAACGTCGAGGTGCCGTCCCACCCGGCGTGCACGGTCACATCCCTGACTTCGTCGGCAAGGAAGAAGCCGCAGCCCGCCTCGCGGAACTGGACGTATGGAAGAAGGCCCGAGTGATCAAGTGCAACCCGGACCGGGCACAACTTCCCGTCCGGGTACGAGCCCTGCAGGAAGGCAAGCTGCTCTACATGGCGGTCCCGAAACTCGCTACCCCCAAGCCCTTCTATCTACTCGACCCTGCCAGCCTCACCGCACCAATCGAGACCGCAGCTACGAGTAGCGGTGCACTGCAGGTCGCTCCCACCGTGGGACCCGACGAGATGCGTCCGGTGGACTTCATCGTCTGCGGCAGCGTCGCTGTCAGCCGCCACAGCGGCGTGCGGGTCGGCAAGGGCGCCGGCTACTCCGACCTGGAGATCGCTCTCCTCACCGATGCCGGCCTCGTCACCACCAACACCGCCATCTCCACCACGATCCACCAGACCCAACTTCTCGATGAGGATCTGCCCGACGCCGACCATGACTTCAGGGTCGACTTCGCGATCACGCCGAACGAGGTAGTCGCCTGCAGACCCGACCGGGGACGGCCGTCCGGCATCATCAGATCAAACCTTCGCCAAGATCAGCTCGACAGCATTCCCATACTGCGCGCCTGAAGACGGCAGAGTGCCGGCTGTGCCGGTCTGTGATGGCGGCTTCGGCACGAGGGGTGCCTGACGACCGACGGGGTCAAATCCAGTCGGGTAGCGTCTCACTGTGTATCAGGCGATCTTGCTGGACCTGTACGGCACGCTCGTACACGATGATGAAGGCTCGGTCGATGACGTCTGCGTGCAGGTAGCAGATTTGATCGCAGTCGATCCGTCTGCTATCGCGGCAGAGTGGTCCCGACGGCTGGAGGCCAGCGCCGAAATGGCGTATGGGGCCGATTTTCGTACGCTCGCAGACCTGACGCTCGGCAGCCTCGCCGAGGCTGTAGCGAACTTCGGGGCATCCGTGGATGTTGAGCCAATCTGCCGGAAGCATCTGCAATCCTGGCGTCATCCACCGTTGTACGACGACAGCCGGCCGTTCCTCGATGCTGTGAAGGTGCCGGTGTGCCTGGTGTCCGACGTCGACCAGGACGACCTGACGGCGGTGCTGCGGTGCCACGGCGTCGCCGTCGCCGCCGCGGTGACCAGCGAAGAAGCCCGCGCATACAAGCCCCGCCCCGAACCGTTCCAGCTCGCGCTGGCCCGCCTCGGCCTGGGCGCCGGCGACGTGATCCACATCGGTAACTCCGCATCGTCCGATGTCGCCGGAGCCGCCGCTCTGGGTATCGACACGGCATTCCTCGACCGTGCTGGAGACGGCCTGCCGCCAGGGGTCACGGCAACCTACACCGCGGCGACGCTGACGGCGCTGCTGCCCCAGGTGATGCCATGCTGAAAATCCTGGTCAGCGGCTGCCTCGGCGGCGCACCGATCCGGTTCAACGAGACCGGCGTGCCGGTCGCCTCTCCGATCTGGCAGCGCTGGGCTTCTGAAGGGCGCCTCGTGTCGCTGTGTCCAGAACTGGCCGTCGGATTCCCGGTGCCGCGCCCGCCAGCCGAGATCGTCGGCGGCAGCGCGGCCGACGTCCTCGACGGCCACGCCCACGTACACGAAGCATCGGGCCGTGACGTCACCGAACTGTTCCAGGCGGCGGCGCAGCGGGCGGTCGACAAGGCACTGCAAGCCGGCGTCGGGCTCGCCATCCTGGTCGAGGGCAGCCCTACCTGCGGTAGCACCTACGTTCACGACGGAACCTTCACCGGCGTCACCGTCGCTGGGCGTGGCGTCGCGGCCGAGGCGTTGCGCCGCCGGGGCATCCCTGTATTTCCTCACTACGACCTGGACAGGGCAGCGGCTGCTCTGGCGGAGCAGGAACGGCAGCACGGCAACGGCTGACGCCCGCTCGTCGCGGCGTGCGCTATCACCTAACGCACTCACATCGGCCAGATGCGCGCGTCGGCTCATCCGCCGCCGTCGCCATCGGGGCCTACGGAGGTTGACTGACCGACCATGCGCTGATCGCGCCATCAGCAGTTTGCCGCCAGTAAAACCGTGGGGTCGGCCAAACGGAGAAGGATGTCCAACGGCTCCCGAGCGCCCGAGCCACCACCGGCCACCGACGTACGCGAAAAAGGCCCTGACCGGCAGATTTCTACCAGGTCAGGGCCTTGCTCGTTGGTGCGCCACCAGGGACCGAGCCCCGAACCCGCAGATTGAGAGATCGCGGGTCCGGGGCCGCTCCGTCAGGCGCCGCGCAGGGTCGCGCCGAAGCGCTCGGCCGCGACGGCGACCGCCGCGTCCCGTGCGGCCACCGCCTCCTCGACGGTGAGCGTCCGGTCCGGGGCCCGGAACGTGAGCTTGTACGCCAGCGACCGCCGCCCTTCGCCGAGCTGCTCGCCGGAGTACACGTCGAACAGCCGCACGTCCTCCAGCAGCTCACCGGCGCCCGCCTCCAGCGCGCGGCCCACCTGCTCGGCCGGCACCGAGTCGTCCACCACCAGGGCCACGTCGATAAGCGCCGGCGGGAAGCCGGAGACCGTCGGCGCGGGCGTCACCGGGGTCGGCGGCAGCGCGTCGAGGTTCAGTTCCATCGCGCAGGTGCGGCGGGGCAGCTCCAGCGCCGCCACCACCGTCGGGTGCAGCTCACCGGCGTGCCCGACGACCGTGTCGTCGACCCGCAGCTCGGCACAGCGGCCCGGGTGCCACGGCGCGTACTCGGCCGCGCGCAACTCGACCCGCTCGTCGGGGATCCCGGCGGCGGCCAGCACGTCGCGGGCCGCCTCGATCGCGTCCGCCCAGCCGGCCGGTCGTCCCGCGCCCCACCAGCCGGCCGGATCGAGGTCGCCGGAGAGGACCACCGCGACGTGCACGGGCTGCGCCGGCACCACCGCGTCGGCGGCGGCGAACTCCGCGTCGGTGGGTCGCCGGTCCACGCCCATCGCGGGCGGGCTGCCGGCACCGACGCGCGGGTGGAAGACCGCGCCGATCTCGTAGAGGGCGAGGTCGCGGTGACCTCGGCCGAGGTTGCGCTTCAGGATGCCGAGCAGCGGGCCGAGCAGCGTCGTGCGCAGCAGCGGCTCCTTTTCGGACAGCGGGTTGGCCAGCCGCACCGCGGGGCGGCGCGGGTCGTCGGCGGGCAGGCCGAGCAGGTCGGCCAGCTCCGGCGACACGAACGGGTGCGCGAGCACCTCGACGTACCCCCGCTCGGCCAGCGCCGTCGCGACCGCCCGGCGGCGACGCTGCCGCGGCGTCAGACCACGGCCGGGGGGCGCGGTCGGCAGCACCGACGGCACCCGGTCGTACCCGTCGAGGCGGACCACCTCCTCGACCAGGTCGGCCGGGTCGGTCAGGTCGGGTCGCCAGGTCGGCGGGGTGACGCTGAGCGCCGTCCCGGCGCCGCTGGCCACGCCGACCGCGCCCGCGTCCTCGGACAGCCGGTCCGCGCCCTGCGCGACCGTGCAGCCGACCCGCTCCAGCAGGGCGACGACCCGCGCCGGCGGGTACTCGACGCCGACCCGCCGGGTGGGCAGGTCCGCCGGCAGGGTGATCGGGGTACGCGGACGGACGTGGTCGATGTCCAGGATCTCGGCGCTCGGCGTGCCGCCGCCGTGCTCGGTGAGCAGCCTGACGGCCCGCTCCAGCGCGACCAGCGCCACGGCCGGGTCGACGCCCCGCTCCCAGCGCTTCGCAGCCTCGCTGAACAGCTTGTGCCGACGCGCGGTCCGCCCGACCATCGCCGGATCCCAGTGCGCCGCCTCGAACAGCACGGTGGTGGTGCCGGCGACGACCTCGCTGGTCTCGCCGCCCATCACCGCCGCGAGGGAGATCGGGACGCCGGCGCCCTCGCCCGCGAGGGCGTTGTCCAGCCCAGCGTCGCAGATGACCATGTCGTCGGCGGTGAGCACCCGGTTGACGCCGTCCAGGGTGGTGAGCTTCTCCCCCGCCTCGGCGCGGCGGACCACCAGCGGCCCGACGATCCGATCGGCGTCGAAGGCGTGCATGGGCTGGCCCAGCTCCAGCATCACGTAGTTGGTGATGTCCACCGGCAGCGAGATGCTGCGGATGCCGGCGGTGACGAGCCGCTGGGCCATCCACGACGGCGTCGGCGCGTTCGGGTCGATGCCGCGGACCAGCCGGGCGGCAAATCGGTCGCAGCCGACCGTGTCGCGGACCTCCACCGGGTACGCCGGGGTCTGCGTGCCGGCCGGGGCGGGCGCCAGGGCCGGGTCGCGCAGCGGCACGTCGAACGCGTGCGACAACTCCCGGGCCAGGCCGCGCAGGCTCAGCGCGTACCCCCGGTCCGGGGTGATCTCGAGCTCGAACACCACGTCGTCGAGGCCCACGACCGGCCGCGCGTCGTCGCCCGGCTTGGCCGCCACATCCGGCGGAAGCACGATGATGCCGGAGTGGTCGTCGCCCAGGCCCAACTCCTTCGCCGAGCAGATCATGCCGGCCGAGTGGTGCCCGTACGTCTTGCGGGCGCCGATGGCGAACCCGCCGGGCAGCACACCGCCGGGCAGGATCACCACCACCCGGTCGCCGACGGCGAAGTTACGCGCCCCGCAGACGATCTCCTGCGGCTCGCCGGTGCCGTTGGCGTCACCCACGTCCACCCGGCAGAACCGGATCGGCTTCTTGAAACCGGTGAGCTCCTCGATCTCGCGCACCTCACCGACGACGAGCCGGCCGGTGACGCTCTCGCGCAGGTCCACCACGGACTCGACCTCGATGCCGAGGTCGACAAGCGCCTGCTCCACGTCACCGGTGGGCAGGTCGGCAGGGAGGTCGACGTACTCCCGCAGCCAACTGACAGAAACTCGCATGACTTTCAGACCACCGTTCCCGTGTCTCGTACCCGCATCGCCTACGCCCCGGTCCCGAGCGCGCGGCTGAACCGCACGTCGCCCTCGAAGAGATGGCGGATGTCGCTGACCCCGTGCCGGACCATCAGGGTCCGGTCGATGCCCATGCCGAAGGCGAATCCGGAGTAGACCTCCGGGTCGACGCCGCAGGCGCGCAGCACCCGAGGGTTGACCATCCCGCAGCCGCCCCACTCGACCCACTGCGGCCCGTCGCGGTGCTCCGGGAACCACACGTCGAACTCCGCCGACGGCTCGGTGAACGGGAAGTAGTGCGGCCGCCACCGGGTCTTCGCCTCCGGGCCGAACATCGCCCGCGCGAAGTGGTCCAGCGTGCCCCGCAGGTGCGCCATCGTGATGCCCTTGTCCACCACGAGGCCCTCGGCCTGGTGGAACACCGGGCTGTGCGTGGCGTCGATCTCGTCGGTGCGGTAGACACGGCCGGGCACGATCACGTAGATCGGCGGCTTGCGGCTGAGCATGGTGCGGGTCTGCACCGTCGAGGTGTGCGTCCGCAGCACCAGGCCGGAACCCTCCGGTGCGATGTGGAACGTGTCCATCAGGCCGCGCGCCGGGTGGTCGGCGGGGATGTTCAACGCGTCGAAGTTGACCCACTCCAGGTCGACCTCGGGCCCCTCGGCCACCTCGTAGCCCATCCCGACGAACAGGTCGCTGATCGACTCCATCAGGGTGCTCAGCGGATGCCGGGCGCCCCGCGGACGCCGGGCGTACGGCAGGGTGACGTCCACCCGCTCCTCGACGAGCATGCGCTCGGCCTGCTCACGCTCCACCACCTCGGCGCGGTCGGCGTACGCGGTTTCGATCGCCCGGCGGGCCTCGTTGACCCGCTTACCGGCGTCGGACTTCGCGGCCGGCGGCAACGCGCCGATCTCCCGGCGCGCGAGGGAGACCGGTGACCGGTCCCCCAGGTGCACCGAGCGCAGCGCGGTCAGGGCGTCCGGGTCGGTCGCCGCGGTGAACGCCTTCGTGGCGTCCGCGACGGCCTCGTCCAGGGCGGCGGGGTCGAGCAGGGCGACCTGCTTCGGGTCGTACGGATCGTTACGGTAGCTCATGGCGTACGGGCACTCCCTCACGGCGGCGCCAGCCCTCACCGAGGCGGCTAAGCGAGTCTACGGACGCGCGGCTGCGCCGCAGCCCGCCGGTAGGAGTTTCGCAGGGAGCAGGTCAGGCCCGCCGCCCGCCGACACCGGCGGGCTGGCTAAACGAACGCCGTGGCGCGCTCATCGACGGACGCTCTCCCCTGCGGTCTGTCGCGCCGGGCGTGGACACCATCAGCGCTGTGCTCTCGCTGAAGCGTACAGGCAGACCGCGGCGGCCGCAGCCAGGTTGAGGCTCTCCGCCCGCCCGTACAGCGGCACCCGCACCCGCGCGTCGGCGGCCGCGATCAGCTCCTCGGGCAGCCCGTGCGCCTCGGAGCCGAACAGCCAGGCGGTGGGCCCGGCGAGCCGGCCGTAGTCGGTCAGGTCGTCCAGGTCGCTGTCGCCGTACCCGGTGGTGGCGAAGATCGACAACCCGGCGGCGCGCAGCGCGTCGACCACCGCGACCGGGTCCGGCGCGCGGACCACGTCGACGTGGAAGAGGCTGCCGGCGGAGGCCCGCACACACTTGCCGTTGTACGGGTCGACGGCGTCACCGGCGAAGACCACCGCACCCGCCCCGGCGGCGTCGGCGGTCCGCAGCACCGTGCCGGCGTTGCCCGGATCACGGATCTCGGCGAGCACCGCCACCAACCGGGGCGCACCCGCGAGGGCCTGCTCCAACGGCACGTCGAGGTGCCGGCAGACGGCGATCAGCCCCTGCGGGGCGACAGTCTCGGCGAGCGCGGCGAGGCCGTCGTCGGTCACCTCGGAGACCGGCACGTCGGCGTGGGCCGCCACGGCGGCCAGCTCCGGGTGCCGGTCCAGCGCGGTGGGCGTACCGAAAAGCTCGGTGACCACGCCGGGCCGCGCGAGGGCCTCGCGGACCGCCTGCGGTCCCTCGGCCAGGAACCGGCCGGTGGCGTCGCGGTCCCGGCGGCGCTGCAACCGCCGAGCGGCGACAACCCTGGGGGTACGCGCAGTGAAAGCCATGGTGTGCGCTCCTCCGGCACGATCGAGGCGCCCCCCGGACGGCGGTGCCGACACGGGAGACGCCTCGCTCTGGTGCGTGGGGATCAGGCGGCCTGAGCCGCCGCGCCGCCGGTGCCCTCGGCCGCGACCGCGGCCCGGGCCAGCTCGACGATCGCCGCGAACGCGGCGGCGTCGTTGACAGCCAGGTCGGCCAGGATCTTGCGGTCGACCTCGATGCCGGCCAGACGCAGGCCCTGGATCAGGCGGTTGTAGGTCATCCCGTTCGCCCGGGCGCCCGCGTTGATCCGCTGGATCCACAGCTGCCGGAAGTCGCCCTTGCGGTCGCGACGGTCCCGGTAGGCGTACTGCATCGAGTGCAGCACCTGCTCCTTGGCCTTGCGGTACAGCCGGGAGCGCTGACCGCGGTAACCGCTCGCGGTCTCCAGCAGGGTACGACGCTTCTTCTGGGCGTTCACAGCCCGCTTGACGCGTGCCATCTCAACTCCTTAGTAGGTAAAGGTGGCGCGCGTCAGCGGCCGAGCAGCTTCTTGATGCGCTTGACGTCGGCCTTGGCCACCTCGACCGTGCCGGTCAACCGCCGGGTACGGGTGGAGGACTTACCCTCCAGCAGGTGGCGCTTGCCGGCCTGCTCGGCCACGATCTTGCCGCGGCCGGTCACCTTGACCCGCTTGCCCATACCCGTGTGGCTCTTCATCTTCGGCATGTGGAACGTCTTCTCCCCTGTTACTCGCCGCTGGTGTCGGCGGCGGTGCCACCGTCAACGGCTGCTGCGGTCTCGCCGGCCGCCGCGGTCTCATCGGTAACCGGCGCGGACTCGTCCGCCCCCCGGTCCCGAGGTGCACCGCGGGACGCCGTAGCGGCGACCGCGGAGGCCTTGACGGCCCGATGCGGAGCGAGAACCATGATCATGTTTCGACCGTCCTGCTTCGGAGCGGCCTCGACGTATCCCAGGTCCGTGATCTCGGACTCGAGCCGACGCAGGAGCCGGTAACCCAGCTCCGGGCGGCTCTGCTCGCGACCGCGGAACATGATCGTCACCTTGACCTTGTCGCCCGCCTTGAGGAACCGCACCACGTGACCCTTCTTGGTCTCGTAGTCGTGCGGGTCGATCTTCGGCCGAAGCTTCATTTCCTTGATGACGGTCTGCTGCTGATTACGCCGCGCTTCGCGCGCCTTCAGTGCGCTCTCGTACTTGAACTTGCCGAAGTCCATGAGCTTGCACACCGGCGGGCGCGCCATCGGCGCAACCTCGACCAGGTCCAGATCGACGTCCGCGGCCAGCTGAAGGGCGCGCTCCAGTGGGACGATGCCCACCTGCTCACCCTCGGGGCCGACCAGTCGGACCTCACGTGCCCGGATCTGATCGTTCACGCGTGGTTCGACGCTGATGGGGCCTCCTCGAGTCGTTTCTGCTCAGTTGCCGACCCCTGCGGCTCCCGGATGGGAACCAACCCGGAAAGCAGAAGGCCCCGGCGCATGCCAGGGCCCGCTCGACCGGTCGGCACGATCACAGGATCGCGCATCCGGCACCGGGACGCACCCGGAACCGGGGACCGGACCCGGCCACCGTGGCGGCGACTCGGGTGGGAGCAGGCGCTCCGCTTTCGTGGCTGTCTGCTCGCACGCGGAGACAGCCTGGTCGACTCGATAACACTACACCCCGGCCCCGGTCACCCCCAAACCGGACACGACCCAGGGTCGCGAGGTCCCAGCGCCCACGCCGCGGGTGCGGCGCTGGTGCGGGTGCGGGCGCGGGTGCGGGTGCGGCGCGGGTGCGGGCGCGGCGCGGGCGCGGGCGCGGCGCGGGCGCGGGCGCCAAGATCCGCGCACTTTGCAGGAAACTCGTGCCTCCGGTCGCGGTGAGGCAGCAGTTTCCTGGAAGTTGTGCTGATCTTGGACGGCGGCGCGATCTTGGCCGGCGGCGCGGGTCAGCGACCGGCCAGCGGACGGCAGCACCGGCGAGCGGCCGGCGGCGCGGGTCAGCGGCCGGCGGCGCGTTCGGCGAGGCGGGCCAGGTGGGCTTCGTGCAGTCGGCGCAGCGCGCGGACCCCGTCGACAGCCAACTCCTTGTCGGCGGCCTGCAGGGCGACCATCGGCAGCAGGTCGTCGTCGTGCAGCTCCAGGCTGGCCCACGGCGCGCCCCGGTCGAAGCGGACCCCCCGGACGACCTCCCAGGGCAGCTCGTACGAGCTGATGACGTTCCGTACGCGGATGCCACGTGCGTCCGCCTCCACCCGTGGCCGGGTGAACAGCAGGAAGCCCAGCGCGCCGAAGATGCCCAGGCCGATCATGGCGATCTGGTCGCCGCGCTGGAAGCTGCCGTAGCCATCGCCGGTCGGCCCACTCAGCGAGGTGGCGACCAGGCCGAACACGACCACCAGTGCGACCGCGGCCGACCAGCAGACCACCCGGATCCGGCGGGGCTTCAGGCGGACCAGCTCGGTTTCACTCACCCCACCAGTCTGCCATCCGCACCCGTCCACCGACCGCACCACCCGCCGAGCCGTCACTCAGCCCAGCGCCGGACCCGCAAGATCGTGCTCGATCCTGGTTCGAGTGGCCTCGGTGGCGCGGGGAGGCCACTACTTCCATGTTCGAGCGCGATCTTGCGGGTGCCGGCACCGAGTCGATCAAGCAGGGGCGGTCAGAGCCGGCAGGCGTGGATGTTGGTGACCAGGATGGCGCGGGCGCCCAACTCGTACAGCTCGTCCATGATCCGGTGCACGTCGTCGCGGAGCACCATCGCCTGCACCGCCACCCAGCCCTCGCGGTGCAGCGGCGACACGGTGGGCGACTCGATGCCCGGGGTGAGCCCGCTGGCCCGGTCCAGGAGGCCGGCCGGCACGTCGTAGGCGAGCATCACGTAGCGGCGGGCCACCAGCACCCCGTGCAGGCGACGCAGCAACTGCTCGGCCTGCTGGTGCGCCGGGGCGCCGGCGCGGCGGACCAGCACCGCCGAGGAGCGCAGCAGCGGCTCTCCGAAGACCACCAGGCCGGCCTGGCGCAGGGTGGCGCCGGTCTCCACCACGTCGGCGACCACGTCGGCGACGCCCAGGCGGACGGCGTTCTCCACCGCGCCGTCGAGGCGGATCACGTCGGCCTTGACGCCCAGGTCGCCGAGGTGCCGCTCGACCAGGCCGGGGTACGCGGTGGCGATCCGGTGCCCGCCCAGGTCCTGCACGGAGGCGATGTCGTCGGGGCGGGCGGCGAAGCGGAAGGTGGCCCGGCCGAAGGCGAGGTCGACGACCTCCTCGGCGGGTGCGGCCGAGTCGATCAGCAGGTCCCGGCCGGTGATGCCGAGGTCGAGGTCACCGGAGCCGACGTAGGTGGCGATGTCCTTGGGGCGCAGGTAGAAGAATTCGACGTCGTTGCCCTCGTCGCGGCAGACGAGGTCCTTGGGGTCGGTGCGCTGGCGGTAGCCCGCCTCGCGCAGCATCTGGGCGGCCGGCTCGGCCAGGGTGCCCTTGTTGGGGATGGCGACACGCAGCATGACGGAGTGCTCCTTCGATCGGGTCTGATCAACGACGGGGCGCACTCACAGATGTCGGTAGACGTCCTTCAGCTCGAGACCGCTGGCGAGCATCAGCACCTGGACCTGGTAGAGCAGCTGGGAGATCTCCTCGGCGGTCCGCTCCGGGCCCTCGTGCTCGGCGGCCATCCACGACTCGGCCGCCTCCTCGACGACCTTCTTGCCGATGAAGTGCACGCCCTTGTCCAGTGCGGCGACGGTGCCCGAGCCCGGGGTGCCGGCGGCGGCCTTGGCCTGCAGCTCGGCGAACAACTCCTCGAACGTCTTCACGGGGAGCGATTCTTCCAGCCGCCGGGCCGGCACCCGGAGTCCGGGTCCACGCGAACCCAGCAAGCGGACAATTCCCTATCGACATGGTGGGACAAGCTCCAAGCGGACCGGTCGATGCCTCTACGCTGTCCGCCATGGCCAGCAGCTCACGTCTCCTCGCGCTCACCCTCGCCGGTGCGGTCGTCGCCGCCACCGCCGGGTGCGCGCCACAGGACGAGACACCGACCCCCACCGTCACCGCGTCGCCGTCCTGCACCAGGGACAGCCTGCCCACCCGTACGCCGGGCAAGCTCACCATCGCCACCGACCAGCCCGCCTACGAGCCGTGGTTCCGGCAGGACAAACCGGACAACGGCGAAGGCTTCGAGGCCGCCGTCGCGTACGCGGTGGCCGAGAAGCTCGGCTACGCCCGTGCCGACGTGACCTGGACCCGGGTCAAGTTCGACTCCGCGATCGCACCCGGGCCGAAGAGCTTCGACTTCGACATCAACCAGTTCTCCATCACCGAGGAGCGCAAGCAGGCGGTGGACTTCTCCGCGCCGTACTACCTGGTGCGGCAGACCGTCATCGCGTTGAAGTCGTCGAAGATCGCCGGTAAGACGTCGTTGGCCGACCTGCGGGACGCCCGGCTCGGCGCCCAGGTGGGCACCACCAGCTATCAGGCGATCACCGACGTGATCAAGCCGGCCGCGAAGCCGCAGGTCTACAACAGCAACGACGACGCCAAGAAGGCGTTGCAGAACGGGCAGCTCGACGGTCTGGTGGTGGACCTGCCGACGGCGTTCTACATCACCGGCGCGGAGATCACCGATGCGACGATCGTCGGGCAGGTGCCGCAGGTCGGTGTGCCCGAGGCTTTTGGGCTGCTACTGGACAAGAACTCCCCGCTGACCCGCTGCGTGAGCACCGCCGTCGGTCAGCTCAGCGAGGCCGGCACGCTGACCGAGCTGGAGCAGAAGTGGCTCGCGCAGGTGGCGGGGGCGGCCGAGCTGCGGTGACCCTGCTCGAGCACACCCCGTCGCCGGCGCAGCTGCGGCGCTCGGCGTACCGGCGGCGGCAGACCGTGTACAGCGTGCTGGTGGCGGCGTCCTCCACGGCGGCGCTCGGCACGCTGCTGGTCGTCGCGGTGACCGGCGCGCCGGGCTGGGATCGGGTCCGGCGGTCCTTCCTGGACCCGGAGATCGCCGTCGACGCGCTGCCGGCGGTGCTGAGCGGGCTCTGGCTCAACGTCCGGCTGCTGGTGTGCTGCGCGGCCGGCGCGCTGCTGCTCGGGTTGGTGATCGCCGTGCTGCGGACGCTACGCGGCCCGATCTTCTTCCCGGTGCGGGCGCTGGCCGCCAGCTACACGTACACCTTCCGCGGCCTGCCGTTGATCATCGTGCTCTACCTGCTCACCCTCGGCGTGCCGGGGCTGCGGCTACAGGGCACGCCGCCGGTGCTGGTGCTCGGCGGGCTCGCGCTGGTGCTCACCTACGGCGGCTATCTCGCCGAGGTGTTCCGGGCCGGCATCGAGTCGGTGCACCCCAGCCAGCTCGCCGCGGCCCGGTCGCTGGGTCTCACGTACCGGCAGACGATGCGGCACGTGGTCCTGCCGCAGGCCGTCCGCCGGGTGGCGCCACCGTTGCTCAACGACGTGGTGGCCCTGCAGAAGGATGTCGGCCTGGTCTCGCTGGCCGGGCCGATCGACGCGGTCCGCGCCGCCCAGATCGCCACCGCCCAGTCGTTCAACTACACGCCGTACGTGGTGGCGGGGGTGCTCTTCGTGCTGCTCGCGATCCCGCTGATCGCGGTCACCGACTGGGTGACGTTGCGCGCGGCCCGTCGCCAGTCGGGAGGCTGAGCATGGCTCTGCTGCGGTGCCGGGGGCTGCGCAAGGAGTTCGCCGGAAACATCGTGCTCGACCGGCTCGACCTGACGGTCGCCGAGCACCAGGTGGTGGCGTTGATCGGTGCGTCGGGGTCGGGCAAGTCCACCCTGCTGCGCTGCGTGAACCTCCTGGAGGAGCTCGACGACGGCACCATCGAGCTGGACGGGGAGGACATCTCCGATCCCCGGGTGGACCCCGACCGGGTACGCCGACGGATCGGCATGGTGTTCCAGGCGTACAACCTGTTTCCGCACCTGAGCGTGCTGGAGAACATCACCCTCGCGCCGCGACGGGTGCACCGGCGGGCCCGCGCGGAGGCCGAGGCGCAGGCCCGGGAGCTGCTCGACCGGGTGGGGCTGGGCGCGAAGGCGGACGCCTACCCGGATCGGCTCTCCGGCGGGCAGCAGCAGCGGGTGGCGATCGTGCGGGCGCTGGCCAACTCGCCCCGGCTGATGCTGCTCGACGAGGTGACCTCCGCCCTGGACCCGGAACTCGTCGGTGAGGTGCTGGCGATGATCCGGGACCTGAAGGCCGACGGGATGACCATGGTGCTGGCCACCCACGAGATGGGCTTCGCCCGGGACGTCGCCGACGAGGTCTGTTTCCTCGACGCGGGACGGGTCGTCGAGAGCGGCCCACCCGAGCAGGTCCTCGGCGAGCCGACGCAGCCCCGTACCCGGCAGTTCCTGCGCCGGATCATCGAGGCCGGCCGTCTCTGAAGGCCCGCCCTCAGAGACGGCCGAGACAACCCAGACGCCCAGCGGCAGAGCCGGCCGAGACAACCGAGACGGCCCAGACGGCCGAGGCGTCAGCCGCCGAAGCCGACCCGCTGGGCGTTACCGGCCGCCACGGTCCGCACGGCCAGCGCGGCGTCGAGCGCGGCGACGGTGGCCGCCCAGCCCTTGTCCTCCGCCGACCCGGGGAGTCCGGCCCGGTCCCGGGCCTGCTCGATGGTCTCCACGGTGAGCACACCGTGGGCGACCGGCTTGCCCTCGTCCAGGGCGACCCGGGTCAGCCCGTCGGTGACCGAACGGCAGACGTAGTCGAAGTGCGCGGTGGCGCCACGGACCACCACGCCGAGCGCGACCACGACGTCGCAGCGGCGCGCCAGGGCCTGGGCGACCACGGGCAGCTCGACCGAGCCGGCGACCCGGGCGACCACGGACCGGGCGCCGCACGCCTCGGCGGCGGCCACCGCGCGCTCCAGCATGTGGTCGGTCAGGTCACCGTGCCAGCGGGCGGCGACCACCCCGACGGTCAGCCCTGCGGCGTCCACCGCGTCGACTCCCGGCTCACCGAAACCCGCCATCGTCATGCTCCGATCTCGTCGTTGGCGACGGGACGCCCCATCGGCGCCTCGGTCACCTCGTCCAACTCGTCCAGCAGGTGACCCATCCGGTCCCGCTTGGTACGCAGGTAGCGCAGGTTCTCCGGGTGCGCCCCGGCCGGCAGTCCCTCCCGGCCGCTGATGGTCAGCCCGTAGCCCTCCAACCCGGCGCGCTTGGCCGGGTTGTTGGTCAGCAGTCGCATCGAGCGCACGCCCAGGTCGTAGAGGATCTGCGCGCCGGTGCCGTAGTCGCGGGCGTCGGCGGGCAGGCCCAGGTCGAGGTTGGCGTCCACGGTGTCGCGGCCCTGGTCCTGCAACTGGTACGCCTGCAGCTTGTGCAGCAGGCCGATGCCGCGTCCCTCGTGTCCGCGGACGTAGAGCACCACGCCCCGACCCTCGCGTGCGACCCGGGCCAGCGCGGCGTCCAGCTGCGGCCCGCAGTCGCAGCGCAGCGAGCCGAACACGTCCCCGGTGAGGCACTCGGAGTGCACCCGGACCAGGACGTCCTGGCCGTCGCCGAGGTCGCCGAGCACCATCGCGACGTGCTCGGCCGGATCGTGCTCGGCGCGGTAGCCGAGTGCCCGGAACACACCGTGCCGGGTGGGCATCCGGGCGTCGGCGACCAGCTCGACCTGCTTCTCGGTGCGCCGCCGGTAGGCGATCAGGTCGGCGATGGTGATCAGCGTGAGGCCGTGCTCGGCGGAGAACTTCTCCAGGTCCGGCAGCCGCATCATGGTGCCGTCGTCGTTGATCAGTTCGCAGAGCACGCCCGCCGGGCGCAGCCCGGCCAGCCGGGTCAGGTCGATCGCCGCCTCGGTGTGCCCCGGTCGGCGCAGCACGCCGCCCTCGCGGGCGCGCAGCGGCACCACGTGCCCGGGGCGGGCCAGGTCGGTCGGGTCGGTCGCGGCGCCGGCGAGCAGCCGACTGGTGTGGGCGCGGTCGGCCGCCGAGATGCCGGTGCTGATCCCCTCCCGGGCGTCCACGGTCACCGTGTACGCGGTGCCGCGCCGGTCCTGGTTGGTGTGGTGCATCGGCGGCAGGTCGAGCCGGTCGGCCTCGCTCTCGGTCAGGGCCACGCAGACGTACCCGGAGGTGTAGCGCACCATGAACGCCATCTGCTCCGGCGTGGCCAGCTCGGCCGCGAAGATCAGGTCGCCCTCGTTCTCGCGGTCGGCGTCGTCGACCACGACGACCGGCCGACCGGCCGCGATCTCGGCGATCGCCTGCTCGATATCTCCGAAGCTGGTCATGCCGCCACTCCGCTTCGCTGCGTGGCGGCATGACCCACCACGACATCGATGATTCGCTCGCTCATGCCACGGCCTCCGTGTAGATGGGCGTACGGGCGGCGGCCGGCCGGGCGGCGCGCGAGGTGCGCCACCAGGCGGCGAAGCCCCCGGCGCAGAGGGCGCCGTAGATGAGGTACATGACGGCCGACGGGTAGAACCCGCCGCGCAGCAGCAGCGGCACACCGACCGCGTCCACCGCGATCCAGACCAGCCAGAACTCCACCCAGCCACGGGCCATGCCGTAGGTGGCCAGCAGGCTGCCGGTGAGGATCCAGGCGTCCGGCAGCGGCCCCCAGGACCCCAGCGCGGCGAGCACCGGGTACGCCGCGGCGGTGCCGACGGCGGCGGCCAGCAGCATCGCCAGCCGTTCCCGGCCGGTGGCCCACCGCGGCTGCACCGCGGCGTGCCCGGCGTCGGCCCGGCGGTTGCGCCGCCAGCGCCACCAGCCGTAGACGCTGACCGCGAAGAAGAACACCTGCCGGCCGGCCTGCCCGTACAGGTCGTGTGCCTGCGGGGTGGCGAACACCCCGCCCAGGAAGACGGTGAGCAGCAGCGCATTGCCGATCATGCCGACCGGCCAGGCCCAGACCACCCGGCGCAGCCCGAGCAGCGCGGAGACCAGCCCGAACACGTTGCCGACGATCTCCCGGACCAGCACCGGCGAGCCGGCGATCTGCACCTGGGCGTCCAGCAGCCAACCGAGGGCGCCCATCAAGCCACCTCCCCGGCCTCGGTGAGCCGGGTGCCGAGCAGCCGCTCCACGTACTTCGCCACCACGTCGACCTCCAGGTTGACCGGGTCGCCGACGCCCTTCGCGCCGAGCGTGGTCAGCTTGAGCGTGGTGGGGATCAGCCCGACGGCGAACTCGTCCGCGCCCACCTCGGCCACGGTCAACGAGACGCCGTCGATGGTGATCGAGCCCTTCTCCACCACGTACCGGGACAGGGCGGCCGGCAGCCGGAACCGGACGGTCTCCCACTGCTCGGCCGGCTCGCGGGAGATCACCGCACCGACGCCGTCCACGTGGCCCTGCACGAGGTGCCCGCCGAGTCGGCTGCCCAGTGCGGCGGCCCGCTCCAGGTTGACCGGGTCGCCGGGGCGCAGCGCGCCCAGCGCGGAGCGGCGCAGCGTCTCGCCCATCACGTCGGCGGTGAAGACGCCGTCGGTCGCCTCCACGACGGTCAGGCAGACGCCGTTGACCGCGATGGAGTCGCCGTGGCGGGCGTCGGAGGTGACCAGCGGACCGCGGACGGCGACCAGCGCCGAATCGCCCGCCGTGGGAGTCACCCGGACGACCTCGCCCAACTCCTCGACAATGCCGGTGAACATGTCAGCCCTCCCTTTTTCGGGGCAAAGCGGTGATCCGGAGATCCGGACCGACCTGCGTAACGTCGACGAACTCCAGATCGATCGCCTCAGCGATGGTCGTCACTTTCGCGTCGACCAGAGCGGTCGGGCCGGCGCCGAGCAGCCGGGGCGCGACGTACCCGACGATCTTGTCGACCAGGCCGGCGGCGAGGAACGCGCCGGCCAGTCGGGGGCCGCCCTCCAGCAGCACCGCGCGGACCCCGCGCTGGTGCAGCGCCGCGAGCAGCGCCGGCAGGTCGACCTGGCCGTCCGGGTCGGCGCCGACCTCGGCGGCGGTCGCGATCCACGTCCGTGCGGCGCCGTCGCGGACCCGGGCGTCGACCGGGGTACGCCCCGAGCTGTCCACCACCACCCGCAGCGGCTGCCGGATGGCCAGGCTTCCGTCGCGCAGGTTGCGGGCGGTCAGCCGGGGATCGTCGGCGAGCACGGTACCCACCCCGGCGATGACCGCGTCGACCGTGCCGCGCAGCGCGTGCACGTCGATCCGGGCCGCCTCCGAGGTGATCCACATGCTGGTGCCGTCCGCCGCGGCGGACCGGCCGTCCAGCGTCGCGGCGTACTTCCAGATGACGTACGGCCAGCCCCGGCGCATCGAGGTCAGCCAGGCGATGTTGCCGGCCTGCGCCTCGTCGCCGCGTACCCCCAGATCGACCCGGACCCCGGCGGAGCGCAACGTGGCGGCACCGCCGGAAGCGACCGGGTTGGGGTCGGGCACGGCGATGACCACCCGGGCGACGCCGGCCTGCACGAGCGCGGTGCTGCAGGGGCCGGTGCGACCGGTGTGGTTGCAGGGTTCCAGAGTGACGACCGCGGTGCCGCCCTTGGCGCGTTGCCCGGCCTGGGCCAACGCGACGATCTCGGCGTGCGGCCCGCCGGCGTAGGCGTGGAAACCCTCCCCGACGACCTGGCCGTCCTCGTCGAGCAGCACGCAGCCGACCACCGGGTTGGGACTGGTCGTGCCCAGCCCACGTGCGGCCAGCTCGATCGCACGCCGCATCGCCTCATCGACGGAGACGCTGGCCATCGCGCTTCCCTGCCCTCTCACTCGCCGGTCCGCGCGCGGGCGGTCAGGGAGGCGGCATGGGCCGCGGGCAGGCGGTGGCGGATTCCGGGTACGGCAGGGCCGCCCCGGGGGGTCGGCACGGCACGCTGACGCCAGCGGCCGGCTCGGACCCGTCCGTCCCGCGCGCTGTCTCCCATCCGGACTGTCTGGGCGCGGACGAACCGCCCCCAACCGTCGGCCCCGGATTTTCACCAGGTCCACCGGACGACAGAGCCGTCCGGGTCGCGGGCTGACCACGGTCGGACCGTGGATCACCGCCGGTTCGGAATTTCACCGAGTCCCGCCAGCGCGTGGTGGGTACACCGGAAGTCTTACACGCTTCTCCGGCTCCGACACCTTCTAGGCGAGCTACTTCACAGCGGGAATCACGCCTCAGGTGACGCCGCGCCGCCGGTCCACCGCCACGTACGACCCGGGCTGACTCTTGGCCACCGTCTTCATCTCCGAGGCCACCGCGATCGCTTCCAGAGGGTCGGTGAACCGCTTGCCGGCGTCGGAGAGGGAGACCCCGATGGAGAGGGTGACCAGGGCGGCCCGGCGGATGGCGCCGCGCCGGTCCTTCAGCTCCACGAAGCCCCGCTCCCGGTCGGTCGGGTCGTAGAGGGTGTCGGCCGACTTCTCGAAGTCGACGACGGCCCGGGAGGTCAACGGACGGACCTGGTCGGGAGCGCAGACGATGACGAAGTCGTCGCCGCCGAC
Organism: Micromonospora sp. ALFpr18c; assembly: GCF_008868155.1. Taxonomy (GTDB): domain Bacteria; phylum Actinomycetota; class Actinomycetes; order Mycobacteriales; family Micromonosporaceae; genus Micromonospora. The sequence goes on from NZ_WBKR01000003.1 coordinate 40,830, forward strand.
ATGGCCGAGGAAGGCCGGCGGCAGACCCACCGCCACCACGGCCCGATGCAGGCTGCGGGCCAGCGCGGAGATGAAGTCGTCGCCGCGCACGAAGCCGTACCGGTCGTTGACGCTCTTGAACCGGTCGATGTCGATGTAGCCGACCGCGTAGTCCACACCCTGCCGGACCCGGTCGCTGATCTCCCGACGGATCCGGCTGTTGCCGGGCAGCCCGGTCAGGGGGGAGACCTCCCGGAACTCCTTGTTGCGGCGCAGGGTCGACGAGACCCGGGCCACCAGCTCGGCGGTGTCGAACGGCTTGACCAGGTAGTCGTCGGCACCGGCGCTGAGCCCGTGCACCTTGTCCACGGTCATGCCCTTCGCGGTCAGCATGATCACCGGCAGGGCGGAGGTCATCGGGTCGGCGCGCAGCCGCCGGGTCAGCTCCAGCCCGTCGATCCGGGGCATCATCAGGTCGACCACGGCCAGGTCGGGCCGCTGCCGTTCGATGACCTCCAGGGCCTCCTGGCCGTCGCTGGCATGGATGACGTCGAAGCCGTGCAGCCGCAGGTTGAACTCGACGAAACGAGCGATGTCGTCGTCGTCGTCGACGACGAGGATGATGTCCTTGCGGTCGCCGTCCGGATCCATCTCAGGCCCCGGCGGTCGCGCGTTCCGCCAGTGCCCGCAGGTGCCGCACGGCCTGGGCCGGGTCGGCGGCGCCGTAGACGGCGGTGCCGGCCACGAACGCGTCGGCGCCGGCGGACGCCGCCTGCTCGATGGTGTCGGCGGCGATCCCGCCGTCCACCTCGATGCGCAGCTCCAGGTGCCCGGCGTCGACGTGCCGGCGGGCGGCACGCACCTTGTCCAGCAACTGCGGGATGAACCGCTGGCCGCCGAAGCCCGCCTTGATCGTCATGATCAGGAGGGTGTCGAAGCTGGGCAGCAGGTCCAGGTACGGCTCGATCGGAGTGTCCCGGTCGATGGCCAGCCCGGCCTTCGCGCCGGCCGAACGCAGGTCCTTGGCCAACGCCACCGGGTCGTCGCACGCCTCGGCGTGAAACGTCACGTTGTACGCCCCGGCGTCGGCGTAACCGGGGGCCCACCGACGCGGATCCTCGATCATCAGGTGCACGTCGAAGGGCATCTCGGTGACCGCCCGCAGGCTCTGCACCACGGGCAGCCCGATGGTCAGGTTCGGCACGAAATGGTTGTCCATCACATCCACGTGCAGCCAGTCCGCGGCGTCCTCGACGGCACGGACCTCTTCGGCGAGATGGGCGAAATCGGCGGCCAGGATGCTCGGCGCGACGATCGGCGGCGGTACGGTCACGGGGCCAGTGTACGAACGCGGCCACCCGCCGCCCGCATCGCGGCACCATCTCCGACGCGCTGTGATGCGGCAGTGACCAGTGGTGCAGAATTGGTCGACCCGGTCCGGTGAATCCGGACGAAGAGACATCAGCGACTGGCCGATCGACGGAAACGCGACGACACTCCAACGGGGATGGTGCCTTAGGCTGCACGCCCGCCGGGGTTTCGCCGCGGGGGCGGTGACCGGCCGTCAGCTCCCGGGAGGGCGGACGATGCGACGGTGGCTTCCAGTGCTGGCGCTGGCCTGCGTCACGACGGTGCTGCTGGCCGGCTGCGGTCCGGCGCGAGGCGCGGACGGCGATCTGACCGACGACTGGCCCGAACTGGGCGCCCCGAAGCCGTTCACCCCCGCCACCGACACCTGCCTGCCCCGCATCACCTCGATCGTGCAGGCCAGCACGTACGAGACGGTGGACTGCGCGCGCAGCCACCTGGCCGAGTCGATCCACGTCGGCGCGTTCACCGGCCCCGCCGCGAAGGCCGGGGCGCGACCCGGGCCGGGCTCACCGGCGCTGCGCGCCGCCCGCGGCGAGTGTGACCAGCGGGCCCGGGAGATGCTCGGCGGCGACTGGCACACGGCCCGGCTCACCCTGTCGCTCGCGCTGCCCTCGGCGCCCGCCTGGGCCGGCGGCGCCCGCTGGTTCCGTTGCGACCTGAGCGAGACCGACAGCATCGACAACACCCGGCCGGTGAACCGCAGCGGCAGCCTGCGCGGGGCACTGATCGGCGACGCCCCCCTCACCCACCGCTGCTTCGATCCCAAGCTGATCGGCGACAACCTCAACTACATGGCGCCGGTGCTCTGCACCGAGCCGCACCGCGCCGAGTTCGTCGGCGTCTACGTGGAACGGGACATGAGCTGGGTGGAGTTCACCCGCTCCGCCGAGCAGGCGCACCGACGCTGCATGGCGCTGATCGCCGGGTACGCCGCCGTGCCGAACAACGCCGACCTGCCGTACCGGGCCGGGTCCATCTACTACCCACCGTCGCAACGGGAATGGGAGGAGGGCGACCGTGGTGTGCGGTGTTTCCTGTGGAGCGACGACCGCAAACTCACCCGCTCGATGCGCGGTGCGGGCCCCGAGGGACTACCCGCGATCTGAGTATCGGTGCCGTATGCTGCTGCGCCGTGGCGCTACCGACCAGCCGAGGGTCGGCCGGAGGCCACCAGCGGCGGGAGGTCGACGATGCGACGGTGGTTGACGGCGGTGGCCGGGGGCGCGGCGGTGGCCCTGGCGCTCGCCGGGTGTGGCGCACCGGCCGGAGTCGACCGTGACCTCACCGACGACTGGCCGGCGCCCGTCGCGGCGCAGCAGTTCGTGCCCGCCGCCGACGTCTGCCACCACTCCTCCCAGCAGGTCGGTTTCCTGACCGGCTACAACCCGATGGCGTGTGCCGAGTCGCACCGGGTGGAAACCATGTTCGTCGGCACCCTCACCGGGCCGGGAGCGGAGCGCGGCACGCCCCCGCCGCCCGGCTCGGAGGGCATGCGGGCCGCGCAGGCGAGCTGCGACAAGGAGGTCAACAAGGCCGTCGGCGCCGACTGGCGCTCCGGTCGGCTCGGCCTGACCGTCGTGCTGCCCTCGCCGCAGGCCTGGACCGGCGGGGCCCGCTGGTACCGCTGCGACGTCACTGAGGTCGCCAGCATCGACGACACCGCCGTCGACCTGCGCACCGGCAGCCTCCGGGGGGCGTTGATCGGGGCGGCGCCGTTGGCGTACCGCTGCTTCAACCCGAAGCTCGTCAAGGACGACATCGACGAGATGGTCACGGTGCCGTGCACCGCCAAGCACCACGCCGAGTTCGTCGGGATCTGGCAGGCCCCGGACATCAGCTACGCCGAGTTCACCCGCACCACCAAGCGGACCCACCGGGCCTGCCAGACGATGACCGCGACGTTCGCCAAGGTGCCGGACAACGCGCAGCTCGACTTCCGCGCCGGAACGATCTACTACCAGCCGTACGAGCAGGAGTGGAAGAACGGCAACCGCGGTGTGCAGTGCTTCCTGTGGATCAGCGACCGGGACCTGACCCGTTCGCTGCGCAACGCGGGCACGAAGGGCCTCCCGGTCACCTGACCGGCCGCACGACCGCACCCGGCCGGGTCGGCCGGGTGCGGTGCCGTGTCGGCCCGTGCGTCAGCTCTCCGCGCAGGACGGCGGTCAGCCCTTGCGCAGGACGGCGAGGAACATCGCGTCGGTGCCGTGCCGGTGCGGCCAGAGCTGCACGGTCGGGCCGTCGCCCAGGCCGGGCATACCGGCCGGCAGCAACGGTCGGGCGTCGACGAAGTCCACCGACACACCGCTGCGGCGAGCCGCCTCGGTCACCGTCACGTGCGTCTCGACGGTGTGCGGCGAGCAGGTGACGTAGGCGACCAGACCACCCGGGCGCACCGCCCGCAGCGCCGCGCCGAGCAGCTCGCGTTGCAGCCGGGTCAGCGGCGGCAGGTCGGATGGCTGGCGACGCCACCGTGACTCCGGCCGGCGGCGCAGCGACCCGAGCCCGGTGCACGGGGCGTCCACCAGGACCCGGTCGAAGTGCCCCTCGGGCAGCTTCGGGTCCGCGCCGACCTCACGGCCGTCGGTGGCCAGCACGGCCACCGGCAGCCCCCGGGTCGCCTGGGACACCAGCCGGGCGCGGTGCTCGGCCACCTCCACCGCGGTCACCCGGGCACCACGCTGCGCGGCCAGCGCGCCGAGCAGCCCGGCCTTGCCGCCGGGGCCGGCGCACAGGTCCAGCCAGCGCCCGTCCGGGCCGTCGAGCGGCGCGTCGGCCAGGGCGGCGGCCACCAGTTGGGAGCCCTCGTCCTGGACGTGGGCGCGGCCGTCGACCACCGCCGGCACATCGCCCGGCGAGCCACCGGGCAGATAGACGGCGTACGGCGAGAACGCGCCCGGCGCACCGCCGACCTGGTCGGCCAGCTCGACCGGGTCGATCAGGCCGGGCCGGGCGCACAGGTGCACCGGCGGACGCTCGTTGTCCTCGATCAGAAGGCGGGCCGTCTCGCCCAGATCACCGTCGAGCGCCTCGGAGAAGGCCCGCACGATCCACTGCGGGTGGCTGTACGCGACCGCCAGGTGCCCGACCGGGTCGGTCTCCATCGGCGGGGCGAGCTTCGCCACCCAGCCGTCGGAGTCGAGGGTCGACACCTCCCGCAGCACCGCGTTGGCGAACCCGGTCGCACCCGGCGCGACCGAGCGGACCAGGTCCACCGTCGACGAGACCGCGGCGTGCGCCGGCACACGGGTGTGCAGGAGCTGGTACGCCCCGAGCCGCAGCGCGTCACGCACCGGCGGGTCGATCCGGGCCACGTCCCGGCCGGCCGCGTCGGTGAGGATCGCGTCCAACGTGCCCAGGTGACGCAGGGTGCCGTAGGTCAGCTCGGTGGCGAACGCCGCGTCCCGGCCGAACAGGCCCTCCTCGCGCAGGATGATCGGCAGCACCAGGTTGGCGAACGCGTCGTCGCGGTGCACGGCGGCCACCGCCTCGTACGCCGCGCGGCGCGGCCGGTCCAGCGGCGGTCGTACCGGCCGGCGGTCCGCGCCGCGACCGGCGGGCGGGCCGGAGCGCGGCGGGCGCGTCCCCTCCGGGGCGCTCACGCGAGGTCCTCGCCGGCGCCGACGCGGACGCCACGCGCCCAGTCGGTCGCCGACATGGCCCGCTTGCCCGCGGCCCGCACCTCGCCGAGACGCACCGGCACGGTGGCCGTACCGGCCAGCACGCGGGACTTCTCCACCAGCAACTCCCCCGGCTTCAGCTCCGGCCCGTCGGGCACCGGCACGACCGGGCCGAGTTTCACCCGCTCACCGCGGAACGTGGTCCAGGCGCCGGGGGCCGGGGTGCAGGCCCGGATCCGGCGGTCCACCGCGAACCCCGGGTCAGCCCAGCGGACCCGGGCGTCGTCCACGGTCAGCTTCGGTGCCAGCGACACACCGTCGGCCGGCTGCGGCTCGGCACGGGCGGTGCCGTCCTCGATCGCGTCCAGCACCGCCACCAGCAGACCCGCACCGGAGTCGGCGAGCCGCTCCAGCAGGTCGCCGGACGTGTCGGCGGGACGGATCTCGTCGGTCAGGGTGCCGTAGACCGGGCCGGTGTCCAGGCCCTGCTCCAGCTGGAACACGCTGGCGCCGGTCAGCTCGTCGCCGTGCAGCACGGCGTGCTGCACGGGCGCGGCGCCCCGCCAGGCCGGCAGCAGCGAGAAGTGCAGGTTGATCCAGCCGTGTCGGGGGATCTCCAGTGCCGCCGGCGGCACCAGCGCGCCGTACGCGACCACCGGCACGCAGTCCGGTGCCAGCTCGCGCAGCCGGTCGAGAAACTCCGGGTCCCGGGGGCGGGCCGGCGTGAGCACCTCGACGCCATGCTCGTCGGCCCACTCGGCGACCGGGGAGCGGGACAGGCCACGCCCCCGCCCGGCGGGCGCGTCGGGCCGGGTCACCACGGCGACCAGCTCGTGCCGCGAGGCGGCGACGGCGGACAGGGCGGGGACGGCGACGGCCGGCGTACCGGCGAAGATCACGCGCATCCGGGTCACCGGCCCAGACCGAAGGGGTTGCCCGCGCCGTGCGGGTTGACCTTGACCACCGGCGGGGCGGCCGCGTCGTACCACTCGGCCTGGCGGATCGCCTTCATCGCCTCCTTGCGACCGGCGGCGTCGAGCCGGTCCAGGAAGAGCACACCGTCGAGGTGGTCGGTCTCGTGCTGCACGCAGCGGGCCATCAGACCGGTGCCGACGATCTGCAACGGGTCACCGTAGCCGTTGAAGCCCTTGGCGACGACGTTCTGCCGCCGCTTGGTGTCGAAGTAGAGCCCGGGGATCGACAGGCAGCCCTCCGGGCCGTCCTGCTCCTCCTCGTCGGGAAATTCGAGCACCGGGTTGACCAGGTGCCCGAGCACGTCGTCGACGTCGAAGGTGAACACCCGCAGGCCCACACCGAGCTGCGGGGCGGCCAGGCCGGCGCCGTTCTGCTCACGCATCGTGTCGGTCAGGTCGGCGATGAGCCTCCGCAGCTCGACGTCGAAATCGACCACCGGATCAGCCGGCGTGCGCAGCACCGGATCCCCAAAAAGACGGATGGGCTGGACGGTCACGCGGGACGGCTCCTTCATGGGTGGGACGAGCGGTGCCGTACCAGTCTACGGAGTGCCCGGCCGGACGCCGGCCGGCGTACCGCGATCGACCACCGCCGGTGTGCCCAGCGTCACCGGCAGGCTGTCGTAGCCGCGCAGGGTCAGCCGGGTCCGGTGCCGGGGCGTCCCGGCCAGGGCCAGCTCGGGCAGCCGGCGCAGCAGCAGCGGGAACGCCAGTTGCGCCTCCAGCCGGGCCAGGCCGGCGCCGAGGCAGTAGTGCGGGCCGGCGCCGAAGGACAGCGGGTGCGCCTGCTCGCGGGTCGGGTCGAAGCAGCGCGGGTCGGGAAAGCGGCGCGGATCCCGGTTGGCCGCGCCGAGCAGCAGCAGCGCCGTGCTGCCCGCCGGCAGGTCGAGCCCACCGCAGCGCACCGGCGCCGTGCTGGTGCGGGTGGTCAGCTGCACCGGGGAGTCGTAGCGCAGCAGCTCCTCGACGTACGCCGGGGCGAGCGCGGGGTCGGCGCGCAGCGCGTCGGCGGCCGCCGGGTGACGCAGCAGCACGACGAGCCCGTTGCCGAGCAGGTTGGTGGTGGTCTCGAAGCCGGCCACCAGCAGCACCACCAGGTTGGCCAGCAGCTCGTCGCCGGTGAGCCGCTCACCGTCGGCGTCGTGCACCTGGACCAGCGCCGTGGTCAGGTCGTCGGCCGGTGCCCGGCGCCGGGCGACGATCAACTCGACGAAGTAGTCGCGCAGCTCGGCGGCACCCGCGTCGGCGACCGCCAACTCCTCGGTGGTGATCTCCGGCTCCAGCACGCCGGTCAGGTCACCGGCCCAGCGGCGGAACAACGGCCGGTCGGCCGCGGGCACGCCGAGCAGCGCGCAGATCACCCCCACCGGCAGCGGGTACGCGAAGTCGGCCAGCACGTCGACCGGCGCGCCGTCCTCGGCCCGGTCGACCATCGCGTCGAGCAGTTCCTCGGCCTGGGCCAGCACCACGTCCCGCATGCCGGCGATCCGGCGCGGGCTGAACGCCCCGGCGGCGAGCCGACGCATCCGGCTGTGGTCGGGCGGGTTGGTGCGCAGCATCGACCGGGCGATCGACGACACCGCCGGGCTCTGCCGCCAGTTCGGCCAGACCTGGTCCCGCAGCGTGTCGTCGAGCACCCCGAGCCGGGGGTCGCGCAGCAACTCGTCGGCCTCCGGATAGCCGGTCACCACGTACAGGCCGGGCAGCGCCTGCACCACCGGCCCGTGGGCGCGCAACCGCTCGTACGTCGGGTACGGGTCGACACGCCCCTGCGGCGACATGAGCAGTGTGAGCGCCTCGGCAGCATCCATGGCCGGCCTCCCCCGTCGATGCGTCGGAGGCTCCATCATCCCGGTGCCGGCGTCATCCGGCAGCCCGCAGGCCACCGCCCTCAGGCCTCAGGCCTCAGCCCTCAGGCCACAGGCCGCGACGACGAGGGCTGGGACCGCCCAGGGGGTCAGGCGTTGACGCCCGGATCCCCGGCCAGGACCGCGTCGCCACCGAGCAGCGCGGGCTCCGGCAACGGCAGCTGGATCTTGTGAGCCGCCTCCCAGTCGTAGACCAGGCCGGGGCGCACCTGCGCGGCGAAGTAGTCGATGGCGCTCATGCCGCCCACCACCGGCTCGTCGACCTCCGCGACGAGCTGGGCGGGGACGAGGGAGAAGCCGTTCTGCAGGGCTGCGCTGAGCCGGCGGTGGCCGTCCACGACGAAGAAGTACTCGCCGGTGAACCCGATCTTCAACGGTTCGAGGGCCTCGTCACCGGCCTCGGCCACGTCACCGACGAACTCGGTGTCCCACAGTCCGCGCAGGGTGGCGATGTCCTCGGTCGGGTAGACCCGGGCCGGGTCCAGCAGCAGCAGCGGCGGGCCGTCGCGCAGCACCTCGGCGCCGAGCGTCCCCTCGTGCGCGGCGATGATGTGCTCGACCACCTCGGCGGCCGAGGCCCGGGTGGTGTCGCAGATCAGGTCGTAGTTGCGCAGCCGCGCCTTGTCCACCCCGTAGCGGACGATGAACCGGCTGCGCTCGCTCTCGCTGCGCTCGCGGAGCTTGGCCTTGGCCTCCTCCAGCGAGGCGTAGCTCTCCGCCGGCCCGGAGGGGCGGGCCAGCACCCGGCGGGCCGCCTCACCCGGCTCGGTGATCATGTGCACCTTGAGCGCGTCGGTGAAGAAGTGCCACGCCAGCCGGGAGTCCATGACGAGGCGCTCGCCGGACGCGGCGATGTCGCGCTGGAGCTGGTCGACGTAGCCGTCGACGGCCTGGTCCAGCTCGGCGTGCAGGTTGAGCTGCAGGGCGGTCATCTGCCGCTGCTGGGCCATCTCCCGATAGAGATCACCCACGCTGACCCGGCGCATGCCGAGCCGGTTGGCGATCTCGACCGACACGGTGCTCTTGCCGCTGCCGAGGTCGCCGTTGAAGACGATCGATTGTCGAACGGTCACGACTGGTCCACCCCTGATAACCGGCTGTTTGACATCATCGACATTCGCGTCCGACCGACGCGTTCCCGCCACCGTCGCGCCGTCCTGCGGCGGCTCCGGCTCGGTGTGTCCGACGCCGCACCGCAACCAGGAACCGTCGTACGCCCGGGCATGACGGGCGATGCTACCACCCGGGCGCCAGCGCTTTGCCGGACGCGGTGTGCGGGGGCCACCACCGCGGACCAGGTCGGGGGGGCCGCCGGCATCGGCCGAACCGGTCAGAACAGGCTCAGCGGATCGACCTGGAGACGAACCGGATCGGCGGCCTTGCGGGCGGCGCGCGCCCCGGCGGCCGAGTGCAGCGCCTCGGCGAGCGCGGCGGCCCGCGCCCGGGGCACCCGGACCAGCATCCGCTCCCGCCCCTCGTCGGCGGGCACGGGCCCGAGCACCTCGGCGTCGGCGGGCAGCCGGGCGGCGGCGAGCAGGTCGGCCACCGCCTCGGCCGGGCCGGTGACGCTGGCCATCCGCACCGCCGGAGGGAAGCCCAACTCCCGGCGCTCGGCCAGCTCGCGGCCGGCGAACCAGGCCGCGTCCCAGCGCAGCAGCGCCTGCACCGGGGCGAGCGCGCCGTCGGCGACGACCACCACCCGGCCGGCCGGGGCCGGCCGGGCCAGCGCCGCGGCGGCCAGCCAGCGCCGCAGCGCCTCCTCGCCGGCACGCAGGTCGGCCCGGGTCAGCAGGGCCCACGAGTCGAGCAGCAGCACCGCGCCGTAGCCGCCCTCGGCGACCGGCTCGGCACCCGGGGTGGCCACCACCAGGGCCGCCCCGCCGGGCACGTCGGTGAGCACCTCCTCCCGCCCCGAGGTGCGCACGGGCACGCCGGGGAACGCCCGGCCCAGCTCCTCGGCGGTACGCCGGGCGCCGGTCACCGCGGCCCGCAGCCGCCGACCATCGCACTGCGGGCAGGCGTACGCGGCGGCCACCCGGGCGCACCAGCGGCACGCCGGGGTGCCACCGGACGAGGGCAGCGCGAGCGGGCCGGCGCAGTGCGCGCACCGCGCCGGGGTGCGGCAGTCGGCGCAGGAGATCGACGGCAGGTAGCCGCGCCGGGGCACCTGAACGAGCACCGGCAGGTCCGCCCGGATGGCGTCCCGGGCGGCCGTCCAGGCCAGGCTGGGCAGCCGGGCGGTGGCCGCACCCGGGTCACGCGCCAGCTGGGGATCGTCGCCGGTGGGTGCGATGGCCGCAACGCGGGCCCGCACCGTCGCCCGGTCGGCGACGACCTCCCGGGCCCAGCCGGTCTCCAGCAGCAGCTGCGCCTCGGCGGTGCGGGCGTACCCGCCGACCAGCGCGCCGGCCTCGGCGAGCTGGGCGCGGGTGAGCAGCACGTCGCGGGCGTGCGGATAGGGCGCCCGGGGCTCGGAGTGCAGGTCGTCGCCGTCATCCCAGACGGCGACCAGGCCGAGCCGGTCCACCGGGGCGAACATCGCCGCCCGGGTGCCGATCACCACCGGTACCTGCCCACGCCGCGCGGTGAGGAAGGCCCGGTAGCGCCGGGCCGGCCCGAGCGCGGCGGAGAGGCTGACGTGCCGCCCCGAGCCGAGCACGGCGGTGAGCGCGGCGTCGAGGCGGTCGAGGTCGCGGGCGTCGGCCACCACCACCACGGCCCCGCGTCCCCCGGCCACCGTCGCGGCGACCGCGTCGGCGTAGCGGGCCGCCCAGTCCTCGCCGGGCAACGCCGACCAGACCGCGCGGGGCGCCCGGCCGTCGGTGAGCGCCCGCAGCAGGACCGGGCCGGTCGGGTAGTCCCGCCACCCGCGCGGGTCCACCACGGACGCGGCCGGGCCGTCCGCACCGGGCACGGTCGTACCGCTTACCACGGGCGCGGTCGTACCGTCCGCCCCGGTGACCGGCGGCCCGGCGTCGGCGCGCTCCGCGCCGTCGGCGGTGGCCCCGGGGGCGGGCTGGTCGTCGCGGGACTCCTTCTCCACCCGGGCGTGCCGGGGTGGCACCGCGAGCCGGAGCACGTCGGCGAGGCTGCCCGCGTACCGGTCGGCCACCGCGCGGGCCAGCCGGGCGATCTCCGGCGCCAGCACCGGCTCCGGGGAGACCACCTTCTCCAGGTAAGCGAGGCGGCCGGTGTGCCCGGAGTCGTCGGCGCGGGACAGCAGCCACCCGTCGACGAGCTGCCCCGCGAAGCGCACCTTCACCCGGGTGCCGGGCACCGCCACGTCGTCCAGCTCGGCCGGCACCAGGTAGTCGAACGGGCGGTCCAGGTGCGCCAGTGGCACGTCCACGCAGACGCGCGCGAACGGCGACCCGTCCGCGGGTCGCCGGTCGCTGCGCCTGGTGGCGGTCAGGCTCCCGCGGCCGACTTGAGGTCGGCGGCCCGGTCGGTGCTCTCCCAGGTCAGGTCCGGCAGCTCCCGGCCGAAGTGGCCGTACGCGGCGGTCTGCTGGTAGATCGGGCGGAGCAGGTTGAGGTCCCGGATGATCGCGGCCGGGCGCAGGTCGAACACCTCGGCGACGGCCTTCTCGATCGAGGAGACCGGCACCGTCTCGGTGCCGAACGTCTCGATGAACAGGCTCACCGGGTGCGCCTTGCCGATGGCGTAGGCGACCTGCGCCTCGCACCGCTCGGCCAGGCCGGCGGCGACCACGTTCTTGGCCACCCACCGCATCGCGTACGCGGCCGACCGGTCCACCTTGGACGGGTCCTTGCCGGAGAACGCGCCACCGCCGTGCCGGGCGTACCCGCCGTAGGTGTCCACGATGATCTTGCGGCCGGTCAGCCCGGCGTCACCCATCGGGCCACCGATCTCGAACCGGCCGGTCGGGTTGACCAACAGCCGGTAGCCGTCGGTGTCCAGGCCGAGGCTCTCCAGCTCGGGGGCGATGACGTGGTCGCGCACGTCCGGGGTGAGCAGCGAGTCCAGGGAGATGTCCGCGGCGTGCTGGCTGGACACGACCACCGTGTTCAGCCGGACCGGGCGCAGCCCCTCGTACTCGATGGTGACCTGGGTCTTGCCGTCCGGCCGCAGGTACGGGATCGTGCCGTCCTTGCGGACCGCGGCGAGCCGGCGGGCCAGACGGTGCGCCAGGGCGATCGGCAGCGGCATCAGCTCGGGCGTCTCCGAGCAGGCGAAGCCGAACATCATGCCCTGGTCGCCGGCGCCCTGCGCGTCCAGCGCGCTCTCCGACGCGCCGGTACGCAGCTCGAACGCGTTGTCCACGCCCTGCGCGATGTCCTCGGACTGCGCGCCGATGGAGACGCTGACCCCGCAGGAGGCGCCGTCGAAGCCCTTCTTCGACGAGTCGTAGCCGATGTCGAGGATGGTCCGCCGGACGATCGTCGGGATGTCGGCGTACGCCTTGGTGGTCACCTCACCGGCGATGTGCACCTGGCCGGTGGTGATCATGGTCTCGACCGCCACCCGGCTGTGCGGATCCTCGGCGAGCAGCGCGTCGAGGATGCCATCGCTGATCTGGTCGGCGATCTTGTCCGGGTGGCCTTCCGTGACCGATTCGGACGTGAAGAGGCGGCGTGTCACGGCACTCCTAAGCGTGTGATGTCGTTCCGCGGGAGTCTAATCACCACTGCGGCGGGCGTGGAGTTCAGTCGTGCTTTGTTCCACTCGTCAGGAGCGGTCGGCCAGCCGCGCCACGACGAGATCCCACACGGTGTCGGCCACGTCCTCCTTGGCCTGCTCCGGCAGTCGGCTGACCGAGCCGTCCGCGCCGATGACCGTCACCGTGTTGGTGTCGGCGCCGAAGACCAGATCCGGACCGACCTCGTTGACGACGATCAGGTCGGCCCGCTTCCGGGCGAGTTTCGCCCGGCCGTTGGCCTCGGCGTCGCCGGTCTCGGCGGCGAACACCACCAGCACCTGCTCCGGTCGTTTGCGCTGGCCGAGCTCCGCCGCGATGTCCGGGTTCGTGACCAGCTCGATGGTGGGAGCGACGCCGTCGTCCGACTTCTTGATTTTGCCAGGCGCGTACGTCGCCGGCCGGAAATCGGCCGGAGCCGCCGCCATCACCACCGCGTCGGCCTCGTCGGCGGCCTTGACGGTCGCGTCGCGCAGTTCGGCGGTGGAGCCGACACGGACCAGGTCGACCCCGGCGGGGGCGGCGAGGGAGACGTTGGCCGCGATCAGGGTCACCTGGGCGCCCCGGGCCACCGCCGCGCGGGCGAACGCGTAGCCCTGCTTGCCCGACGACCGGTTGCCGAGGAAGCGGACCGGGTCCAAGGGCTCGCGGGTGCCGCCCGCGGTGACCACCACCCGCCGGCCGGCCAGGTCGGCGGGGGCGGAGTCACCCCGGGCGAGGACCCGACGGGCGACGGCGAAGATCTCCGCCGGGTCGGGCAGCCGGCCCTTGCCGCTGTCGGCGCCGGTGAGTCGCCCGACGGCCGGCTCGATGACCCGGACCCCCCGGGAGCGCAGCGTGGCGACGTTGGCCACCGTGGCCGGGTGCTCCCACATCTCGGTGTGCATGGCCGGAGCCAGCACCACCGGGCAGCGGGCGGTCAGCAGCGTGTTGGTCAGCAGGTCGTCGGCGAGCCCGTGCGCGGCCTTGGCGAGCAGGTCGGTGGTCGTCGGCGCGACCACCACCAGGTCGGCCTGCTGGCCGAGGCGCACGTGCGGCACCTCGTGCACGTCGGACCAGACGTCGTCGGCGACCGGCTGGCCGGACAGTGCCGCCCAGGTCGGCGCTCCGACGAAGCGGAGCGCCGACGCGGTCGGTACGACGCGGACCCGGTGACCCGACTCGGTGAAGAGCCGCAGCAGCTCACACGCCTTGTAGGCGGCGATGCCGCCGCCGACCCCGAGGACGATCGAGGCGGACATCGACGGGTGCGGTCTTACGGCTGGTCGGTCGGCTCGGCGGTGAGCAGGCCCGCGTTGATCTCGCGCATGGCGATGGAGAGGGGCTTCTCCTGGGGGGTGGTCTCGACGAGCGGGCCGACGTACTCCAGCAGGCCCTCACCGAGCTGGCTGTAGTAGGCGTTGACCTGGCGCGCGCGCTTGGCGGCGAAGATGACCAGCGCGTACTTCGACGTCGTCTTCTCGAGGAGCTCGTCGATCGGCGGGTTGGTGATGCCTTCGGGGTTGGCGATGGATCCCACGAATTAACCTCTGCGTCTTTCGAGCCGCGCGAACGCGGTGCTGAGTCTCAACGGCGGCCGACCGTCAGCCGCGCACACGCGACCAGGTCGGATCCGGATAAGAAGAACCGAGTAAGCCTACCAGCTCGCCGACGACCCGCTCGGTGTGGTCGTGGGTCAGGGCGTGGTCGAAGCTCGCCGCGACGGCCGGGTCGGGACGCTTCCCGGGCGGGCTCAGCAGCACCAGCCGGGCGTCGGGCAGGCGCGCCCGGACCAGCGGGGCGCCGCGCAGGTCGAGCGGGAGCAGCACCGGCTGCCCGGCGTCGAGCCGGGCGCGCAGCGGCGGGTACGGCGTACCCCGGTGGTGTGGGCCGGCCCTGGACCACTCCAGCAGCTCGCCCGCGGCCACCCGCCGGTCGAACTCGGCCGGCGCGAGGAAGACCCGGTCGACACCGTCGACCTCCTGCTCCCGGCGCGGCCGGGTGGTGGCCGGTACCGGGATCCACACGAACGGAGAACGCGCCCGGACGAGCTCGACGACACTCTCCCTGCCGGAACCCGAAGGTCCAGCCAGGACAGTGAGCCGAGCCGCCGGGCGCGCCTCGTCATCCGTGCTCACTGCTTGTTTCTACACGCTGCCAGGTTCAGTTGGCGGCGAACTCTCCAAGCAGTGCCTTGCGCTGCTGCTCGCCGAGGCCACGCAGGCGACGGCTGTCAGCGATCTTGAGCTTCTCCATGATCTGGGTAGCCCGGATCTTGCCAATGCCCGGCATCGCCTGCAGGACGGCCGAAACCTTGAGCTTACCCACGACGTCGTCGCTCTCGGCGCGCTCGAGGACGGCGCCAAGGGTGGTCTTGCCCTGCTTGAGCTGCTCCTTCAGCTCGGCACGGGCCTTGCGGATCTCCGCGGCCTTCTCGAGCGCGGCAGCGCGCTGTTCGGGGGTCAGTGACGGGAGCGGCACCAGTTCTCCTCAGGTCCCTATCGCGGCGGGCGGGGCGCACCGCCGCATCTGTGAAACGTGGTGTCGCTGTGAACCAAGGGGTCCGTGGTTCCCAGCGCGGGGAAAACTAGCGGTCAACGGAGCTTTCGGCAACGTGGGCGCGCGACGATCACCGCACAGTGACCGAGCCGTCAGTCAGTCAACGGGCAGCCAGAACGGCCCGGCACTCGCCCAGCACCCGGTCCGCGGCGGCCCGCAGCGCGGCGACGTCGGGGCCCGCGGAGAGCACTTCCCGGGAGTACGACGGGAGCACCGTGGCGAGGCTCGAACCGAAGACGGTACGCAGATCGGCCGCGCCGGCACCCTGCGCGCCGAGCCCCGGCGCGAGCAGCGGACCCCCCACGCCGGAGAGGTCGTGACCGGTGTCGCCGATGGTCGCGCCGACCACCAACCCGAAGCTGCCGAGGGGGGTCGCACCCTTGTTGAGCTGGGAAATCTCGTCGATCACGGTCTGCGCGACGGTGCGGCCGTCGGCCGTGCGGGCGCGTTGCACGGCGGCACCCTCGGGGTTGGAGGTGAGGGCCAGCACGAAGACCCCGCCGCCGTGCTCGGCGGCCAGCTCGAACATCGGGGCCAGCGAACCTACTCCCAGGTAAGGGCTCGCGGTGACCGCGTCGACATACAACGGGCTGGATGGATCAAGGTACGCGCAGGCGTACGCGCGCACCGTCGAGCCGATGTCTCCGCGCTTGACGTCGAGCAGAACGAGCGAACCGGCATCGCGTAACTGTCGGATAGTTGACTCAAGAATCGCCACACCGCGGGATCCGAAACGCTCGAAAAAGGCCGACTGAGGCTTCACCACCGCAACCCGGTCACCGAGCGCTTCCACGACGGTTTGGGTGAACCGGTCAAGACCCGCGACGTCGTCGTCGAGACCCCACCGAGCCAGCAGACCGGGATGCGGGTCGATGCCCACGCAGAGCGGCCCCCGCTCGGTGACCGCCCGGTGCAGCCGGGTTCCGAAGCTCTCCATCGGCGTACTCCCTCTCTCCTCGTCCCGGGTGGCGGACCCGCCCTCCGGGGTACCCGTTGCCGGCGGCCGGCTCAGCCGGCCACCACCGCCGCCGCCACGCCGGACGCGATCCGGGCCAGGTCGGCGTCGTCGGTGACGTACGGCGGCATCGTGTAGATCAGGTCGCGGAACGGCCGCAGCCACACCCCCTGCCCGGCCGCCGCCGCGGTGGCCGCGCCGATGTCGACCTCGTGATCGAGCTGGACGACGCCGATCGCGCCGAGCACCCGCACGTCGGCGACGCCGGGCGCGCCGCGCAGGGGCTCCAGACCGGCGCGCAGGCCGGCGGCGATCCTGGCGACCTGCCCCGCCCAGTCCCCGGCCCGCAGCAGCCCGATGGAGGCGTTGGCCACCGCGCAGGCCAGGGGGTTGCCCATGAACGTGGGCCCGTGCGCGAGCACGCCGGCCGCGGAGATGCCCCGGGCGACCTCCGGGGTGCACAGTGTCGCCGCCAGGGTCAGGTAGCCGCCGGTGAGGGCCTTGCCCACGCACAGCACGTCCGGGCTGACCCCGGCGTGCTCGGCGGCGAACATGCGCCCGGTTCGACCGAAGCCGGTGGCGATCTCGTCGAAGATCAGCAGGATTCCGTGCGCCCGGGTCACCTCGCGCAGGACCCGCAGGTATGCCGGATGGTGAAAGCGCATCCCGCCGGCGCCCTGCACGACCGGCTCCACGATCACCGCGGCCAGCTCGTCGGCGTGCCGCTCGACCGCGTCCACCAGCGCCGCCACGTACGCCTCGTCGGGCGGATCGGTGAAGCCGCCCGGCGGGACCGGTGCGAAGACCTGCCGCGGCAGCACGTCACCCCACAGGTGGTGCATCCCGCCCTCCGGGTCGCAGACGCTCATCGGGTGGAACGTGTCGCCGTGGTAGCCGCCCCGCCAGGTCGCCAGGCGGCGCCGCTGCGGCCGGCCGACGGCGCGTTGGTACTGCAGGCACATCTTCACCGCCACCTCGACGCTGACCGAGCCGGAGTCAGCCAGGAAGACGTGCTCCAGGCCGTCCGGGGTCAGCTCGACCAGCGTGCGGGCCAGCTGGACGGCGGGCTCGTGAGTGAGCCCGCCGAACATCACGTGACTCATCCGGCCGAGCTGGTCGGTCACCGCCGCGTCCAGCACCGGGTGCCGGTAGCCGTGGATCGCCGCCCACCAGGACGACATCCCGTCCACCAGCTCCCGCCCGTCGGCCAGGGTCAGCCGTACCCCCTCGGCGCCGCGCACCACGTACGGCTGGGTCGCCGGCGGCAGCGCCGCGTACGGATGCCAGACGTGCGCCCGGTCCGCGGCCAGGATCTCCTCGGGTGTCACACGTCCTCCTTCCAGGCACGAACGGGCCGCGCGGCGGTGGTCAGGCGGCCGGTCGGGCCCCTCCTTCTCCGCCTTTGCTCTGCTTCAACGGAGGCAACGCCTGGTGTCCGGATACCGGACGCCGGCCGTTGCGTGGGTTGAAGCAGAGCAAACGGACAGCGGAGCGGGTGGGCACCCCGGCGCAGAGCCGGCCCGGCGCAGGGCTGGACCAGCACCGGGCCGGGGCCGATCACCGGCCGGCGACCGGTTCCGGTGCCAGGGCTGTGGCCGTCGTGCGGGCGGCTGCGCGGACCAGAGCCGGACCCCGGTAGATGAATCCGGTGTAGAGCTGCACCAGGGCGGCGCCGGCGTCGAACATCCGCGCCGCGTCGTCCGGGTCCAGCACCCCGCCGACCCCGATGATCGGCAGCCGGCCGCCGGTCTCGCGGTGCACGAAGGCGACCACGTCGCGGGCACGCCCGGTCAACGGCCGGCCGGACAGACCACCGGCCTGCGCGCCGCGCTCGGCGTCACCGACGGCGAGCCCCTCGCGGGACAGCGTCGTGTTGGTGGCGATCACCCCGGCCGCACCCCGCGCCAGGCAGACCTCCAGCAGCTCGGCGATCGCCGCCTCGGTCAGGTCCGGTGCGATCTTGACCAGTACCGGCTTCTCCCCCACCAGCGCGCCGAGCAGCGCGTCCAGGTGCGTGCGGTCCTGCAGGGACCGCAGACCCGGGGTGTTCGGCGAGGAGACGTTCACCGCGAAGTAGTCGCCGTGCGCGCGCAACGCCCGGTACGAGGCGAGGTAGTCCTCGACCGCCTCGTCGAGCGGGGTCACCTTGGACTTGCCCAGCGAGATGCCCAGCGGCACCCCGAGCGGGCGCGGCAGCGCCGCCAGCCGGGCGGCCAGCGCGGCGGCCCCGGCGTTGTTGAAGCCCATCCGGTTGACCACCGCCTCGCTGGCCGGCAGCCGGAACAGCCGGGGCCGGGGATTGCCCGGCTGGGCGTGCGCGGTGACCGTGCCGACCTCGACGAAGCCGAACCCGAGCGCCGGCCAGGCCGGCAGCGCCGCGCCGTCCTTGTCCATGCCGGCGGCCAGCCCGACCGGATTGGGGAACCGCACGCCGAACACCGTGCGCGGTGCCCGCACCGCGTAGCGGGCCCGCAGGGCGGCGAGCGCCACCGGACTGCGGGACAGCCCGGACAACCGCCGCAGCGTCCACTCGTGCGCGGCCTCGGCGTCCCCACCGCCGAGCCGGAACAACCAGGGCCGAACCGCCCGCTCGAACAGGGTCACTGGGCCGCCCGCAGGGTGGCGTGCAGGTCCTGCAGGGGGCGGACCTGCATGTCGCCGCGAATGCGCGCCTCGATGCCCATCACCGCCGCGGCGGCGCCGGGGACCGTGGTGATGCAGGGGATGTCCGCGGTGACGGCCGCGCTGCGGATCTCGTAGCCGTCGGAGCGGGCGCTGGCCCCCGAGCCCTGCGGCGTGTTGATCACCAGCGCCACGTCGCCGCCGAGGATCAGCGACACCGCGTCGTCCCCCTCACCGGCCTGGTAGTGCTTGCGGATCTGCTCGCAGGCGATGCCGTGCCGGCGCAGCACCTCGGCGGTGCCGGCGGTCGCCACGATCTCGAAGCCCAGATCGGCCAACCGCTTGATCGGGAAGATCATGCCGCGCTTGTCCCGGTTGGCCACCGAGACGAAGATCTTCCCGGTGGTCGGCAGCGACCCGTACGCGGCCGACTGGCTCTTGGCGAAGGCGTGCCCGAAGTTGGTGTCGATGCCCATCACCTCGCCCGTCGACTTCATCTCCGGGCCGAGCAGCGAGTCGATCCCCTTGCCGGCGCGGGTCCGGAAGCGCTTGAACGGCAGCACCGCCTCCTTGACCGCGATCGGCGCGTCGGCGGGCATCGTGCCCCCGTCCCCGGTCGCGGGCAGCAGGCCCTCGGCGCGCAACTGGGCGATGCTCGCGCCGAGCGCGATCCGGGCCGCCGCCTTGGCCAGCGGCACCGCCGTGGCCTTGGAGACGAACGGCACCGTCCGCGACGCCCGCGGGTTGGCCTCCAGGACGTAGAGCACGTCGTCCTTGAGGGCGTACTGCACGTTGAGCAGACCCCGGACGCCGACGCCACGGGCGATGGCCTCGGTGTAGCGGCGGACCTCGGCCAGGTGCGAGCCCGCCAGGGTGATCGGCGGCAGCGCGCAGGACGAGTCGCCGGAGTGGATGCCGGCCTCCTCGATGTGCTCCATCACGCCGCCGATGTAGACCTCGCCGTCGGCGTCGCAGAGCGCGTCCACGTCGATCTCGATGGCATCGTCCAGGAAGCGGTCCACCAGCACCGGGTGATCCGGCGAGATGTCGGTCGCCCGGCCGATGTAGTCACGCAGCGTCGGGTCGTCGTAGACGATCTCCATGCCCCGCCCGCCCAGCACGTACGACGGCCGGACCAGCACCGGGTAGCCGATCTCGTCGGCGATCGTCTTGGCCTCGTCGTAGGAGGTGGCCATGCCGTGCGCCGGAGCGCGCAGTCCGGCCCGGACCAGCACCGCGCCGAACGCGCCCCGCTCCTCGGCGAGGTAGATCGACTCCGGGGAGGTGCCGACGATCGGCACGCCGGCGTTCTTGAGCCGCTGCGCCAACCCCAGCGGGGTCTGCCCGCCGAGCTGCACGACCACCCCGACCACGCCCGGCCCGCCGGCCGCCCGGCCGGACGACTCCTCCGCGTGCCAGACCTCCAGCACGTCCTCGAAGGTCAGCGGCTCGAAGTAGAGCCGGTCGGCGGTGTCGTAGTCGGTGGAGACGGTCTCCGGGTTGCAGTTGACCATGACGGTCTCGTAGCCGGCCGCCCGCAGCGCCTGCACCGCGTGCACGCACGAGTAGTCGAACTCGATGCCCTGCCCGATCCGGTTCGGCCCGGAGCCCAGGATCAACACCTTCGGCCGGTCCGACGGCACGACCTCGGTCTCCAGGTCGTACGACGAGTAGTGGTACGGCGTGGTCGCCTCGAACTCGGCCGCGCAGGTGTCCACCGTCTTGTAGACCGGGCGCACGTCGAGGCGGTGTCGCAGGGTGCGTACCCCGTCCTCGGCGGCCAGTTCCGGACGCAGCGCGGCGAGCTGCCGGTCGGACAGACCGGCCCGCTTGGCCACGCGCAGCAGCTCGGCGTCGAGCACCGGGGCGGCCACGATCTCCGCGCGCAACTCGATCAGCGCGACGATCTGGTCGAGGAACCAGGGGTCGATCCCACCGGACGCCTCGGCGACCTCGGCGATCGACGCGCCGAGTCGCAGGGCCCGCTCGACGGTGTAGAGCCGGCCGTCATGCGGGATCCGCAGCGCGGCGAGGGTGTCGGCCAGGGTGACGCCCTGCGGGTCCGGCTGCGTCCAGAAGCCGGCCTCCTTGGTTTCCATCGACCGCATCGCCTTGTTCAGCGCCTCGGTGAAGTTGCGCCCGAGGCTCATCGCCTCGCCCACCGACTTCATCGTGGTGGTCAGCTCCGGGTCCGCGCCGGGGAACTTCTCGAACGCGAAGCGCGGGATCTTCACCACCACGTAGTCCAGGGTCGGCTCGAACGCCGCCGGGGTCTTCAACGTGATGTCGTTGGGGATCTCGTCGAGGGTGTAGCCGATGGCCAGCTTCGCGGCGATCTTCGCGATCGGGAAGCCGGTCGCCTTGGAGGCCAGCGCCGAGGAGCGCGACACCCGGGGGTTCATCTCGATCACGACGATCCGGCCGTCGACCGGGTTGACCGCGAACTGGATGTTGCAGCCCCCGGTGTCCACGCCGACCTCGCGCAGCACCGCGATGCCCAGGTCCCGCAGGCGCTGATACTCCCGGTCGGTGAGCGTCATGGCCGGGGCCACGGTGACGCTGTCGCCGGTGTGCACGCCCATCGGGTCGATGTTCTCGATCGAGCAGACCACCACGACGTTGTCGTGCCGGTCGCGCATCAGCTCGAGCTCGTACTCCTTCCAGCCGAGCACGCTCTCCTCGATGAGCACCTCGTGCACCGGGCTGGCGGACAGGCCGTCGCCGGCGATGCGGGCCAGGTCCTCCGGGGTGTGCGCCATGCCGGAGCCCAGGCCGCCCATGGTGAACGACGGCCGGATCACCACCGGCAGGCCCAGCTCGGCGACGGTGGCCTCGACCTCGTCCATGGTGTGGCAGACCCGGGAGCGCGGCACCAGGCCGGTCGGGTCCTCGACGCCCAGCCGGACGCCGGCCTTCGCCACGATCTCCTTGAACAGCTGTCGGTCCTCGCCGCGGTTGATCGCGTCGATGTTCGCGCCGATCAACTCGACGCCGTACTTCTCCAGGACGCCGGCCTCGTGCAGGGCGACCGCCGTGTTCAGCGCGGTCTGCCCGCCGAGGGTCGGCAGGATCGCGTCCGGACGCTCCTTGGCGATGACCAGCTCGACGAACTCCGGGGTGATCGGCTCGACGTACGTGGCGTCGGCGAACTCCGGGTCGGTCATGATCGTCGCCGGGTTGGAGTTGACCAGGCTGACCCGGATCCCCTCGCTGCGCAGCACCCGGCACGCCTGGGTGCCGGAGTAGTCGAACTCGCAGGCCTGCCCGATGACGATCGGCCCGGAGCCGATCACCAGGATGTGCTTGAGATCAGTGCGCTTGGGCATTACTTTCCGCCTTCGATCAGTTCCGCGAAGCGGTCGAACAGGTAGTCCGCGTCGTGCGGGCCGGCCGCTGCCTCCGGGTGGTACTGGACGGTGAAGGCGGGCACGTCCTTCGCCCGCAGCCCCTCGACCACGTTGTCATTGAGGCAGACGTGCGACACCTGAACGCCGCCGAACTCGGTCTCGATCACCTGGTCGGGCACCACCGCGCCGTCGCCCGCACCCGGCACCTGAACGGCGAAGCCGTGGTTGTGGCTGGTCACCTCGACCTTGCCGGTGACCCGGTCGAGCACCGGCTGGTTGATGCCCCGGTGGCCGTAGCCCAGCTTGTACGTGCCGAAGCCGAGCGCCCGGCCGAGGATCTGGCTGCCGAAGCAGATGCCGAACAGCGGCACCTCCCGCCGCAGCGCCTCCCGCGCCAACGCCACCGGCGCGTCGGCGGTGGCCGGGTCACCCGGACCGGGCGACAGGAAGATCGCGTCGGCCCCGGTGGCGAGCATCTGGTCGATGCTCGACCCGGCGGGCAGCACGTGGGTGGTCACCCCGCGCGCGGCCAGCCGGCGCGGCACGTTGCGCTTGATGCCCAGGTCGAGCGCCGCCACGGTGAACCGGTGCTCGCCGAGGGCCTCGACGACGTACGGCCGGGAAGTGGTCACCTCGGCGGACAGGTCCGCGCCGACCATCTGCGGCGCCTGCCGGACCCGGGCCAGCAGGCTCTGCGGATCGTTGTCCACGCTGGAGATACCGACCCGCATGGCGCCCCGCTCCCGCAGGTGCCGGGTCAGTGCCCGGGTGTCCACCCCGCTGATGCCCACCACACCCTCGGTGGCGAGGCGGTCCTCGAGACCGCCGGTGGCCCGCCAGTTCGAGCCGATCCGGGCCGGGTCGCGCACGACATAGCCGGCCACCCAGATCCGGCCGGACTCGTCGTCCTCGCCGTTGACGCCGGTGTTGCCGATGTGCGGCGCGGTCTGCACCACCACCTGCCGGTGGTAGGACGGGTCGGTCAGCGTCTCCTGGTAACCGGTCATGCCGGTGTTGAACACCGCCTCGCCGAAGGTCTCCCCGACACTTCCGTACGCCTCACCGGGGAAGGTGCGCCCGTCCTCGAGGACGAGAATCGCGGGCCTGCGCTTGACCATTACTTGACAGCCTTTCCGTCCAGAACCGTCGGCTCGCCGCGCAGGAAGGTCGCCACGATGCGACCTGGCAGCGTCATGCGGGCATACGGGGTGTTGCGACTGCGGCTGGCCAGCTCCGCCGGCTCGATGGTGCGGCGGGCGGCCGGGTCGATCAGGGTCAGGTTGGCCGGCACACCGGGCGCCGGGTCGATGCCGTGCCCGGTCAACCCGGCGATCCGGGCGGGAGTCCGTGACATCCGCTCGGCGATCAGGTCCCACTCGGGGCCGAGCACGTCGAGCGCGATGGAGAGGGCCGTCTCCAGGCCGAGCATGCCCGGCCGGGCGTACGCCCACTCGCACTCCTTGTCCTCCACGGCGTGCGGGGCGTGGTCGGTGGCGATCGCGTCGAGCACCCCGTCGGCGAGCGCGGCACGCAGCGCGGCGATGTCCGCGGCCGTCCGCAACGGCGGGTTGACCTTGAAGACCGGGTCGTAGGTCTCCGCCCGCTCGTCGGTGAGCAGCAGGTGGTGCGGGGTGACCTCGGCGGTGACGCGTACCCCGCGGGCCTTCGCCTGGCGCAGCACCTCGACGCTGCCGGCGGTGGAGACGTGGCAGACGTGCAGGCGGCTGCCCACGTGCTCGGCGAGCAGCACGTCCCGGGCGATGATCGCCTCCTCGGCGACCGCCGGCCAGCCGATCAGCCCGAGGCGGGTGGAGACCTCGCCCTCGTGCATCTGGGCACCCTCGGTGAGGCGCGGCTCCTCGGCGTGCTGGGCGATGATCCCGTCGAACGCCTTGACGTACTCCAGGGCGCGGCGCATCAGCTTCGGGTCGGCGACGCAGTGCCCGTCGTCGGAGAAGATCCGCACCCGGGCCGTCGAGTCGGCCATCGCGCCCAGTTCGGCCAGCCGCTCGCCGGCCAGCCCGACGGTGACCGCGCCGATCGGCTGCACGTCCACCAGGGCGGCCTCGCGGCCGAGTCGCCAGACCTGCTCGACCACGCCGGCGGTGTCCGCGACCGGCGAGGTGTTCGCCATCGCGCAGACCGCGGTGTAGCCGCCCAACGCCGCCGCGCGCGAGCCGGACTCGACGGTCTCGGCGTCCTCCCGACCGGGCTCGCGCAGGTGGGTGTGCAGGTCGACGAGACCGGGCAGGGCGACCAGGCCGGTGCCGTCGATGGCGGTGGCGTCCGGCGCGGTCAGGCCGGGGCCGACCTCGGCGACGACGCCGTCGCGGATCAGCAGGTCGGTCGGCGCGGCGCCGACGACGCTCACGTTGGTGATCAGGTACGCGGTCACCGGTTGTTCCCTCCGAGCAGCAGGTAAAGAACAGCCATCCGCACGGAGACACCGTTGGTGACCTGTTCGACGATGGTGGATCGGGGTGAGTCGGCCACCTCGGGGGTGATCTCCATCCCCCGGTTCATCGGGCCGGGGTGCATGACGATGGCGTGCTCGGGCAGGCGGCGCATCCGCGGGCCGTCCAGCCCGTAACGGCGGGCGTACTCGCGCGCGGAGGGAAAGTAGGAGTCGTTCATCCGCTCCCGCTGCACCCGCAGCATCATCACCACGTCCACGTTCGGCAGCGCCGAGTCGAGGTCGTAGGAGACGTCCGTGCCGGGGGCGAGCGCCGCGGCGATGTCGACCGGGATGAGGGTGGGCGGGCCGACCAGGGTGACCTTGGCGCCGAGGGTGGACAGCAGCAGCACGTTGGAGCGGGCCACCCGGGAGTGCAGCACGTCCCCGACCACCGCGACCGACAGGCCGGCGAGCCGGCCCAGCCGGGACCGCATGGTGTACGCGTCGAGCAGCGCCTGGGTGGGGTGCTCGTGGGTGCCGTCGCCGGCGTTGACCACCGACCCGTCGACCCAGTTGGCCAGGCGGTGCGGCGCGCCGGAGGCGGGGTGCCGGACGACCACCGCGTCGGCGCCCATGGCCTGCAGGGTCAGCGCGGTGTCCTTCAGGCTCTCGCCCTTGGTGACGCTGGACCCCTTCGCGGAAAAGTTGATCACATCGGCGCTGAGGCGCTTGGCCGCCGCCTCGAAGGAGATCCGGGTGCGGGTGGAGTCCTCGTAGAAGAGGTTCACCACCGTCCGGCCGCGCAGCGCGGGCAGTTTCTTGATCTCGCGGCCGGCGACCGTGGCCATCTCGGCGGCGGTGTCCAGGATCTCGGTGGCGGCGTCGGCGTCCAGGTCCCCGCCGGAGAGCAGATGCTTGATCATGGAAGCAGCGCCTGCCTTTCGTTCGCGACTGCGGGGCTCCGCTTCGCTGCACTCCTCGCGCTCACCGTGTCCCCCCGTACAGCTTGACCTCGTCGGCGCCGTCGGTCTCCGCGAGCGTCACCTTCACGCTCTCCGCGAGCGAGGTCGGGATGTTCTTGCCGACGTAGTCGGCGCGGATCGGCAACTCCCGGTGCCCCCGGTCGACCAGGACGGCGAGTTGCACGGACGCCGGGCGGCCCACGTCGTTGAGCGCGTCGAGCGCGGCCCGCACGGTGCGGCCGGAGAAGAGCACGTCGTCGACGAGGATGACCCGCTTGCCGTCGATGCCGCCGGTGGGCACCTGGGTCGGGCCGATCGCGCGGGTGGCGTGCCGGCGGAGGTCGTCGCGGTAGAGCGTGATGTCGAGCACACCGACCGGTACGGCGATGTCCTCGAAGGTGCTGATCCGGGAGGCGAGCCGCCGCGCGAGGGGGGCGCCCCGGGTGGGGATGCCCAGCAGCACCGTGTCGGCGGCACCCTGGGTCTTCTCCAGGATCTGGTGGGCGATGCGGTCGACCACGCGTTGCACGTCGGCGCTGGCGAGGATCACCTTCACCGAGGGTTGTCGCGGTGGTGACGAGCGGGCAGCCGGTGGGTATGCCACGGCGGACCTCCTTCCCCGCCTCACGGGACGGGTCGTTAAAGGATGTCGGGCACCTCCGGCCGGACCGCGCAGCGACCTGACCGGGGCTTCACGCCACGTTACCAGTGGTCACCGGGCCGATGGACGGCGGCCGCTGACCACCGGATCAGGCCGACGAAATGGGGATAACTCCCCCGGTACTCCCCAACGGTAAGGTCACGACCACTTGACCAGGTGTCGCAATCCCCGTACCGTCACGCTCCGTAGCGATCGACGGGAGAACCCCGAGCAGCACTGGGAGTGTCCGAATGCCCTCTGAATACGCCAAGTCTCTGGGCGCCCGCCTGCGCTCCATCCGCCAACAGCAGGGTCTCTCCCTGCAGGGTGTGGAGGAGAAGTCGAACGGGCGGTGGAAGGCCGTGGTGGTCGGCTCGTACGAGCGTGGCGACCGGGCCGTGACGGTGTCCCGTCTGGCCGAGCTGGCCGAGTTCTATCGTGTCCCCGTCTCGGAGCTGCTGCCCGACGGCAGTGGTGTCCGGCACGAGCCCACCAGCAAGATCGTCCTGGACCTGGAGCGGCTCTACGACGAGGCCTCCGAGGACCTGGCCTACGTCGCCCGCTACGCCCGCGCGATCCAGCAGCAGCGCGGTGACTACAACGGGCGGGTGCTCTCCATCCGTGCCGACGACCTGCGGGCGCTCGCGATCGTCTACGACGCCTCGCCGTCGGGTCTGATCGAGCGGCTCACCGAGCACGGTGTGCTGGTGGCCGACCCCCGGGCGTTCTTCGCCTCCTGAGCTGTCGCTTCACCCGAAAGGGCCCGTGCCGTCCGGCACGGGCCCTTTCCGTGGTGCGGGTGCGAGACCTCAGCGGGTGGCGTACTCGGCGATCCGGCCGAGCACCCCGTTGAGGAAGCGCGGCGAGTCGTCGGTCGACATCTGCCGGGCCAGCTCAACGGCCTCGCTGATCGCCACCGCGTCGTCGATCTCGTCGACGTAGAGCAACTCGTAGACGGCGATCCGGGCCAGGTTGCGGTCGACGACCGGCATCCGCTCCAGGGTCCACCCCTCGGCGTAGCTGGCGATCAGCTCGTCGATCCGGTTGAGGTGCTCGGCGACCCCCTCGACCAGGCCCACGGCGTAGCCGAGGTGCTCCGGTCGGGGCTGCTCGATCCGCTGCACGTAGCCGGCCAGCACCTCCACCGGAGGCTTGTCCCGCAGATCGGCCTCGTAGAGGACATCCAGCGCCCGCTTACGCGCCTTGCGGCGCGCCGGCATCTGCTGCTTGGAACCCTCGGCCATCAGGCGCGGCCGAGGTAACGGCCGTCGCGGGTGTCGACCTTGATCTTCTCGCCGGTGGTGATGAACAGCGGAACCGGCACGGTGGCGCCGGTCTCCACGGTCGCCGGCTTGGTGCCGCCGGTCGAGCGGTCGCCCTGCAGGCCCGGCTCGGTGTAGGTGACCTCCAGCACGACGCTGGTGGGCAGCTCGATGTAGAGCGGCACACCCTCGTGCTGGGCGACGGTCGCCTCCGCCTCGGGCAGCAGGTAGTTGGCGGCCTCGCCGACGGTGCCACCGGGCACGGTGATCTGGTCGAAGGTCTCCAGATCCATGAAGACGAAGTCCTCGCCGTCGGCGTACAGGTACTGCATCGTGCGCTTGTCCACGGTCGCGGTCTCGACCTTGGTGCCCGCGTTGAAGGTCTTGTCGACCACCTTCCCGGACAGCACGTTCTTCAGCGTGGTGCGCACGAACGCACCACCCTTACCGGGCTTGACGTGCTGGAACTCGACGACGGCCCAGAGCTCGCCGTCCAGGTTGAGTACCAGGCCGTTTTTGAGGTCGTTGGTGGAGGCCATTTCCTGCCTTGATCATCAATTGGCGGACAGACCCTACGAGTCTACTAGCTGCGTCGAATCGACCCGTCCCCGCTCGGGGCGACCCCTCAGCGGGCGGCCAGGTGGTGCAGGGCGAGACGATAACCGTCAATGCCGAGACCGCAGATCACCCCGGTCGCCACCGCGGAGACCACCGAGTGGTGCCGGAACTCCTCGCGGGCGTGGATGTTGGAGAGGTGCACCTCCACCAGCGGCCCCCGCAGCATGGCGCAGGCGTCGCGCACCGCGTACGAATAGTGCGACCAGGCGGCCGGGTTGAGCACCACGGCGGCCTCCTCGTCGGCGGCGGCGTGCAGCCAGCCGAGCAGTTCGTGCTCGGCGTCGGTCTGCCGGACCGTCACGTCCAGCCCCAACTCCCGGCCGGTGGCCTCGCAGAGCGTCACGAGATCGGCGTAGCTGGTCGAGCCGTACACCGCCGGCTCCCGGGTGCCGAGGCGGCCCAGGTTCGGCCCGTTGAGAACGTAGACCTTCACCGGTCGGCCACCTCGCGGTAGGCGGCCTCGAGCAACGCGTCGTCCGGGCCCTCCAGCATCGCCGGATGGGCCAGCCCGTCCAGCACCACGAACCGCAGCCGGCTGCCCCGAGCCTTCTTGTCCACCCGCATCACGGCCAGCAGCCGCTCCCAGGCGTCGGCCGGGTAGCTCACCGGCAGGCCGAGCGCGGACAGGGTGCGACGGTGCCGGTCGGCGGTCGGCGCGTCCAGCCGGCCGGCGAGCCGGGCCAGCGCCGCGGCGTACACCAGACCGACGGAGACGGCGTGGCCGTGCCGCCAGCGGTAGCCCTCGACCTGCTCGATCGCGTGCGCCAGGGTGTGACCGTAGTTGAGGACCTCGCGCACGCCCGACTCGCGCAGGTCACCGGCGACCACATCGGCCTTGACCCGGATCGCCCGCTCGATCAGCTCCCGGGCGACCGGCCCGCGCGGGTCGGTGGCGGCCGCCGGGTCGGCCTCGACGAGATCCAGGATCGTCGGGTCGGCGATGAAGCCGCACTTGACCACCTCGGCCAACCCGGCCGCCAGGTCGACCGCGGGCAGGCTGTCCAGCGTGGCCAGGTCGGCCAGCACACCGACCGGCGGGTGGAACGCGCCCACCAGGTTCTTGCCGGCAGCCGTGTTGATGCCGGTCTTGCCGCCCACCGCGGCGTCCACCATGCCCAGCAGCGAGGTGGCCACCGGCACCCACCGCACGCCGCGCAGCCAGCAGGCCGCGACGTAGCCGGCCAGGTCGGTCACCGCGCCGCCGCCCACGCCGACCACCGCGTCGGTACGGGTGAAGCCGGCCGCGCCGAGCTGATCCCAGCAGGCGGCGGCCACGTCGATCTGCTTGCCCGCCTCGGCGTCGGGCACCTCGATCGGCAGCGGCTCGACGCCGACCGCGCGCAGGCGTTCGCCGAGCGCGTCGGCGAGAGCCTTGAGCGGAGGGGCGTGCAGCACCGCCGCCCGGGTCGCGCCGGGCAGCAGGCCGGGCAGCGCGTCCAACAGGTCGCGTCCGACCAGCACGTCGTACGGCCGTTCGCCGCCGACCGGGATCCGGGTCACCTCGTCCATCGCCGGCAGCCTAGTCGAGCGGACGCCGTGGTGCGGGTGGCTGCCCACCTGCTGGCCGGGCCGCCCACTCCGCCAACCGGCGGGCGTGTTCGGCCACCTCGGCGCGCAGCGCGTCCGGGTGTCGCACGGTGAACGGGCAGCCCAGACCGGCGAGCAGCGCGGCCATACCGGGCAGGCTCTGCGCCCGTGCCCGCACCAGCACCCCGTCGGTGGTGGCGGTCAACTCGGCCACACTGGCCGGGATCCGCCGACGGGCGGTAACCAGGTCGGTCTCCAGCACCACCTCGACCTCGTGGGCGTACGGCACGCCGGCCAGCGACCGCGTCACCCGGGCCACCGGGTCGAAGCCGTCCGGCACCGTGAACGTCGCCGCGCCGGGGGTCACGGCACCGATGCGGTCCAGCCGGAACGTGCGGATCTCGTCGCGCCGGTGGTCGTGCCCGGTGACGTACCAGCGACCGCCGTGGAAGACCAGCCCGTACGGGTCGAGGTCGCGCCGTGACCGCTCGCCCCGCCAGGAGCGGTAGTCCAGTGCCACCCGCTGCCGATGCCGGGCGGCCGCGGCCAGGGCGAGCAGGGTGCCCGACGCGGGGCGCGGTTCCGCCTCGGGTCGCCGCAGGGTGAAGCCGAGGTGCTCCTGCACGGCGGTCAGCCGGTCGGCGAGCGCAGCCGGCAGCACCCGGCGGATCTTCGCGAGCGCGGTCGCCGTGGCTGGTTGCTCGGTGGCCAGGCCGACGCGTTCGGCCACGACCAGGCCGAGCAGCACGGCGACCGCCTCGTCGTCGGTGAGCATCAGCGGCGGCAGCTTGAAGCCGGGGTGCAGGCGGTAGCCACCGTGCCGACCGCGGTCGGCGGTGACCGGGATGCCCAGCTCGACGAGGGTGGCCGCGTACCGGCGTACGGTCCGCTCGTCCACACCGAGCCGGTGGGCGAGGTCGGTGGCGGTGGCCCGGTGCCGGGTCTGGAGCAGTTCGAGCAGGGCCAGCACCCGACCGGCGGGATGTGACACGGGGCACTCCTTGAAACCGGGCGGTTCCTGTCCGGATTCGATCGTACGGTCTGTCGGTAGCCGAGAGAAGGAGCGACAGATGGCGACGTTCGTACTCGTGCCGGGCTTCTGGTTGGGTGCCTGGGCGTGGCGGGACGTGACCGCGTTGCTGCGCGCGCAGGGGCACGACGTCCACCCGATGACGCTGACCGGGGTGGCCGAGCGCGACCACCTCGCGACACCGGCCGTGGGCCTGAACACGCACACCACTGACATCGTCCGGCTGATCGAGGTCGAGGACCTGCGCGACGTGCTGCTGGTCGGGCACTCCGGCGGCGGCATGCCGGTCTCCCAGGCGGCCGACCGGATCGCGGAGAGGATCGCCCGTGTGGTCTACGTGGAGAGTGGGCCGCTGCCGGACGGCACGGCGCAGTTC
This sequence comes from Micromonospora sp. ALFpr18c, assembly GCF_008868155.1. Lineage (GTDB taxonomy): Bacteria > Actinomycetota > Actinomycetes > Mycobacteriales > Micromonosporaceae > Micromonospora. The sequence goes on from NZ_WBKR01000003.1 coordinate 71,571, forward strand.
GACACGGTGCCGCCGCAGGAGCAGCAGCGGCAACGCGCGGCGATCGGGTCCGGGCACCTGCTGCCACCGCCGCCCTGGGATCCGGCCGCCGACCCGACCAACCTGGCCGGGTTGGACGAGGCGACGCTCGCCGTGCTGCGCGCCCGGACCACCCCGCACCCGCGGGCGGCGGCGACCGATCCGGTCCGACGCACCGGCGGCCGCCCGGTGCCGACCGCCCTGGTGGCCAGCACCTTCCCGCTCAGTGTGGTGCGGCAGATGATCAGGGAGGAGCATCCGTTCTTCACCGGCCTGGCCGACGGCCAACTGCACGAGCTGCCCACCGGGCACTGGCCGATGCTCAGCGAGCCGAAGGCTCTGACCGATGTCCTCGACCTGATCGCCCGCGGCTGAGGAACACCCCGACTGCGCCGACCGTGCACTTCCGGTTGCCGCGATGCGGTGAATGCCCCCTTACGCCGGGGGCAGCACGTGCACGATCGGCGTGGCGGGCGGCGTCAGCGGGGCAACAGCGCGGCGATCTCGGCGACGATCGCCGCCGGAGGCCGGCCGTCGGTGGTCACCGTCTCGGTGGCCACCTCGGCGTAGAGCGGCCGGCGCTGGTCCAGCAGATGCTTGAGGGTGGCCCGCGGGTTGATCGCCAGCAGCGGCCGGCCGGCGCCGAGCCCGACCCGCTTCACGGCGTCGGGCAACTCGACCGACAGGTGCACCACCCGGTGTCCCACCAGGGCGGCGCGGGTCTCCTCGGCCAGCACGGCACCGCCGCCGAGGGCGAGCACACCGGTGCCGGCGGCGAGCGCCGCGGCCACGGCGGCCCGTTCCAGGGTACGGAAGTGCGCCTCACCCTCGTCGATGAAGATCTCCGGGATGGGCTTGCCGGCCATCCGCTCGATGTCGGCGTCGGTGTCGCGGAACTCCACACCGAGGGTGGACGCGAGCGCCTGCCCGACGGTGGTCTTGCCGCAGCCCGGCGCGCCGACCAGCACGACGACCGGTGCCATCAGCGGATGACCAGGGCGTCGACGTAGCCGGCGAGGTTGCGGCGGATCTCGGCGATCGAGTCCCCACCGAACTTCTCGGTGGCCGCCTCGGCGAGCACCAGCGCCACCATGGCCTCGGCGACGACCGCCGCGGCGGGCACCGCGCAGACGTCCGAGCGTTGGTTGATCGCGCTGGCCGGCTCGCCGGTGGTGACGTCCACGGTGGAGAGGGCCCGGTTCAGCGACGAGATCGGCTTCATCGCGGCGCGGACCCGCAGCGGCTCGCCGGTGGTGATGCCACCTTCGAGGCCACCGGCCCGGTCGGTGACCCGCCGGACGCCGGTCGCCGACGGAATGATCTCGTCGTGCGCCTCGGAGCCCCGGGAGCGGGCCTGCTGCCACCCGTCACCGATCTCCACACCCTTGATCGCCTGGATGGACATCAGCGCGGCGGCCAGTCGGGCGTCGAGCTTGCGGTCCCACTGCACGTGGCTGCCCAGACCCGGCGGCACCCCGTACGCCAGCACCTCGACCACGCCGCCGAGCGTGTCGGCGGCCTTCTTCGCGGCGTCGACCTCGGCGACCATCAGGGCGCTGGCCTCCGGGTCGAGGCAGCGCAGCGGGTCGGCGTCGATGCGGGCGGCGTCGGACGGGGTCGGGCGCAGCCCGGGCTTCGCGGCCACCGGACCCAGCTCGACGACGTGCGAGACGATCTCGATGCCGAGGGCCTGCCGGATCAGCGCCTTGGCGACCGCGCCGACGGCGACCCGGGCGGCGGTCTCGCGGGCGCTGGCGCGTTCCAGGATCGGCCGGGCGTCGGTGTGGCCGTACTTCTGCATGCCGGCCAGATCGGCGTGGCCCGGCCGGGGGCGGGTCAGCGGGGCGTTGCGGGCCTGCCGGGCCAGCTCGTCGGGGTCGACGGGGTCGGCGGCCATCACCGTCTGCCACTTCGGCCACTCGGAGTTGCCCACCCGGATCGCGACCGGACTGCCCAGGGTGACGCCGTGCCGCAGGCCGCCCAGCACCTCGACCTCGTCCCGTTCGAACGACATCCGGGCGCCACGGCCGTAGCCGAGTCGGCGGCGGGCCAGGTCGTCGGCGATCTCGGTGGTGGTCACCTCGATACCGGCCGGCACCCCCTCCAGGAGCGCGACGAGGGCGGGACCGTGCGATTCACCTGCAGTCAACCAGCGCAACACAGCGGTCAGTCTGTCACGGCGGGTGGCCGTCCCACCGCGCCGCCCGGCACGTCCCGCCCTACGGACGCAAAAACACGACAGGTCGCTCCGCCCGGGTCGCTCAGCGGTTCCGGATCGCGATGATCGACTTGGTCAGACCCGCCAGACGCTCATTGCGGATGGTGGCGTCCGGGAACAGGTACCGAAGCTCGGCGCGGCCGATCAGTTCGGTGGTGAGCACCTGCCTCATCGCCGCCTCGTACGACTTGCCGGGGTTGTAGGCGAGCGGCCACTTACGCGCCATCACCACCCGCGCCGACACCGGCAGGAACTGCATCCCGGGCGCCACCCAGTGCGGTTCGATCGGGAAGTACCGGTACGGCGTCTGCACCCAGTACGCACGCCCCAGCTCACGGACCGCGTCGGCCATCCGCTGGCGGCGCTCGTGCCCACCGACGTGTTCGAGGACGCTGTTGCTGAAGACGAGGTCGTACCTGCGGCTCAGGATGCTCTTGGGCAGCTCGCAGGCATCGGCGTGGTCGGCCTCGGCCCACTCGGGTAGGTCCGTGGGCAGCGGCTCCAAGTTGACCACGTGCACGTGGGCGGGCCGGACGGGGACGCGCGCCCAGCTCTCCACCCGACCGCCCAGGTCGAGAACGGTCATGTCGGCCAGGTCCGGGAAGGCGTCCGACAGCCAGGCCGCGCGCCGCGCACGCCGTTTCGCGCCGAGCGAGGTCGGCGAGTCGACGAGACGGAACCTGAGCGAGTGAAGTCCCATGAATGGTTGTCCTTTGGTCTGCTGATGCCTCGTTGAGGGCGCGGGGTGTCGTCCGGACCTGGTCAGATGCCCCGGCCGCGTTTGTGCAGGGTGCGCAGCACCGCGTCGGCCCGGACCACCCGTCCGGCCACGGCGAGGGCGAGGTAGGCACGCGGCTCGCGGGGGTTGCGCCGCAGCGTCCGCCGTGCCCAGCGCAGCGCACCCCGCCGGTCACCGGAGGCGGCCCGCGCGAACGCGATCTGCCCGGTCACCCGGGCCTCGCCGGCCGGCTGACCGGCGAACTCCGGGTAGCGCTCCAACAGCCACTGCAACGCCTCGGAGATGGTGTCCCACCGTTGCGCGAAGTACGACCGCTTGTGCCACCGCACCAGCACCGACGGGGTACGCAGGTTGAGCAGCGGGGCGCTGCGCGCGGCCCGCAGCAGGAACTCGTAGTCCTCGGCGTAGCTGCCGGGGATCTCCTCGTCGACCAGCCCGAAGCCGTCGCGCAGAGCGGTGGCACGGATCAGGAACGTGGACGGATGCAGCTCGGTCATCCGGTCCCGCAGCAGGTCGTCGAGGGTGATCCGGTCCCGGTCCAGCACCCGGTCGACGGTGGTGCCGTCGTAACTGACCCGGATGCCGCAGCAGACGAACTCGGCCTTCTCGTCGGCGGCGAGCGCGGCCACCTGGGGGACCAGTTTGCCGGGCAGCCACTCGTCGTCGTCGTCGCAGAAGGCGATCAGCTCGCCGCCGGCGGCCAGGGTGCCGCTGTTGCGGGCACCGGCGAGCCCCGGCGTGCGCGCGTTACGGATGACCCGGACCGTGCGGTCCGGGTCGGTCGACTCGGCGAGAGACTCGTCGGGCGTCGACTGGTCGTGGACCACCACCACCTCGATCGGGCCGGGGTAATCCTGCGCGAGGATCGCGCGCACGGCCGCGCGCAGCAGCTCCGGGCGGTCCCGGGTGGGCACCACGACGCTGACGCTCGGCTGCCGGGTCATCGGGGCTCCCCCGCAGCACGACGGCGACGGGCCCAGGACCGCCACCGCGGCGGGCGCCGCGCCGCTCGGGCCACCAGGTCCTCGACGATCGCACCGACCCTCGCCACCGCCGCCCGCTGCGCCCGATCCGCCTCCGGATCGGCCGCCACCGCGTACCGGGAAGGGTCTTTCAGGCCGGCGTCCAGCGCGTCGTACAGCGCCGCCCGGGTCTCGCAGAGCGCCACCACGCCGGCCACGCCGAGCCGGCGGGCGAAGCGCTGCTGATGGTCGTCCACGTGCTCGCCGCACGCCGGGTCGCGAGGCACGACGACCGGCAGGTGGCCATGCCGTCGGGCCTCCAGGATGGTCGCCGGGCCGCCGTGACAGACCACCAGGTCGGCGTCGGACATCGCCTCCTGCAAGGCGGCGTGGCCGAGGAAGGGGACCGCGCCGGGCACCGCCGGCGCCCGGGTGTGTCCGTGTTGGAGGGTCAACTCCACCATGGCGGCGGTCTCCGCGTGCCACTGCGCCAGCCAGTCGACGAGCCGGTCGAAGGGATGTTTGTCGGTGCCGACCGCCACCAGCACCCGCACCTGGCTGGTCGGCGCGACGTCACGTCGTCGAGGTATCCGGGAGCGTTCGGTGTCGGTGGTCGCCTCCCCGGTCACAACAGCGTCCCGACGACCGTGGCCTCCGGGTACTGCCGCCGCTGTTCGTCCCACTGCACGAGCATCGCGGACAGGAACGGACGGCACAGCCGGGCGGTCAGCGTCGGAGTGTCGATCCGGTCGTACACCTCGATGTAGACGGTCGGGATCCGCCGCAGCCGGGCCAGCACCACGAACGGCACCGCCACCCCGGCGCCCGTGGTGACCACCGCCTCGACCCGCCGCTCACGCAGCACCCGCCAGGCGAGCACCGCGTTGCGCAGCAGGTTCGGCACGTTACGGGTGGTCGGATGGTGTGCCGGCACCAGATCCTCACCGGCGAGCAGCGACACCGCCTCCGGCGTGTCGAACGTGACCCAGCAGCGCCGTCGACTCTCGTACCAGGGCCGTAGGGCCAGTAGTTGGGCCAGGTGCCCGCCGCTGGATCCGACCAGCAGCAGCACCGGCGGATCGTCGGCCTCGATCTTCCTGTCCACGCGACTCCCCACAAGTCCGCTTGGAATTTCGGTCCACGCCACGCATGAGCAGATCACACGTTTCCCGGCCGTTGTATCGCGCGACCGGTTGATCGCCTGCCCACGCGCGAGGTGGTTCGGACCCGCCGGCCGCCCGAGCTCCATCGACGCTCATCACGACCTGCGTTTTCTTCATCACTCTGCGGCACCGCCCCCAGTGCCGCTCCCGGTCATTTCCCCGGATCAACCGCAATGTCGTTTTTCGATGACCTCCAACAGCGCGGGATGCAGCGCGGTGTTCCAGCCCGCGCCCGCGTCTGCCAGCCGCCAGGTGCGCAGCCACATCTCCACCAGGTAGCCGTCGGCCACCAACCGGCGCTGGGCCGGGCCCAGGCCAAGCCGGTCACCGTGCCGGTCAAGGTGGGCATCGACGGCACCGGCGGCCACCGCCGCAGGTTCGCCGCGCAGTACCAGAGCCCGCTGGAACGCGTCGTGCGCCAGGTCGAAGCCGACCGGCACGTCCGGGCCACTGTGCTCCCAGTCCCAGGCGAACAGCCGACCGCCGTACTCGCCGAGGTTCCACGGCACCCAGTCACCGTGCCAGTGGCCGAACTCCACGTCGGTGGCACCGTGCAGCCGGGTCAGCACCTCGACCGCGGCGACGGCCCGGGTGCCGGCCGCCCCGGCGGCGGCGGCCCGCCGGGCCTGCGCGGTCATCCGCGCCAGGAAGGCGGAGCCGGCCAGCGGTCGCGGCGGCGCGCCCGGCCCACCGCGGCGGGCGACGGCGAGCAGCGCGGCGACCCGGGGCGGATCGTCGACCGGCACCCCGCGTACCGCCGACGGCAGCGGCTCGATCACGGCGACCACCTGGTCGGCCCAGGCCAGCTCGGCCAGCAGCCCCGGTGGCACCGGGTGGTCGGCCGCACCGACGACGGCCGGCAGCGCCCGCAGCGCCGCCGCCTCCGCGGTGACCAGCGCACGGGTGGCGTCGTTCCAGCCGATCTTCGCGTACCCGCGCGGGCGTCCGTCGCCGTCGAACAGTTGCAGGGTGGGCTTGTGGTTGGGATCCGGCGGCCGGACACCGAAGGCAGCCAGCAGCGGGGTGCCGCCGAGGGCGGCCGCGAGTCGCTCGGTCAGCAGCAGCTCGGCCACGGGCACCCCGACGGGCACCGAGACGGTCAGTGTCGGGAACGGGGCCAGGCCCACCGCGCCGAGGCGGGCCAGTCCGCCGACCGCGGCCCGCACCGCCCGCACCCTCGGCGGTCGCAGCGCGTTGTACGCCAGCAGCGTCGCCGCCCCGGCGCGGGGCGCGCCCAGCGGCACCAGGAAACGTGCGCGTGCCAGCGACGGCACGACGGCGTAGCGGGCCACCGTACGGTGTCCGAGCGGTGTGCTGCCGCCCACGGCCAACACGACCCGACGGTCCGGGAAGACGGCACGGCTGACCCAGCCGAGCCCGTCCGACCGCGACCGGGGATCCGCCGGCGCGTCGACCTGCGCCGTCACGCCGCGCGGTCCGGCCAGTCGAGTTCCAGCCCGAGCCGCTCACGCAGCGCGTCGTTGTACGGCCGGTAGTACTCGGTCAGCTCGGCGCGGACGGCCGGCTCCAGCGGTGCCGAACGCCGGTCGTTGTAGACCTTGAAGTCCGGCAGGTCGTACGCCGGCAGCCCGAGGAAGTCCAGGGTGCGCCGGTAGGTGGCGCGGGCGTCACGGTAGAGGCCCTCGCTGGGCAGGAAGAGGATCTGGCCCCGGTCGAAACGCTCCAGCCACGGCTCCAGGTGCTCCAGGTAGCGCCCGCGGGCCCGATACGTGTACCAGTCGTACGGCTCGCTGAAGTATTCCGGCTCGGCGATCAGCCGCTCCCGCTCCCCCGCCGTACGCTCCGGCTCGGCGGCCAGCGCGTCGGCGAAGTCCAGCGGCTCGATGCCGTGGGTGCGGCGTTCCTTCCAGTGCGAGTAGGCGCGCTCCACCGGGTCGCGCAGCAGCACGATCAGCTTCACCGTCGGCATCAACCCGGCGACCCGCTGCGCGGCGAGCGGATGGAACATGTACAGCGGCGCGGCCTCACCGACCCGGACCGGCCCGCCGTGCCGCTTGGTGAGGGCCTCCCGCTGGCGCTCGGTCGGGAAGTGCGAGCGGTACCACGCCTCGCCGCGCCCCCAGTGCTCCTCGAAGTAGTGCGCCGACTTGGTGTTCCAGGCCGGAAAGAGTCGGGGCACCAACGGGTGCTGGATGAGGTAGTTCCACAGCGAGGTGGTGCCGCCGCGCTTGGTGCCGATGATGAGGAAGTCCGGTAACGCTCGGCGGTCGCTGGTCCGCACCGCGTAGTCGACCAGGGAATCCCGCAACCGGTTGGTCACCTGGGTCGGCACGAGCTGCTTCACCCGGTCCCGGATGGACGACACAGTGCCCTCACCTTTCCTTCCTCGACGTCGTGGCGGTCCGCGCGGCGATCGGCACCGCCGTCTGACTGCGACGGAACTGCACCATGGTCACCCGGATGCGCCCTCGGATGACCGGCACCGTCAACAAGCCGACGCAGCCGCTGACCAGCACAATCAGTGCCACCACCAGGCCGGCGACCCCTCGACCGCCGGTCAGTACGCCGGCCAGCGCCGCGAGCCCCACCCCGACGGTGACCGCGGCCGCCGCCCGTGCCAGCGTCGCGTCGACCAGCGGCTGGCCGATCACCAGCCGGGCGCAGACGAAGGAGGTCAGGTTCTCGGTGGCGATGCCGGTGGCCCAGGCCAGCGCGGTGCCGGTCACCCCGTGCTGCGGGATCAGCCACAGTCCGAGGGAGACGGTGACCGCCAGCCCGGCCACCGTCGCGACCAGGTGCAGGCCGCTACGACCGCTCATCAGCAGGAGGGTCTGGACGTTGCCCACACCGGTGTTGATCAGCATGGCCAGGGCGAGCACGGTGATCGCGGTGGCACCCGCGGTGAACCCGGGCCCGAAGAGTTGCAGGAACGCCAGCCCGAACACCGCGAGCAGGAGGTAGACCGGCCACGACAACACCAGCGCCCAGGTGGTCATCTGCCGGTGCACCACAGCCGCGGCGGCCCGCTCACCGGAGCCGAGCAGCCGGGAGAGCTGGGGCGACACCGCCACCCGCAGACCCTGCATGGCCAGTTGCCCGGCCAGGATGTAGCGGCCGACCGCGCCGAACACGCCGGCGTCCGACTGCCCGGCGAGCACCGAGGTGAGCAGCACACCCACCCACACGGCGCTCGCGTCGATCGCGGCGGACGCGGCCCGGGGCAGCGCGAAACGCCAGAACGCCGACCAGTCGGCCCGCTCGGGCCGCAGCGCCGCGCCCCGACCGATGCCGAGCGGGCCCGCCACCAGCAGCAGGCAGACCACGATGGCCAGCGCCGCCGGAATCATCCAGCCGGTCAGGCCGACCAGCACGCTACCGCCGGCAACGGCCGCCGCGCCGACCAACAACGGCCGGGCGACCGGCACCAGGACGGACTGTACGCCGACGTAGGCCCGGATCGGACGGACGCAGCGCAGCACGGCGAGCAGGAGCGTCATCGCCACCACCAGCGGCACCGCGGCGAAGCTGGCCGCGATGAGGGCCGTACCGCCGGCGCCCGGCCCGTCCAGCAGGCGGGGTGCGAGCGCGTCCGCGGCGATCACGCCGGTCAGGCCGACGACGATCGCGGCCACCAGCGGCAGTAGAAGAGCCACCGGCAGCACCCGGGCGGCGTCGCCCCCCGCGCCGACACGACGCCGCGGAAGCGTCCAGATGAGCCCGGTCTCCGCTCCGAGGGTGCAGACGGCGGCGGTCACGGTGACCACGCCGATCGCGGCGAAGAACGCGCCCGCGCCAACCGTGCCGTAGCCGCGCGTGATGACCACCGCCAGCAGAAAGCCGAAGAGGCCGTTGGTCGCGGCGCCGGCCAGACCCGCGAGGCCGGTACGGGCGCTGCGCCGGGCCTCGACCGAGCCGTCGGCGGACGACTCGTCACGGCCGGAGCCGATGGCCGAACTGGTGCCGGCGGTCATCCCGCGACAGCCTTGCGGCGGCGACCGGTGTGCACCGGACGAGCGCGCCGGGGGTCCGCTTCCCGCTCGGCGATCGCCATCGCGGCGGCGGCCCCGAAGTAGGCGATCGTGATGGTGGGATCGGCCATGCCGTAGAACGGGATCTGCACCAGACAGATCACCGGGACCACCGCCAGCCACTGCCCGGGCGCCGAGCGGGCGCGGGCGCTCTTCAGCGTGATGATCACGAACCAGGCGAGGAAGCAGAGTAATGCCGGTATGCCGTGGCTGAACAGCACCGTCCAGAGCTGCCCCTGGGTGCCGACCGGGACCTCCGCCGTGACCGTGTCCACGGTGACGGGCGCGCCGTAACCGAGCCACGGTGAGTCCCCGATGCGGCGGATCACCTCCGCGTAGAGGGAGTAACGGTCGGTGTTCGTGTCGGTCGACTCGACCCGATTGTTGATCAACTCGGCCACCGGGATCAGCAGGGTGGTGAGCCCGCCGATGAGCAACACTCCGACGACGGACGCGCCCACCCGGACGTTCCCGCGCACCGCGGCGCGCACGCCGAGCACGGCCAGGCCCACGCCGAGGCTCGCGAACATGGTGCGGTTCAGGGTGAGGAAGGCCGGCACCAGGGACAGCGGCAGCGACACGAGCAGTGCCCAACGGAGGATCCCGCGGCGGCGCAACATGGTGAACGCCACGATGCAGGGCAGTGTCATCGCGTACGCGCCGCCGTAGTTGTTGGTGTACGGGAACGGCGCCGCCGGCCGGTAGATCGGGTCGAGCGCCACCTTGCTGTACTCGGTCGCGCTGATGTGCACCAGGTCCTGCATGTACGGATGGCTCGACATGCCGCCGGGCAGCAGCACCTCCACCGGCGTGGTCAGCGCGAAGCGCGGTGCCAGCACACCCAACCAGCCCAGTGCCACCAGACCGAACCAGAACAGGCAGATCGGCACGAGCGCCGCCGCCACGTCGCCTCGCTCCCGGGCGTAGACGTACACGTACACGGCCACCACGAGTGCGGTGAGGTAATACCCCACCCGCAGGCCGAAGGGCAGCAGCGAAGCCGGCGCGGGTAGTTGGGTGGCGCTGAGTACCACCAGGGCCAGGAACAGCAACCAGGTGCCGGTGGCCGGTGGCAGCGGCACCCGTCCTCGGACGATCAGCAACGCCAACAGCGTCGCGCCGAACAGGGGCCAGAACAGATAGAACGCGCCGGCCAACCACCACAGCGGGACCAGACCGAACATCATCAGCAACGGGAGGCGGGGCAGCCGGGGCGGCGCCGACGGCCGCGGTGCGGCGACGACCGGCGGACCGATCCCGTCCGGCTCGCTGCTGGCCAGGGCGGTGGTGACGGACACCCGTCACCGCCGTCCGCTGCGGGTCAGCACGAAACCCAGCGGAGTGACGCCCGCCGCGCGCAGCCGCTCGGCGAGCCGGCGCAGATCGCCCTGGCGGGTCCGGTCCTGTTCGACGACCACCACGGCGGTGCCCTGGCGAGCCGCCGCGACACCACGCTCGTCGGCCTCGGAGGGCGGCGCGTTGAAGAGCACGATTCCGCTGTCGGCGCGTTGCCGCCACGTGCCGAACCGCACTCCACCGGCACCCACGGGCACCTCCTCGGTGCCGTCGTGGGCCGTGCCCGTGGCGCTCGTGGTCGAGTTGAGGTTCGTTCGGGGCAGGGTCAGAGTGGCGTCCGGGTCGGTCGACGGATGCCGGCCGGCCGGGTACGGAGACGGGCGACGGGCAGGGATCTGGTCGGTGAGCTCGGCGCCGATGAACGGATCGGCGGCCCGGGGCTTCGGGACGAGCGGACGGACCGGGTTGACCATCGCCGGCAGCCTCTCCCGATCAGCCAGGACGGTGGCGCGCAGGTTGTGGAGCCGACCGCTGTCGTCGGCCACGTAGACGTCCCGGCCGGTCGCGGCGAGTGCGACCGCCAGACCGGCGGTGACGGCGCTCTGGTTCTCGCGGGTGGTCAGCAACGCCACCCGGGCCGGCTCCTGGAGTCGCTCGGCGATCGCCATCGCCACGTACCGGATGTCGGCGTCCACCGCCCTGCCGCGGGTCCGGAACAGCCGGCCGCGCAGGGTGCCGAGGAGCGGCAGCCCGGTGACGTCCCGTCCGTCGTGGACCGACCGGACCCGCCGGTCGGCGGACTCCCAGGCGTACGCCAGCACGACGCCGAGCAGCGCGCCGCCCAGCAGCCCGGCCACCACGTAGAGCAGCGCGTGCCGGTCGGAGGCGACCAGGACGCGTTCGGCGTTCTGCGTGATCCACCCCGGGTTGACGTCGACCGCCGCGATCTCGGTGCGGGAGGACTTCAGCTGGGTCAGCTGGTTGTTGGTGCCGGCGAGTTCGGCGATGGCGGCGTCCAGCGGGCCGTTGCGGACGCCGGCGATCCGCCGCTGCAACGCCTCGCGCTGCTTGTCCACCTCGGCAATGCTCTCGTCGTAGCGCTTCAGCATCTCCGCGCGCTGCTTCTCGTACATCGCGCGGCGCACGTCGAGGTAGGTCTGCGCGGCGAGGTTCACGTTGCGGACCGCCTCGTCGGCCGAGCGTCCGGTGTAGGAGAAGCGGAGGATCTGCCCGCCGGTGGGGACCTCCACCTCAAGGGCGTCCCGCACATCGCGCTGGTCTTCACCCTCGGCCGTGAGCCGCTGCACGACCTCGGTGCCGGTGGCGATGCCGCTCTCCACGTTCATGTTCACCGCGCGGTCGGCGGCGGCACCGCTGGGGGTGAACGCGTCGGTGACGACCGGGCGCACCGCCACCACCGCGTTCGCGGTGACCTCGCCCGGCATGAGCAGGACGTACCCGAGTGCGGCGAGCAGACCCAGAGCGGCGACCGTCCCCACCAGCCTGGTCCGGTGCAGCGGGACACGGAGCAGGTCCGTGAGGGTGACTGTCCGGGCCGGTGGCCCCCCGGCACCGGACGGGTCGCTGGACCAGGAACCGGGAGGTACATCAGCCATCAAAGATCCACCGTCTGTTGTGCTGTGCCCCTGGCGGAACACACCTGTGGCAGGCGCCGGGCATCTCCTGTGACGCCTCGGGCCGGCGACGTGGTCCGCCGCCGGCCCGACCCGATCTAGCGATTCTCCGTGACGAACCCGTCACTCGTCACTGCACGGAGAAGAAAATCCGCGGCGTGGACCAGGTCAACGCCTCGCTCGCCGGCGCGATCACCGTGCTGGCCGCACCATCGACGGCCAGGTCGGCCGTCGGGTCGAACGGCACGGCGCGCAACGTGCCGTCGGTCCCGCCGTACACGATCCGGCCGTCCACCCAGGCCATCCCCCGCACCGCCGACCAGGTGACGGTCGCCGTCGGAAGGGTGAACTCGGTGGCGCCCAGATAGTTACCGTCGATCTCGAAATAGCGGTAGTAGAGCGCGTTGGCGCCGCTGCGGGTGTAGTAGAGCCGGCCGTTGAGGTAGAACGCGCCCGTCATGCCCGCGGCGTTGAACCAGTCGTTGAACCCCGACGACTCCCATGGGACGCCGATGGCACCGCCGTTGAACATCGACACGTCGAGGCGGCTGCCGGTGGGCGTGCCGGCCACCGTGTGCGCCCAGTAGATGCGGTCGCTCACCCGCCAGGTCGCCCCGGCGCCGGTGTAGTTGGGCTGGCTGACCGTGGTCGGGACACCGACGCTCGTGCCCGTGAACGCCACCTTGGCCACCTCACCCTCGCCCGTGCCGAGGTACAGGTTGCCGGTACTCGCGGTCGGTGGGTTCTTCGGGGCGAAGGTGCGACCACCGGCGAGCGGGAACATGCCGAGGCGTCCGTGGTACTCACTGCGCATGCCGTCGGAGTTGTGCCCGAAGTAGAGCCCGTCGCTGCCCCGCCAGAGCACCGGCACCTGCGAGCCCCAGTTGCTGGTGCCCGCTGGCATGGACGCACTGCCGCGGCGACCGGGGTTCCAGGCGACCGGGAGGCCCGTCGCCGGGGTGACGGCGGCGATGCCGAGCCGGTCGATCGCCCCGGCGCCGGCCGCGTCGCTGGCGTTCGGGTTGTTCAACCAGCGGAAGTGCCCACCCAGGTAGATGACGTTGTCGGCCACCTCCACCGAGGTGATGGTGTCGTTGCCGGTGTAGTCGACCCAGGTGCCGAGTTGGCCGCTGCCCCGGTGCGCGGTCTCGAACCGGATCAGCACGTCGCAGTACGCGGCCGGCCAACCGGCGCCGCCGTTGGTGCCGACGACGAACCAGCTGCCGTCCGCGCTGAACTTCAGGTCCTGCACGTAGTGGACGAAGGTCGTCGGCGCCGCGCACGGCGGGGCGAACTTCTCGGTGCTCCAGTCCAGCACCGTCGGCGTGCCCGAGAGGTCGATCATCGCCATCTGGTTGCGGGACAGGCCGTTGACCAGGGTGAAGTTACCCCCGGCGACCATGGTCTGCCCGTCCGGGGTGACATCGATGGTCCAACCGTACGAGCCGGTGCCGTGCCGCCCGACGGTGGCGTTGATGGTGAAGGTCGGGTCGATCGCGCCGGTGGTCGCGTTGAGCCGGCCCAGCCCCGAGTGCGCGGTGCCGTTCAACCAGTTGAAGGCGCCGGCCACGTAGAGCCAGTTGCCGCGCAGCACCATGTCCCGGACCATGCCGCCGTCGGAGCGGCCCACCCAACCGCCGACGGTCGCCCCGGTCGTGGGGTCCAGCGCCACGAGGTCCAACCGGGCGACGCCGTTGACGTTCTTGAACCCGCCGCCGACGATCAGCGTGCCGTTCGGGCCGGCGATCAGGGAGTTGACCGGGCCGTCGAGCACCGGCAGGAACGTCGTCGAGATCGTTCCGCTGACCCGGTCGTACGCGAACAGGTAGCTCTGGGTGATCCACGGGGCGCTGGCGTTCTGCCTGATCTGGGTGAAGCTGCCCCCGACGTACACCTGCGAGCCGACCTGCGCGAAGGCACGGCTCTCGCCGTCGCGGCCGTGCGGGGTGTTGTCGGCGGGATTGGTCGACACCAGGGTCGCCGTCTCGGGCACCGGCACCACGGCGGCCGAGGTGACGGATGGAACGTTCAACACCGCGGCGACGGTCACCAGACCGATTGCGGCCGCACGGAACCGGAATCCGGCAGATCGCCAAGAGAGCGAAACTTTGGGCACGCTACGCCTCCAAATTGGACGACAACCCCGGTAGCGTGCCTCGTCTGTCGCGATCCGCGATATCCGCCGATTGGGCCGTCGCCGGGGCCACCTGACGACGCCGAGCATTCCCGTGCGCATTTCCGTGTCGGATGTCGGACTCGCCGGTGGCACACCGAAGTCCCGCAGCATTCGCGCAGACGGTTCAGGTGGCGACACCGGCTTCAACGGGGACCGCGGGTTCGGACCGGGCGGGTGGACGCACCCGGCCCTCGGCCACAAGCACCGCGAGCGCCATCACACCGAACAACAGGGTGGCGAAAATCCAGCCACCGATCACGTCCGTGAGCCAGTGCTTTTCCGCATAGATCCGGGTGTAACCCTCCACCGAGATCAACAGGGCCACCACGGTAGCGAGCGCAATTCGACCGCGTCGCGGGATGTTCCAGGTCAGCCCCGCCAACACCGCGATGGTGCCGAAGGTGAGCATGACCCGGGCGCATCCACCCGAGGGATAGGTGCCGACGTCGGTGGGCGGGTGACCCCGGTCCACGGTCAGCGCCAGAATCTGTTGGGTGTACTGCTCGACGACGAACTGCAACGGCATCGCGACCAACGGGATCCACCACCGACGGCGTCGCCAGGCGATGGCGAACGCGACCGCCGCGACCACGGTGACCCACTTCAACGGGTACCGGTCCCCCAGTGCGGTGACGAACGAGTTGACATCGGCCCACACGTCGACACGGCGGGCGTGGACGTAGTCGAAGACCGGGTGATCGACGGACGGCTCCAGGCGCGACAGCGCCTCGCCGAGCGGCCAGCAGACCGCCACCACCGCCGCGCACCCGGCGAGCAGCACGACAAGAGCGGCACCGTAGCGGCCGACCGCGTCGGTGAGCCCGGCCACCGCGACGCGCAGCCGCTCAGCCGCTCCGCTCACCCGTACGGCCGGCGCCCATCGAGTGGCGACCACGGGGACCAGGATCGCCGGCACCAGTACCGACATCGCCCCCAGCGCGTAGATCAGGACCACCGTCGGGCACCGCCGCTCGCTCGACTGACGGCTGGCCCTGCCACGTCCATGGCGTACCGCCACGTGGTGTCCGCCGAGATCATTCGGTCCCCCTCACCGGGTCGCCGCGGCGGCCCCGCAAGGAGCCCAGCGGACAGTTTCCTGGACAGGATCAACCACGCCGGCTCCGCACGTGGCAATCGATGCAGGACACGCTAAGGGAATCCGGGCAACCTGCGATAGTCGTCGTCGCGCCTGTCGCAGGCTGCCCACCACGGGAGTGTCGTCATGACGACATTCGCCACCGCCGGGCCAATGGCCGAGCGCCGCTATTGCCCGTACGTCGCATTCACGACATCGGCGCAGGCCGTCGTCCGCACACCGGCACGGTTTCTCAACGGCTCACGCCGGTGGGTTGCCGCAGATGCGGATCCCGGCCGGCCTGCGCGAAGCCGGCCACCGCCGACGCGTCGTGGTTCATCGTCATGTCACAGGTCGCACTGCGACTGGTCATGCCCGGCGAATTGAAATAGATGGCGGCCTTGATCTTCGGATGCGCCTTCAGCGCCGCCGGGAACTCCTGGAACCAGCGCTGCTTGGCACCCGGGTCGGCGGCGTTGAAGTTGGTGCCGAACTCGGCGAGCATCCTCGGCTTGCCGGCGCCGATACCGCTCGCGTCCAACCAGCGGTAGAAGTCACCCACGGTCGTGCTCGGACTCTTCCACACCGTGCTGCCGTTACAGACGTGGAAGTTGTACGGGTCGTAGGCCACCCAGTCGACGTAGCGGTCACCGGGGTAGAGGCCCGGGTAGCGGGCGTGGTGGCCGGACCAGCCCATCATCGTCCAGACCCAGACCGCGTTGGTCGCGCCGGCCTTGGCGAACCGCTCGTACACGTACCGCCAGGCCCGGACGAAGTCGGCGTCGCTGCCCTTGGCCGGCTCGTCCTCCGGCTCGTGGTCGAAGCCCATGAACACCGGAACCCCGGCGGCGCGGATCCGGCCGGCGACCGCGTCGATCGTGGCGTCCTGCCGGCCGCTGTAGACGTCGGCCCACGTCAGGGTCGTACCGGCGGAGAAGTTGCGGGACTCCCAGGCGAAGAACATCAACCGGCCCTCGCGCATCTGCTGCGACTCGTACGCGTCGGGGAAGGCCCCGTTGTTGCCGGCGTTGGAGAAGTCGTGGTAGCGGTGCACGATGTCGAACTTCCGCCCGACCTGCGCCTCCACGTCGGTGATCGCCGTGCCGTAGTCCCAGCCGCCGCCCGCCCCGGCGGGCGAGTACATGCCCCACCAGGCACCGCAGGAGGGCACCAGCTTGTCCGACACCGAGCCGCACTTGCCGGGCGGGATGGTGGAGGTCCCCGTCGGGCTCGCCGTACGGGTCGGCGTGAGCGTCGGTGACGGCTTCGGAGCGGCGGTGGTCGGCGGCGCGCTCGGCGACGGCGTCGGCCGGGTGCTCGGCGTCGACGGCGGCCGGGCGGCGATGTCGTAGCTGATCACCAGGCTGGGCCGCAGGTCCGGGTTGCGGTTCTCCGCCGACGCCCAGTAGATCCGGGTGTCCAGACCGGCTTGGGCCAGCGACACCGTCCACGTGCCGTTGCCGGTGACCAGGGTGGACACGTCCCACTCGTTGACGCCCTTGGACACACCGGTCACCGTGTCCAGCGCGGCGCCGGCCGGCACCGGAGCCGGGCGCGTCTCGCGGGCACTCAGCGGCGAGGCGTGCGCCGACACCGTCGCGGCGAACTGCTGCCACGTGTGCACCCGCAGCGTCGCCCGGACGTTCACCGCCGCGGCCGGCACCGTGGTCACCGTGAACTCGATGACCGCCTCGCGGCCGCCACGCGGGTTGCCGTCGCAGCGCGTCGGGCAGGTCGCCAGGGTCGCCTTGGCGGCGTTGTCACCGTCCTGCGACACCACCGTGGCGGTGGTGTCCGCCACCGCCCGGATCGACAGGTCGTCGCTGGCCAACAGGGGCATCATCGTGGCGACGATGCCGGCCACCACCGAGCCGCCGACCACGCCGATGGCGATCGCCTTGCGCCGGGGTCCGGAGCGGAACCGGGTGATGCGGTGCAGTCCGTGCCTGGTCAAGGAAACTCCCTGTGTCTGCTGCCGTAACGCTGAGCAGCGTATCCACGACCAGGGCATGTCGTACGGACGACAGTTTCCCGTAAGCGCGTCTTAACTGTCAGCTAAGAAAGCCGCTGGTCCAGGGCGGCTCGCATGGCCTCGACGGGGGCGCGCACGCCGGTGAACTGCTCGAACTGACCGACCGCCTGGGCCAACAACAGGTCCAGTCCGGACACCACCCGCAGGCCCGCGGCGAGAGCGGACTCGGCCAGCGGCGTCGGCCACGGATCGTAGAGCGCGTCGAAGAACACCGCCCCCGTCCGCCAGGTCGCCGTGCCGGCCAGCGGATCGGCGACCCCCTTCGGCACGGTGGAGACGACCACGTCCGCAGCGGCGAGGCACCGGTGCGCGTCGGCCCAGTCGGCCGAGGTCAGCGCCACACCCACCGTGGCCGCCACCGGCCGCAGCTCGTCGACCGCCTCCGGCCGACGGGCCACCACCGTCACCGAGGAGCAGGCCAGCTGCGCGGCGGCGGCCAGCGCGGCGCGTGCCGTGCCGCCCGCGCCGAGCACCGTCAGGGCGGCACCGGACACCACCCCGGCCTCGGTGAGCACGTGCACCATGCCGGCGACGTCGGTGTTGTCCGCATACCAGGAGCCGTCCGGACGACGTACCAACGTGTTGGCCGCGCCGACGGCGGCGGCGACCGGCGACGCGGCGTCGGCGACCGCGAGCGCCGCCTCCTTGCCCGGCATGGTCACCGACAGGCCTGCCCACTCCGGGCCCAGGCCGGCGACGAGATCCGGTAGCTCCGCCGCCGCGCACTCGATCCGGGTGTACGACCAGCCGGTCAACCCGGCGGCGGCGTAGCCGGCGGTGTGGATCACCGGGGAGAGCGAGTGCGCGATGGGCTTGCCCAACACCGCGGCCCTACGGGTCGACACGATCACCGCCGGGCGCGTCCGAGTGCTCCGCCCTGGTCCGCATCATGTGTCCCACCCTCCCGCACGTGTCGGGTCGACCCTACCCAGCACGCCCGCCACCGCACCACCGAAACCGGGGCTGCGGCGATCGTCGATCGCTTGACGGCCATCGACGTGAGTGAAAGCATTCCTGCGACGGTACGGCCGATCGAAAAAGGGGAAACCTTGAACAAACGCATTCTCCGCGCCCTCATCGCGATTGCCGCAGCCTTCAGTATTTCGCTGATGGTCGCCGCGCCCGCACGAGCGGACAGCGCGGCCGGCAGCTGGTCCGACAACCACCAGCTGTGCACGTCCAGTTCCTGCGTGCGGGGCGGCAACATCGTGCGGCTCTGGCAGTCCATCATCTGGGCGGACGACCTGAGCGGCACCGTCGGCACCAGCTTCATCGACGGGGAGTTCGGCTCCAACACCGCCGCGAAGACCAGGACCTGGCAGGACGTGATGAACATCGGCATCGACGGTTCGGTCGGGCCGCAGACCTGGGGCAAGGCGTACGGTGCGGTCAACCGCAACACCGGCTACGACACGAGCACCCAGACCGGGTACTTCTACTACGGCTACAACCGCACGTTCGCGTTGCGCAGACAGAACAGCAACGGGGTCTGGACTTTCCTGAATCCCCGCACCGGCACATGGACCGGCACAAGCCACTGACAATGACACCGTAAATGGTGTTTCGGGGCTGCCGAAAAGGGCTCCCTTCCCGGCCGGGAAGGGAGCCCTTTTGGTGGCCCGCGATGCGTCAGATAATGCCGGCCTCCCGGGCCTTGGCCTCGTTACGCTGGTGCTGTTCGTAATTATCGGCGAACGCGGAGTGGCCCTGCTTGTCGATCGCCACGAAATAGAGCCACTTGCCCACCGGTGGGTTCATCGCCCCTTCCAGGGCCGGCTTACCGGGGTTGTTGATCGGGGTGGGCACCAGACCCTTGAGCTTTCGGTTGTACGGGTTCTTCGGGTCGTCCAACTCGGACGCCGTCATCTGCTTCGACGACTTGGTCGGCTTGCCGATCGACTCCAGGTAGTAGTTGACCGTGACGTCCATCTCCAGGCAGTTGCAGTTGAACTCGCCGTACACCCGGTTGTAGGCCACCCGGGCGACCTTGCCCAGGTCGTCCTTGTTGCCGGCCTCGGCCTGGGCCAGCGAGGCCACGATCAACGCCTCGTACGGGCTGACGCCGCCCCGTTCCTTCTGCACCCGGTCGGCGAACTTCATCTCACCGGTCACCGAGAGGAAGTTGTCCACCATCAGCTTGAGGATGCTCTCCGCGGTGGCCTTCGGCGGGATCTCGTACGTGTCCGGGTAGAGGAACCCCTCGACGGACTTGGCGACCTTCTTGCCGTCCTCGCGGGTGAACCACCAGTCCGGCACGCCGAGCGCCTCGGGGTCCTTCGCCGCGGTCTCGAACTCCTTGACCGGGATCTTGGTCTTGTCGGAGAGCAGCTTGTAGACGTTCTTGCTGGTGCGCCCCTCGGGGATGGTCAGCCCGTTGACGATCTTGTTCTTCAGGTCGAGCATCGCGGTGACGGCGCTCGCGCCGCTCATCTGCCTGCGCAGCTTGTAGGTGCCCGGCTGGATGTTCTTGCTGCGCGAGTTGGCCTCGGCGGCCTCGATGAACGCCTTCCGGCTCTTCACCACATCGGCGGCGACCAGCGCGTCGGCCATGTCGGCCAGCAGCGCGCCGTTCTTGATCTCGACGGTGATCTCGCCGGAGCCGGCACCGTCGTAGTCAGGCGTGACGAAGTAGTTCTGGATCCGGTCGAAGCCGTAGAAGGCCCCGCCGCCGATGCCGCCCAGCAGGAACAGGGCCAGCAGCAACGCCAGGAAGGTCTTACCCCGGCCGCCGCCGGACCCGCCCTTGCCGTTGCGCTTGCGCTTGCGGACGAATCCTCGCCGGTGCCTGCCCTTCTCACCTCGCTCCGGCTCGTCGAACCCCAGGTCCAGATCGTCGATCATTGCGTCCGCCTCCGCTGCGCGTCCAGCCAGCTCTGCAGGATCTCCACCGCGGCCGCCTGGTCGACAACCGCACGTTGACGTTTACCTCGGACGCCACGCTCGGCAAGCCTACGAGAAGCGACCACGGTCGACATCCTCTCGTCAGTGAGCGTTACCGGGACGGGCGCTATCACATCGACCAGTCGGTCAGCGTACGCCTTCACATGGACAGCCGCCGGACCGTGCTTGCCCGCGAGATTGACCGGAAGACCGACGACAACCTCGACCGCCTCATGCTCGGCCACCAGAGCGGCCACCTCGGCGACGTCACTCGGCACCGCGTCCGGTGCCGCCGAGAGATCGCGGGCAAGCGTGACCAGCGGGGTAGCCAGGATCCCGTCCGGATCCGAACGGGAGACACCCACCCGCACCTGACCGACATCCACGCCGATGCGCACACCCCGCGTCAGTTCAGCCACCGACGGTCACCACCAAGGCCCGACGAGCCAGGGCGGACCAAACGGCCCGCCCTGGCTGACAGTGATCATCCATCACGCCTCGGTGATCGCCTTCTCTACGGTGAGCAGCAACCTGGGCGCCTCGGCCGCGGGCAGACCGCCACCCTGGGCAAGGTCGGGACTGCCACCGCCACGCCCGGAGAACGCCGCCTTCACCAGGTCCGAGGCGGCCAGGCCCCGACCCCGGGCAGCCTGGTTGACCGCCACCACCAGCGACGCCTTGCCGTTCGCCCGCGCCGCCACCGCGACCACCGCCGGCCGCGCCGGATCGATCTTGCCGCGGATCTCCTGGGCGAGGGTCCGCACATCGTTGCCGGCCGCGCCCTCCGGCGCCTCGGTGCCCACGTACGCCACCCCGCCAACGTCCTTGGCCTGCGCCGCGAGCGCCGACGCCCCACCCAGCACCAACTGGGCGCGCAGCTTCTCCAGTTCCTTCTCCGCGTCGCGCAGCTGGGTGACCGTCTGCTCCACCCGGTCGGCGACCTGCTCGCTGGGCACCCGGTACAGCTCGGCCAACCGGGACACCAGCAGGTGCTCACGGGCCAGGAAGCTGAAGGCGTCCATGCCGACCAGCGCCTCGACCCGCCGCACACCGGAGCCGATCGACGACTCCGAGAGGATCTTCACGAGGCCGAGCTGGGCCGAGCGGGCCACGTGCGTACCACCGCACAGCTCCCGCGCGTAGTCACCCACCTCGACGACCCGCACCTCGTCGCCGTACTTCTCGCCGAACAGCGCCATCGCCCCGATCCGCCGCGCCTCCTCCAGCGAGGTGATGAAGGCGTGCACCTCCAGGTCAGCCAGGAGCACCTCGTTGACCTGCTGCTCCACGTCGCGCAGGACGCTCGGCGACACCCCGGTCGGGGTGTTGAAGTCGAACCGCAGCCGGCCGGGCGCATTCAGCGAACCCGCCTGGGTGGCCGACTCACCGAGGAAGTTGCGCATGGTCTGGTGCACCAGGTGGGTGGCCGTGTGCGACCGCGAGATCGCCCGCCGGCGAGTGGTGTCGATCTCCGCGTAGCCGGCCTCGCCCGCGCGCACCTCGCCGCGGATCACCCGGGCCCGGTGCACGATCAGGCCGGGCACCGGCTGCTGCACGTCGAGCACCTCGACCTGACCGCCACCAACGGTGATCATGCCCTGGTCGGGCTGCTGCCCACCGCCCTCGGCGTAGAACGGGGTCGTGTCGAGCACCAGCTCGATCGTCTCGCCCTCGGTCGCCGCCTGGCGGGGGCCATCCGCGCCGAGCAGCGCCCGCACCGTCGACTCGCGCGCCACCTCGCCGTACCCGGTGAACGTCACCGGACCACCCGAGTCGAGCACCGACCGGTACGCCGACACGTCGGTGTGCCCGGTCTTACGCGCCTGCGCGTCCGCCTTCGCCCGGGTCCGCTGGTCGGCCATCAGCCGGCGGAAGCCCTCGTCGTCGACCTTGAGCCCCTGCTCCGCGGCGATCTCCAGGGTCAGGTCGATCGGGAAGCCGTACGTGTCGTGCAACTGGAACGCCTTCGCGCCGGACAGCGCCGTGCCACCCGCGGTGCGGGTCTCGGCGATCGCCGTGTCCAGGATCGTGGTGCCGGCACGCAGGGTGGACAGGAACGCCTCCTCCTCCGCGTACGCGTACTGCGAGATGCGGTCGAAGTCGGTCGCCAGCTCCGGGTACGACGGCGCCATGCAGTCCCGGGCCACCGGCAGCAGCTCGGGCAGCGCCCGATCCTGCCAGCCGAGCAGCCGGACCGACCGGATCGCCCGGCGCATGATCCGGCGCAGCACGTAGCCGCGACCCTCGTTGCTCGGGGTCACACCGTCGCCGATCAGCATCAGCGCGGTCCGCACGTGGTCCGCGATCACGCGCAGCCGCACGTCGTCCGGGTGCGACTCGCTGGCCACGTGGCCGGAGTGCGCGCCGTAGCGCTTGCCGGTCAGCTCGGCCGCGCGGTCCAGGATCGGCCGGACCTCGTCGATCTCGTAGAGGTTGTCGACGCCCTGCAGGATCGAGGCCATCCGCTCCAGGCCCATGCCGGTGTCGATGTTCTTCGCCGGCAGGTCACCCAGGATCGGGTAGTCGTCCTTGGTCGTGCCCGGGCCCCGCTCGAACTGCATGAAGACGAGGTTCCAGAACTCCATGTAGCGGTCCTCGTCGACCGCCGGGCCGCCCTCGCGGCCGTACTCCGGGCCCCGGTCGTAGAACAGCTCGGAGCACGGGCCGCACGGCCCGGGGATGCCCATCGACCAGAAGTTGTCGGCCTTGCCCCGACGGACGATGCGGTCCGCCGGCACGCCGACCGACCGCCAGATCTCGTACGCCTCGTCGTCGTCGAGGTAGACCGTCGGCCAGATGCGCTCCGGGTCCAGACCGAACCCGCCGTCGGCCTGCGACTTGGTGACCAGGTCCCACGCGAGGGGGATCGCGCCGTCCTTGAAGTAGTCACCGAAGGAGAAGTTGCCGTTCATCTGGAAGAACGTGCCATGCCGGCTGGTCTTGCCGACCTCGTCGATGTCCGGCGTGCGGATGCACTTCTGCACGCTGACCGCCCGCCGGTACGCCGGGGCCTGCTGACCCAGGAAATAGGGGACGAACTGCACCATACCGGCGTTGACGAACAGCAGGTTCGGGTCGCTGATGGCGGGCAGCGGAGCGGACGGCACCACGGTGTGCCCATTCGCCTCGAAGTGGGCGAGGTACCGCCGCTTGATCTCCGCCGTCTTCATCGCTGGTGTTCCTCCGGAAAGATGTCTCGATCGTCGATCCGCGGGGACTCCCGCAGCTCGGCGAACTGGTCGTCGAACGCCTCGCCCTGCGCGAACGCCTGGTGGATCTCCTGCTCGCGCTCGGCCATCCCGATGCGAACGTCCTCCACGAAGCTACGCAGCGACTCGACCAGCCCGCTAGCGGATTCCGACAACGTGCTGGCGACGCCGGCCGGGGTGTACGCCTGCGCGGTCCGGGTGGCCTTGCGGACCACCACCACGCCGACGGCCAGCCCGATGCCCAGCCAGAACAACCGCCTCATGTCTCGTTACCTTCCTGGTGCGCCGGCCGGTCAGCGGTTGCCGCGCCGGGCGGCCCGCCGCTGCTGCTTGATCGTGTCGCGCACCTCGCGCTCGGTCTCGGCGTGCCGGCGACCCGCGGCGGCCTTCCGCACGCCGTAGCCGAACGCGGCCACCTTCACCAGCGGGTTCGCGGCGGCGGCGGAGACCACGGTGGCCAGGTTCGCGACGTTCGCGGTGACGTTCTGCGCGTGGCTGGTCATCGTGTCGACCTTCGCCAGCTGGAGGTTCACACCGTCGAGCGAGGTCTGCACCTGCTCCAGCGCGACGTTGACGTTCTTCACCGTGGTGTTCACGTCGCCGAGCAGCGGCGCGGTCCGATCGTTGAGGTCGTTGATCATCCGCGTGGTGGCGTCCACCGTGTGCCGCAGCCGCAGGATGGGCAGCGTCAGGATGAGCACCAACACCGCGAACGCGCTCGCCGCGATCAGCGCCGCGATCGCCAAAATGTCGCCCACGCCTGTCCTCCTCAAGCAGAGTTCCCGCAGGACCCGACGTCCCCGGAACGCACAACGGTGCTACCCACAACAGACACGCCGGCCGTCGCCGGCCAGCGGCAGCGGGCGTGCCCGCCAGCCCCAGACCCTACCGTCCGTGATGGAAACCGGCTCAGGACGGTGAGGGTGTCAGGTCGCCCAGCGGGTCACCACTGACTGTCGGGAACGGATCCTCTCCGGTCAGTGACGGATCGGTGGTCGGCTGGGGCCTGGTCCGTTCGTCGTCGATCGCGTTGCGCACCTTCACCGACACCAACGAGCCGGCGCACTCCGCCGCAGCGGCCGACGCTTCGGGAGACGGCACGATCGCCGGTTCTCCGTCGACCGGCGGCGGGACGCAGGTCGGCTCGCGCACCCACAGGTCGAGGGTCAGCTCGTCACGGCGCCAGCACGTGTAACTGCCCTTCGTCTCCTGCTCCGGGCAGCGGGCCACCTTCCACGGCTGCCAACCGTCCTGGCGCAGCGCGTCCTCGTACACCTTCGTGGTCTCCGCCGGCGACTTCTCCGAGGTGACGGTGCGCTCGCGAAGCCGGCAGTCGAGCAGGCACCAGCGGCTGCCGCTGACGTCGTCGTCGGTCTTCGCGGCAGCCCAGGCCGGCACGTTGAGCTGGTCCAGGTTGTCGAAGACCGGGTCGCGGCTCAGCGTGCGAATGCCGAAGAAGAGCGGTACCGCACCGAGCAGCACGATGCTGACCAGCGCCAGCGCCACCGCCCGCAACCGCCGTCGCTCGCGCGACTGCCGACGCTGCTCGGACCGGGCACCGGTGGCGGGGCCGTCGTCGTCGCGGATGTCCTCGGCGGCCTGCCGCAGTGCGGGTCCGGCGGCCGGCTCGGGTCCCGGGCGGTCCACCGGCCCGGTCGGGGCGGGCACCGCGGCGGCGGCCCGGGCCACGCCGACCGGCTCTCCGGGGCGGCCGGGCGGTGGGACGGGCGCGACTCCGGCC
>NZ_WBKR01000004.1 GCF_008868155.1 Micromonospora sp. ALFpr18c
GATGAACTCCGAGATCCACACGCCGTTCACCCCGGCCTGCTCGAACAGCTCGAACATCCGCAGGTGGTAGGCGGCCTGCCGGCCCTCGTCACGGACCACGCCGTCGAACACCAGTGGCGTGTCACCCGAGCGGTCGACGACGTCCCAGAAGAAGAACGCCTTCTGCTCCGCGCCCTGGTAGGTGGCGGTGCCGAACTCGGCGACCTGGATGGGGAGACCCCAGCGGCGGTAGCTGTCCAGCACCGCCCGGTGCTGCTCGGGGGTGTGGTACGTCGGCAGGTACTGCCACATCAACCCGATCCGGTCGAACAGCGACCAGTCGACCTGCTCGAAGGGCGCCGCCGAGTAGCTGATCGGCCCGGCGAACACCTGCTGGGCCACCCCGCTGGCCCTGGCCAGGAACTCGTTGAGCCGGGGCGCCGCCTCGGCGAAGTCGATCCGGCCGGTCGGCTTGAGCAGGTGATGGTCCGCGTCGGCGTACGCGTTCGCCATCCGCTCGTGGTACTGCTCGCCGTCGGCGATGCCGGGAGTGAACAGCAGGTGCACCGCGCCGACCGTCAGGTCGATCCGGGCGTCCTGCTGGCGTAGCGACTCGGCGAGCCGGGCCGCCTCGGCGAGATGATCCAGCACCTCGCCCTGCGGCCGGTCCACGAGCCGGGGCTGCAACCGTACGTGCAGGTCCCGCTCGACGGCGGCCTCCGCGGTCTCCCGCAGCCGCCCGAGGTCACTGCCGTAGATGGTGATCGAGTTGCAGTTGAGCTGGTCGCTGATCAGGCTCAGCTCCTCCAGCATCTGTCGCCTGCTCCACGCCATCCGGGACAGGTCGCCCTGACCGGTGGCGAAGTTCGTACCGGCGTCGTAGGCGACGCCGCGGTACTCCAGGGCCTTGCCGGTCACGTCGCCGGCCTGGTCGGTGCGGGGCTGTGCCATGCTGCTCCTTCGCCTCGTGGCCGTCGGGGCCGGTCACCACAGCACGGGCAGTTCGTACAGCCGCTGCAGGGTGCCGTCGTTGTTGTTGCTGGGCAGAGCGTCGAGGGGGGCCGCCGCGCGCAGGTTCGGCATCCGCTCGACCAGCGTCTTGAAGGCGATCTCCAACTCCAGCCGGGCGAGGTTGTCGCCGGGGCAGCGGTGGATGCCGTGGCTGAACGAGAAGCTCGGCTTGGCCGACCTGCGGATGTCGAACGTGTCCGGCTCCCCGACGTGCGCCGGGTCGAAGTTGACCCCGGCGCAGCTGATCAGGATGCCCTCACCGCTGCGGATCACGTTGCCGTCGCCCAGGTCGATGTCCTCCACCGCCACCCGCGCGAACGCCTCGACCAGGGAGACGTAGCGCAGGATCTCCTCGACGGCGGCGGGCACGATCTCCGGGTCGGCCCGCAGCGCCTCCCACTGCTCGGGGTTGTCCAGCAACGCCATCGTGCCCAGCGAGATCACGTTGGTGGTGGTGTCGGTGCCGGCCACCAGCATCGCCATGGCGATGTGCACCAGTTCCGAGCGGGTCAGCTCCCCGGTGTGCAGGTGGTTGGCGATCAGGTCGTCGAGCAGGCCGACGGCCCCGGCGCCCGGGTCGTTCTCCTTCTTCTGGATCAGCCGGTCGAGGTACTCGCCCAGTTCGGCCGTGGCCTCCTCGGCCAGTTCCGGCACGAAGAGCTTGTGCGCGGGCGTCTCGAAGTCCTCGTGCTCGTCGTACGGCACGCCGAGCACGGTGCTCATCACCATCGAGGGCACCGGCTGGGCGAACATGGAGACCAGGTCCGCCGGTGCGCCGTGGCGCAGCATCTCGTCCAGCTTCTCGTCGACGATGCGTTGAATGTCGTCGCGCAGCAGCGCGGTACGACGCAGCGTGAAACTCGGCATGATCATCGAGCGCTGCTTGGTGTGCTCGGGCGGGTCCACCCCGAACAGCACGTCCGCGTAGCCGCTGTCGACGACCTTCTCGAACTCCTCGTTCAGCAGCGGGTAGTTGCCGTGGTACGGGCGGATCGACACCCGACGGTAGTCGGAGAGCACCGCCCTGGCCTGTGCTGCCCCGGTGACCAGCCAGGCCGTCCGTCCGTTGTAGAGCTTTACCTTGGTCATCGGGCTGTCCGCCCGCAGGCCGACGTGACGGGCCGACGGCCGGTACGGGCATTCCCGGGGGATCGGGAAAGCCGGCACGTCGACGGCTTCGGGCATCGCCATGGGTCACCCCTCACTGACCACGGGTCGTCTGCGCGTGCTGACACACACATCGCCCGCAGGATCCGATGTCGTCCGGCGCTCATCGTCCAACCGGCCGGGAGACGGCGGCAACTTCCCGATTGCCCACCGCCAACCGATGGTGCCGCCCGTCGGCCGGACGGCTGCCGGCCTGCGCACTGCAGGAGAAGCCGGGCCGGCGCGGTGTCGGCATCCTGATCACCAGACCGACCGGAGCCATCCCGTGTGCCCAAGGAGGACCCTGTGCGCGTGCTGATCACCGTCTATCCCGCCGTGGCGCATCTCTACCCGGTGGTGCCGTACGCCTGGGCGTTGCAGACCGCCGGGCACGAGGTCCGCGTCGCGTCCCACGCGGGCTTCGCCGACACCATCGCCAGCACCGGCCTGGTCCCGGTCGCGCTGGGTGACGCCGGGGCGCCCGAGCCGCGGCTGCGCGAGGACGCCCGGCAGCCGCCGACCCCGGAGGAGGTCAACGCGTACGCGCGGGCCATGGGGCTGAGCCCGGAGGAACGCGAGCACTGGATCGCCTTCTACCAGTGGAACCTCAACCCCGCCTCGGACTACGTCCGCGCCGACCTGTCCGACGCGCCGGACCTGGTGGAGTTCGCCCGCGCGTGGCGGCCGGACCTGGTCCTGTGGGATCTGGTCTTCCCGGCCGGAGCGGTGGCGGCACGGGCCGCGGGAGCCGCGCACGGGCGGCTGCTCGGCAGCAACCTGGACTACTTCGCGTACAGCCAGGAGCGGCTGGCCGCGCACCGCACCGCGGTACGCGCCGCCGGGCTCGCCGACGACCCGCTGGCCGACCTGGTCCGTCCGCTCGCCGAGAGGTACGGGGTGAGCGTCGACGACGAACTCCTGCTCGGACAGTTCACCGTCGACCCGCTGCCCAAGGGCCTCAGCCTGCCCACCGCGACGGTGAAGGTCCCGGTGCGCAAGGTTCCCTACACCGGCGCGGCGGTCTTCCCGCGCTGGTTGTACTCCCGCCCGCAGGACCGGCCCCGGATCGCCGTGTCGCTGGGCGAATCGACCCGCCGGTACGTCGCCGGTGACTGGGGCCGTACCCCCAAACTGCTCGCCGCCCTGGCCGGCCTCGACGTCGAGGTGGTCGCCACCCTCAGTCCGCTGCAACTGGCGGCCGTGGACACGTTGCCGGACAACGTGCGGGCGATCGAGTGGGTGCCGCTGACCCAACTGCTGCCCACCTGCGACGCGCTCGTGCACCACGGCGGCATGGGGACGCTCAGCTCCGCCGTCGCCGCGGGCATCCCGCAACTGGTCTGCGATACCGACGACTCGCTGTTGTTCCGGCCCGCGACGGCCGCGCCGGCCGAGGCCGACAGCGGCACCTACCGGGCCGGCCGGGAGTTCGGCGCCACCGCGACGGAGGAGGCGGTCGAGGAGGCGGCCGGGTGGCTGCACCCGGAGAAGAACCTGCTGGCCACTCCCTGCGCCAGCTTTGTCACCGAGCAGGGTGCCGGACTCCGGATCGACCACCAGAAGCAGACCGTCGAGGAGATCCGGGCGGAGATCCAGCGGGTGCTCACCGAGCCGGCCTTCCGGGAGGGGGCCACCGCGCTACGCGAGGCGTGGCAGGCGACGCCCGGACCCAACGAGATCGTCGCGACGCTGGTGGCGCTCGCCGACCGGCGGTCCTGACCGGATCGCCGTGACGGCCCCGGTGGTGCGGCAATCGCGAGGATGTACCGGCGGTTGGTGCGGGGCGAGCATGCAGGGGCGGTACGGGCGGGCCAGCATCCCGTCCGCGCCGACGGTCTGACGCCGTGGCGTCCGGACAGTTCCTCCTTCGAGTCGTGCACAGGACGGGTGGTGGTTCGTGATGAGAGCGGCGGTTGTGCCGGGAGTCGACGTGGCCTGGGAGTTGCGTGAGGTGGCGGATCCCTCACCCGGCCCCGGCGAGGTGCTCGTTCGGGTGCGGGCGTGCGGGGTGTGCGTGAACGACGTGCTGGCCACCCGGGGGATGCTGCCGTTCCCGGCGGTCGACCCGGCCGTCACCGGGCACGAGCCGGTCGGCGAGGTGGTCGAGGTGGGCGTGGGGGTGACGAGCCGACGGCCCGGTGACCGGGTCGGGGTGACCTGGGTACGGTCCGGCTGCGGTCGCTGCGACTATTGCCGCCTCGGCCTCCCGGTGACCGGCCAGACCGCGCTGAACTGCCCCGCGCCGACGACCACCGGGTTCACCGCGCCGGGCGGGCACGCCGAATACCTGGTGGCCGCCGCCGAGTCGACCGTGCTCCTGCCCGACGGGCTCGCCTGGGAGCTGGCCGCCCCGGTGATGTGCGCCGGTTACACCGCCTGGTCGGCTCTGCGCGCGGCGGAGCCCCGCCCGCAGGACCGGATCGCCGTGATCGGCATCGGCGGGCTCGGCCACCTGGCCCTGCAGTACGCGAAGGCGTGCGGGCACGAGACGATCGCGGTGACCAGCTCGGCGGACAAGCACGACGCGGCACGCCGGCTCGGCGCCGATCTGGTGGTCGCCGACGGGGAGCAACTGCGCGCCGCCGGTGGCGCCGACGTGGTCGTCCTCACCGCACCGTCCCACCGGGCGGCCGCGGCCTGCCTGGCCGGGCTGCGCGTGCAGGGGCGGATGGTGCTGGCCGGCATCGACGGCATCGAACCGTTCACCATCCCGCCGGCCATGGCCTACCCGTTCTTCTCCCAGGGGCAGCGGATCACCGGCGCCACCCACGGTGGCCCGCACCTCCTGCGGGAGGCACTGGACCTCGTCGCGGCGGGGAAGGTCACACCGTGGGTGGAGACCTTCGAGGCACACCGGGTCGCCGAGGCCGTCGACCGGGTCGCCAAGGGCGAGGCGCGGTTCCGCGCCGTCGTCGAGTACTGAGTCACGGGCGGCCCCGTCCGCCCCTCCCGCGCCGTGTCGCCGCAGGCCAACTCGTGTACGACACGCCGAGCCGGGCCGCGCGGCGATGACTTTCCCGCCTGCCGACCGTCGTACAGGTAGGGCCCCGGTGGCGCCAGGACAGGCGTCTGCCGGGGCCACCTGACGTCGAGTGGCAGGAGAGCGGTATGTCAACGGTGAAGCCCGGACGGACGGCTGGTCCGTCGGTGAGCGGTGCGGGTCTCACGGCGGAGGAACAAGCCGTCGCTGACCGGTACGCCCGACTCGGAGCGCAGTTCGCCGACCGGATCGCTGCGGTCGGAGCGGACGCGTGGTCGGGGCCGACGCCCTGCACCGAGTGGACCGTGCGTGACCTCGTCGCGCACGTCGTCGAGATGAACGAGATCCACCTGAACATGGTCGACCTGCCGGTGCCGGAGGGCCCCGGGGTGGACGTCGACCCGTACAAGGCGTTCGTGCGGGTGCGCGACCAGATCGAGACCAGCCTGAACGACCCCGAGCAGGCCCGCGCGGAGTTCGACGGGCGGTTCGGGCTGCGCACCTTCTCCCAGGCGATCGACAGCGCGGTCTCCACCGAGCTGGTCGTGCACGGCTGGGACCTGGCCCGGGCCACCGACCAGGACGAGCGGATCGAGCAGGCCGACATCGACAAGGCGTGGGAGGCGCTTCGGATGGTCGGCGAGGAGGTGGTGCGCAGTCGCATGGTCAGCGGGCCCGCCCTCGAGGTGCCGCCCGACGCGGACGAGCAGACCAAGCTCCTCGCATACCTGGGGCGCCGCGCCTGACGGGCCGCACCGCCGGCCGGGACGACCCGGCCGGCGGTGCCTCCACCGTTCCTCGACGCATCCTCGACCGGCGCCGTTGACCATGGGCGTACCCATCGTGGAGCGGAGAGGGCGCGGAGATGACATCGCTGAAGGAGCTGGTGCTCGAGCAGACCCGGAAGTACCACCGGGAGCAGGAGCCGGGAGACTTCGTGCCCGGGGTGACGCCGATCCTGTCGTCGGGGGCGGTGCTCGACGAGGACGACCGCGCGGCCTTCGTGGAGGCCGCACTGGACATGCGGATCGCCGCCGGCATCAGCGCCCGGCGCTTCGAGAGCGCGTTCGCCGCCTACTACAAGCTGCGCAAGGCGCACCTGGTCAACTCGGGCTCGTCGGCCAACCTTCTCGCGCTGACCGCGTTGACCTCACCGAAGCTGGGTGAGGCGCGGCTGGAGCCCGGCGACGAGGTGATCACGGTCGCCGCGGGCTTCCCGACCACGGTCAACCCGATCCTGCAGAACGGTCTGGTGCCGGTCTTCGTCGACGTGGAGCTGGGCACCTACAACACCACCGCCGAGCGGGTCGCCGAGGCGATCTCGCCGCGTACCCGGGCCATCATGATCGCGCACACCCTCGGCAACCCGTTCCCCGTCGCGGAGATCGCCGACCTCGCCACCGAACACGACCTGTACCTCGTCGAGGACAACTGCGACGCGGTCGGCTCGACGTACCGCGGTCGGCTGACCGGCACGTTCGGCGACCTGACCACGGTGAGCTTCTACCCGGCGCACCACCTCACCGCCGGCGAGGGCGGCTGCGTGCTGACCGGCAGCCTCGAACTGGCCCGGATCGTCGAGTCGCTGCGCGACTGGGGCCGGGACTGCTGGTGCGAGCCCGGCACCGACAACACCTGCCTCAAGCGGTTCGACTACCAGTTGGGCACCCTGCCCGCCGGCTACGACCACAAGTACGTCTACTCGCACGTCGGTTACAACCTGAAGGCCACCGATCCGCAGGCCGCGCTGGTGCTCAGTCAGCTGCGCCGACTGCCGGAGTTCATCGAGGCCCGGCGGCGCAACTTCCGTCGCCTCTACGAGGGGCTGGCGGATTTGCCCGGCCTCCTGCTGCCGCAGGCCACCCCGGACAGCGACCCGAGCTGGTTCGGCTTCCCGATCAGCGTCCGGCCCGAGGCGCCGTTCACCCGCCAGGAGCTGGTGGCGTGCCTGGAGGACCGGAAGATCGGCACCCGGCGGCTCTTCGCCGGCAACCTGACCCGCCACCCGGCGTACCAGGACGTGCCGTGCCGCATCGTGGGGGACCTGGCCAACTCGGACTTCGTCACCGAGCACACCTTCTGGATCGGCGTGTATCCGGGCATCACGCTGGAGATGGCCGACTTCGTCATCGACACCATCCGCGGCTTCGTGACCACTCGGCGCTGACGTTCAGCCCTGCTCCCACAGGGCCTCGATCGACTCCCGTACCCCGGCCCGCGGGCACCACCCCAGCAGACACCGGGCCTGACGGATGTCGGCCCGGGTCCACGCGCCACCGTTACTGGACACCGGGGCATCGACCAGGGGCACCGCCCCCGGTCGGAGCCCGGCCGTCTCCAACAGGACCTGCACCAGCTCCCGAACCTCCTCGGCGACGCCGCGCCCAATGTTGATCACCTTGCCGTTGACCGGAGCGCGGCCCGCGAGGACCACCGCGTCGGCCAGGTCGCGGGCGTCGACGAAGTCCCGGCGGGCCGGGGCGACGCGCACCGTCAACCCCTCCGGCCCGGCCCGCCGCAGCCGCTCGCGCAGCGCCCCCAGGAAACTCGTGGGCGTGGTGTACGGGCCGTACACGTTGACCGCCCGCAGCACCACGGCGTCCACCGTGCCGGCCTGCGCCGCCCGGAGCACGATCCGGCTGCCGGCCAGCTTCACCCGGCCGTACGCGCTGTCCGGCCGCGGCACAGTGTTCTCGCTGACGCTGGTGCCCTCGGCGATCGGGCCGTACTCGTGGACCGAGCCGATGTGCACCAGCCGGGGCCGGGTCTCCATCGCGCCGAGGGCCGCCACGAGCCGGCGGACGAGCCGCACATGTCCCCGCCGCAGTTCCTCGGCGCGTCCCCACCCGCCGGCGGCGTTCACCACCGTGTCCACCCCCTCCTCGGCGAGGATCCGGGCCAGGTCGGCGGGCGCGGTGGCGGCGAGGTCGAGGGACCGGAAGGGGTACTCGGCGCGGGGTGGCGGTGTCCGGGCGATGCCGACGACCCGGGCGCCGCCGCGGGCGTACGCGACACAGACCGCACGCCCGACGCAGCCGGTCGCCCCGAGGACCGCGACTCGCGTCGCGCCGGCGGTGGTTGTCGGATCGATCATCCCCACACCTCCTCACCGGCCCGCGACGGGCGGCGGGCCGGGACGCGCCCCGGCTCCGCGGCCGGGCCGTACGAAGCGGGGGGCCATGATCGGGTCGGCGGGGCCGACCGGTGCCGGCAAGCGTAGGGCGCACCGCTCGACGGCTGGTTGAAGCTCGCTCAAGGGCCCGTGACCACGGCACCGCGACGGCCGGCACGGTAGAGGATGCGTACCCGACGCGCCGCCAATGACCATGAGTGTCCGCTCACAGTCGATACGAGCAGGTGGCGCGCGTGGAAGCTACGGGTCAACCCATCGACATGGCCGTGCTGGGGCCGCTGTCCGTCCGGGTGCGTGGCGTCGACTGGACCCCGACGGCACCGAAGGTGCGCAACGTTCTCGCCGTGCTGATCGCGCACGCCGACCAGTTGGTGCCCGCGTCCTCGCTGAGCACCGAACTCTGGGGCGAGGACCCGCCGGCCAGCGCGTCGACCACCGTGCAGACGTACATCCTCAGTCTGCGCAAGCATCTCGCGGCGGCGACCGGTTGGTCGGTCGCGGCGGTCAGCAACGATCTGCTGGAGACCCGGACCGGCGGATACCTGCTGCGCACCCGCCTGACCGGCCTGGACCTGCGCCGGTACGAGCTGCTGGCCCTGCGGGGGCGGCAGGCGCTGGCCGGCGGGGACGACGACGGGGCCGTCCGGCAGCTGTCCGAGGCGTTGCGGGTGTGGCAGGGCCGGGCTCTGGTGGACGTGCCGGTGGGACGGCTGCTGGAGGCGCGCCGCCGGCAACTGGAGGAGTCCCGGCTGGTCACTCTGGAGTACCTGGTGGACGCCGAGCTGCGGCTGGGCATGCACCGCGAGGTGTTGACCGAGCTGGCCGCCCTGATCGTGGAGAACCCGCTGCACGAGGGGCTGCACGCGCAGTACATGTGGGCGCTGCACCTCAGTGGCCGACGAGCCCAGGCGCTGGAGGTCTTCCACCGGGTGCGGGGCAACCTCGTCAGCGAGCTGGGCCTCGAACCCGGCGCTCCGGTCCAGCGCCTGCACCAGGCGATCCTCAACGCCGACAGCGACTTCGACATCTGGTCGTCGGAGCGGCGCCCCCTCGTCGGGCCGCTTCCGTCCCCGGCCGGCCGGCCCTGATCAACCGGTGACCGTCCCGCTCCGCACGGCGGAAGAAGCGCACCCGCGCGGGTGGCGACGACACTACCGGGGAGATCGACAGCTGTATGAGGCGTTCGGTGCCGGCGATGGGATCGCCGAGGTCGCCAGCCTCCGTCCCATCGTGTTCGTCAAGTCAAAGGGGAGGAGATGGGCATGCGCGTAGTCGCATCCGGCCGGCGTGGTCGGGCCCGATCAACCAGGGCGGCCCAGGCCGCGGTCGTCGCTCTCGTGGTGGCCGCCGGGGTGGGGCTGAGCGGTCCTGCCCAGGCCGGCGCCACCCGTTCGGACCGGATCCTCGGCCTGTGGGAGGTGCAGAGCATCGACGGGTACGGCAACAACCGGGCCAACCCCAGCTGGGGGAAGATCGACACCATCTATCCCCGGGTCGGACCGGCCTGGTACGCCGACGGCATCAGCGAGATCGTCGACCTGCCGCCCGAGCGGTACGTCAGCAACCGGATCTTCAACGACGCCGACGTGAACATCTACTCGCCGAACGCGGTGAGCCAGTGGGGGTTCGTGTGGGGTCAGTTCGTCGACCACACCATCGCTCAGCGGCTCGGCCGGCGGCTGGTCAGCCCTCCGGGTGAGACCCGCAACATCCCGTTCGACAACAACGATCCGATGGAGTCGTTCCGCAACGACATCGGCATCGTCCCGTTCGACCGGTCCCGGCCGGCCGACGACACCGGCGTCACCACGCCCCGGGAGCAGATCAACACCGTCAGCTCCTACCTCGACGCGGCCACCGTCTACAGCAACAGCAACGAACGGCTGGACTGGATGCGCGAGGGCGCCGTCGACGGCGACGTGCGCAACAACAAGGCCACGCTGCTGATGCCCGGTGGCTACCTGCCCCGGCGCGACACCCGGGGGGACGCCGCCACCGCCCCGAACATGGTCGCCGGCGGGCAGCTGTTCAACACCCCGGAGAAGGCCGCGGTCGCCGGCGACCAGCGGGCCAACGAGAACCCGGCGTTGCTGGCCATCCAGACCCTTTTCGCCCGGGAGCACAACCGGATCGTCGCGCAGCTGCCGACGTGGCTCCCCGAGCAGGACCGGTTCGAGATCGCCCGAGCGGTGGTGATCGCCGAGCAGCAGCACATCACCTACACCCAGTTCCTGCCGGCGCTCGGCGTCGACCTGCCCCGCTACACCGGCTACAAGCGCACCGTGGACGTGTCGGTGAGCAACGAGTTCGCAACCGTCGGGTACCGCGCGCACAGCCAGATCCGCGGTGACTTCCGGCTCGAGGTGGAGGCTGGCCGTTACGACCAGCAGACCCTCGACCGGCTGCGGGAGCTGGACGTCGAGGTAACCACCGAGGGCGACACCGTCCGGCTGATGATCCCGCTCGGTGAGGACGCCTTCTTCAACCCGGACCTGTTGGAGCTGCTCGAACTCGGACCGATGCTGCACGGCGTCGGCCTGCGCCCGCAAACCCGCAACGACGAGATGATCAGCAACATGCTGCGCAGCTTCCCGTTCTTCGTCCCCGTGCCGGGCAACCCCACCTGCGCGGACGATCCGGCTCTGCCGCCCTGCCTGCCGGGCCGCAACGATCTGGGCGCGATCGACATCGCCCGCAGCCGCGACCACGGCATGCCGAGTTACAACGACATGCGGACCGCCTACGGGCTGCCGACGAAGTCGTCGTTCGCGGCGATCACCCGGGAGTCGTCGGAGTCCTTCCCGGCCGACCCGGAGCTCACCCCCGGTGCGGAGATCGACGATCTGGACAGCCTGGACTTCACCGCCCTGTACAACGCCGCCGGGCGGCGCACCACGGCGGCGGCCGACGACGCCGTCCGCGCCGACCGTCGTACGCCGCTCGCGGCCCGGCTCAAGGCCGTGTACGGCAGTGTGGACCGGCTCGATGCGTTCGTGGGCATGATGGCCGAGCCCAACCTGCCGGGTCGGGAGTTCGGTGAGTTGCAGCTGGCCATCTGGAAAAAGCAGTTCACCGCGATGCGCGACGGGGACCGGTTCTACTACGGCAATGACCCGCTGCTGCCCCTGATCCGGGCCGCCTTCAAGATCGACTACCGCAAGTCGCTCGGAGACATCATCGCCCTGAACACCGACATCCCCCGCTCCCGCCTGGCGGCCGACGTGTTCCGTACGCCGCAGGGCCAGCACCGGACCGTCCGCGTACCCGGCGGCGAGAAGCTGCTGCCCGGCACCGGGACACGCAACCTGGGCATCGGCAAGGCCGGCCCGGTGAAGCCGGCGGCGGAGGCCGGGCTGCTCCCGCCGGGCCTGGCGCCGAGCGGCTCGGCGTCCCGGGCGCCCCGGCGAGGATCGCGCCGCCACAGCCGTCCGTAACCGCCGACCGATTACGATCGGGCCGGGTGCCGCGCGCACCCGGCCCGATCCGTGTGCTCGCACGAGACCCGGCCCGCGGCACCGACTGTCCACCAGCTCGATGTGGACGCCGTCGATCAGCCCGGCCGGCGCGGCCGAGCCGCCAGGTAGTTGCCGCACCCTGGTCGTCCACTCCCGATCGGCCTGTGTGCAGCACGAACGCGACGCGCCGGGCCGGCATCAGCCGGCCCGGCGCAGGGTTTCGCCGCTCAGTGAACCAGGGGCTCGGACCCGGTGGACGGTCGTCGACGCAGCAGCAGGACGAGGACGACGAGGAGCACCAGCCCGTCCACGACCAGCAGGGTGGCGCCCACCGGATCGACGCCGTGTCCGTGGCCGGCGCTGCCCGGTATGGCGTCGGGGATCTCGCCGGTGTCGCGGGGCGCCGTGCCGGTGCCCACGCTGAACCGCAGCGCGCCGCTGGCATCCTGGCCGTTGGTGAAGGTGACGTGGTACGCGACGGTGTAGTCGCCGGAGCGGTCGGCGCGGACCGGCTGGCGTAACCCGGTCTCCCCGGTGGTCCGGAGCCGGCCGTCGTTGACCGTCTCTCCGGCGCTGTCGCGCACGGTGATGTGCGACAGCGCCGGGTCGGCGCCGGTCGACAGCCGCAGGGTGACCTCGCCGGGCGTGGTCGCCAGGGCGGTGTCGCCGGCCGGGGCCACCGCCAGCACCCGGGCCGGTCGGTCGTCCGACTGACGGACGACCGCCCCGACGACGACGGCGATGCCGACCGAGGCCAGGGCGGTCACGACCGCCAGGGTACGGCGCGTGGCGGACAACGCGGCCCGCTCAGCCGGCGGTCGGCGCGAGCGTCATCCGCCGCTGGGCCGTGGGGGCGCAACTGCACTGCATCTGCCACAGTTCACTGTCGTTCGGGCGCAGGTGCAGGTACATCGCGACGAGCATCGGGATGAAGACGATCGAGTTGTAGAAGAGGTGCAGCTCGACGCGGGGCACGACGAGTTGGACCAGGCTGGTCGGCGCGGTCGCGCCGGGCAGCAGGAAGCCCAGCTGAACCTGCAACAGCAACAGCAGGTGCTCGATGTGATGCCAGAACTGGATCACCAGCGCGACCGTCCACCAGGTACGGGCCCGACCGACGAAGCCGGGACGCAGGGCGAACAGGCCGATGAGCATGACGATCGCGTACCCGTAGTGCAGCCACTCCGAGCTGACCAGCCAGGGGAACGGCATGCCCAGGACGCCGCGTGCCTGCGGGCGGGCCCACCCGAGCGCCCAGATCTGGTAGGCCTGGACCAGGTGTTCGGCCCAGTGGGCGAGCACGATCACCATGTACAACCCGAGGATCGCGCGGTGGTGCGCTCCGTTGATCGCGCCGAGCACACCGCGACGCGAGGTGTTCCCCTTGACCACACTCATCTGCACTCCATCCACAGAGCTGGATACTCAGCACGACACTAGGTGTCTCGGCGGTGCGGTTCTTCTTCGTTGTTGCGCACCCTTCGGCGCCCGGCACGGCGTGGTCGCGGACCGGCCGGTGGCGATGAGTTTTCCGGTCCCCGGCCGTCATATCAGCAAGCACGTCGGTCGCGGCGAGACGCCGCCAGGCGGAACGGGGACTGGCATTGACTGTCGTTCAGGCGGGGCGGGCCCCGCACGCTGGAGCGCAGGTGCTGCCCGACCCACGTATCGCCCGCTGATGGGCGATGGTGAGGGGCCACTGTCCTTCCTGCGTTCCCGGCTCAGACCGGACCTGCAGCTGCGGGTGGTGACCCTGCCCCCGGGCGGTGTGCTCGACTACGACGAGGCCGACTGGCGCGACGCGATCGTGGTGGTCGAGCAGGGCCAGATCGAGTTGGAGGCGGTCGGCGGCACGCGGCAGACCGTCGGGTGCGGCGACGTGCTGTGGTTGGCCGCGCTGCCCCTGCGGGCGCTGCGTAACCGGGGCGCGGTGACCGCGACGCTGGCGGCCGTCTCGCGCCGGACCCATCCCGCCCCGCCCGACGTCTGATCCGACCGAGGTGGACGCGCCGCGTTCCGGAGGCGTCGGGAACTTTTCCGGACCGGCCGACGACAACCATGGTGCGCGGCTGACCGGTCGTGCCCCGACGACGGCACACCCACGCGGAGGACCTGAGCCGATGACGCGTTCCCGCTCATCTCGCCCGACCACCTCCCCTGCGCCGCAGGGCGGTGGTCGGTGCTGAACGGCGCTGCCGACGACGCGCAGGTGACCCGGTGGGCGCGGGAGGCGGGGCAGGGCGACCCGCAGGCCGCGGCGGCGTTCGTCCGGGCACTCCAGGGTCAGGTCCGGCGGTTCCTGTCGCACCTCGCCGGGCCGGGGGAGGCCGACGACCTCACCCAGGAGACGTTCCTGCGGGCGCTGCGCAGCCTGCCCGGCTTCGCCGGCCGCTCCTCGGCGCGGACCTGGGTGTTCACCATCGCCCGGCGCGTCGCCGTGGACCACGTCCGGGCCGCGGTGGCCCGCCCGAGGGTGGCGTCGGTGCCGGACTGGCAGGCGGCGGCCGAGGCCGCCGGCGCGGTCGTCGCCGGCGCCGACGACGCCGTCACCCTGGACCAGTTGATCGCCGGCCTTTCCCGCGAACGTCGGGAGGCGTTCGTCGCCACGCAGGTGCTCGGGCTGTCCTACGCCGAGGCCGCGGACGTGTGCCAGTGCCCGGTCGGCACGATCCGGTCCCGCGTCGCCCGTGCTCGCGAGGATCTCGCCGCCGCCTGGCGGGCCGAGGGCCCGCCGAGCCGGGAGCAGCGGATCGGCTGAGAGCCGTGCCCGGGCCGTGGGATCGTTGACCTGGCCCTAGGATCACGCCGGTGAAATCAGAACCGATCAGCGTGGCTGGCGTGGCCGGCCCCATCGTCGTCACCACCAACGCCTTCTGGGGCCGTCCGGCCGTCACCGTCGGCGGCGTGCCGGCCCCCAGGACCGGCAGGCGCCGGTACGCGTTGCCAGCAGCCTCCGGTGGCGCCATCGACGCCACGGTCCGCAACGCGTTCGCCGACCCCTACCCGACGGTGGAGGTCAACGGCGTGCCCCATCGGACCGGTCCCGCCATTCCGGTGATCCTGCGCGTCCTGGTCCTGCTGCCGATCCTGCTGGTCGCCGTCGGAGGCGCCCTCGGTGGGCTGATCGGCGCGCTGGGCGTCGGGGCGAACCTGGCCGTGGCCCGTCTCCCGATCCCGTCCGCCGCCAAGGCGGCGGCCATGCTCGGCGTCACGGTCGTCGCGTCCGTCGTCTGGCTCGCCGTGGCCCTCGCGATCGGCGCGGCGGTCAGCGGGAGTTGACGATGCCGCCCCTCCGGCGGCCGGCTGATGCGGCTGGCCGCCGGAGGGGCAGTACGCGCTAACCCAGGCGGGCCTCGATGGCGTCGATGATGCGCGGGCGCAGTTCGGTGGCGCGAATCACCGCGTCCACCGAGCCGACCTCGACGGCGCGCTGGATGTTGTGCACCCGGTCGAACTCGGTGGCCACCTCGCCGAGCTTCTCCGCACGCACCGACGAGCGCAGCTCGTCGAGTTCCGCGGTCAACGCGGCGCGTTCGGTGCCGGACGCGGCGGCCACGCGGCCCTCCAGGTCGCGCACCCGGGGGTCGGCCGCCGTACGGGCGTTGACGTCGGCGGAGAACACCACCGCGGCGGCGGGGGCGCCACCGAGCACCGACGCGAACGAGCCCTCCAGGGCGAGGACCGTCATGCTCGGGTTCAGCGCCTTGGAGAACACCACGAACGCTCCACCGTGGTAGCGCGAGATCACGCAGAAGACGATGGGTCCGCGGAAGTTCACGATCGCCCGGCCGATCTCGGCGCCGTACTCCAACTGGAGCTTGCGCATCGACTCCGGCGAACCGTCGAAGCCGGACAGGTTCGCCAGCACGACCAGGGGCCGGTTGCCGCTGGCCGCGTTGATCGCCCGCGCGGCCTTCTTCGACGAGCGGGGGAACAGCGTGCCCGCCGTGTAGGTGTCCGGGCCGTCGGTGGGCGGGAAGCCGTGCCGGGGCACCGAGCGGGACTCGATGCCGAGCAGGCAGACCGGAATGCCGCCGAGGTGGATGTCCTGCACGACCGCCGTGTCCGCGTCGGCCATGCCCGCCCAGCGTTCCAGCACCGGGTGGTCCTGGTCGGAGAGGGCCCGCATCACCGTACGGATGTCGAACGGCTTCTTGCGGTCCGGGTTGGCCTCGGCGGAGAAGATCTCGCCGACGGTGGCGAAGGCGCTGCCCGCCACGTCGTGCGGGAAGGTGGAGATGTCGCGGTCCAGCGGGTCGGTGGTCGTGGCCCGCCGTGGCGCGTCCTCGCCCGGCGCGACGTACGTGTGGTCGTAGTGCGCCATCAGCACGTCCCGCGCGGCGGTCAGGTTCGGCGCCCAGTACTGCGCCTGGCCGTTCGGCCCCATCACCCGGTCGTAGCCGCCGATGCCGAAGTTGTCCTCGGCGGACACGCCACCGGAGAAGTCGAGCGACTGCTTGCCGGTGAGCACCATCGCCGAGTCCGGTGTCATCACCAGGACGCCCTTGGTGTGCATGAGCATCGTCGCCTCGGCGTTCCAGTACGGCTGGGCGCCGACGTTGATGCCCGCGACCACGATGTTGATCTCACCGCCGGCCTGGGTGAACTCGACGATCCGCTTGAGGGCCGCGGCCACCCAGTCCATGTTCTCCGTGCCGGAGGTCATGGAGATCCGGGCACCGGCCGACAGTGCCCACCATTCCAGCGGCACCCGCAGCTGCTCGGCCAGGTCCAGTGCGGCGATCACCCGCCGGCACTCCGGCTCCGACAGCGCGCCCAGCGACTTCGTCGGGTCGCCGAGCAGCACCACCCGGGTGACGCCCTGCGGGTGCCGTGCGGTCGGCGCGGTGACCACGCCGGCGACGATCGCGGCGCGGTTGCGTCCCTTGGGCCGGTCCACCGGCACCAACACGTGCTCGTCGTCGAGGTCGTGCTCGACGAAGTCGCCGAGCCGACCGGTCAGCTCGTACGGGTAGACCGTGTTGCGGCTGCTCGCCCGCAGGACCTTCAGCCGGTACTCGTCGAGGGGCTCGACCGGTTCCACCGGCGGTTCACCGACGGCCAGTTCCGCGCCACCGGTGGCGTCGAAGGAGATCCGTACGGCGATCTTGGTCAGCTCGCCGGTGCGGCGGTCGCGCTGGCGGGCGATGAACAGGATCTCCTCCAGCCCGGCGCCCACGGTCGTCGGGCGCACGCGCCCGGCGATCATCTCCATCTCCTCGCGGGTGAGCTCGCTCGGCGGCCAGACGTAGACCACGATCCGGTTGGTGTTGAACCGGGTCTTCGACGGTCGGCGGGACTGGGCGCGGCGGATCGAGTCGAGGCAGGCCGCGATGGCGTCCTCGGTGGTCGGCAGCGCCACCAGCCGGCCGTCCTGCTCGCGCAGTTCGGTCAGGTCGCGGACCTGGGCGAACGCGACGAGGCGCTCGTCGGCCGGGTTCTCCCGGGCCACGCACTGGAAGAGGTAGACCTCCTCGTCCGACGACGGCAGCCGGGTCAGGTCGAACTTGTGTAGCCGCTCCAGCTGCATCCGCTGCGCGATGTACGGGTGCAGGCCGCGGATCAGCCGGTCCTCGGTCATCGTGGCGCCGGATGGGCGGAACGTGAAGTGGTGGTGCATCACCGCACCGCCGCGACCCGCGACGGTGGCGGTGAGCCGGCGGACCTGCGGCGGCAGCGGGTGCGCGGTGATGACGTCGAGCAGCGCGGCGGCCATCGCGTCGAAGTCCTCCGGCTGGTTCTCCCAGCCGAGGTAGATGTCGGCGTCGACGGAGTCCTCGCCGGCGGCCAGGTCGGCGAGCCCGCGCAGGGCGCCGTCCAACGCGTCGAAGCTCACCGCGGTGGAGACCACACTGGAGTCGGCGCGTTCGGCGACCACGAACGAGCAGTCCGCGACCGTGTGGGTGCGCACGCTGGTGAGTGCCTTGTTGCCGTAGTACCGCCGGGTGAGCACCTCCAGCATGACCGTGTTGTCGAGGTGGTCACGGACGAGGCGCTGGCCGAGCAGCCGGAC
This sequence comes from Micromonospora sp. ALFpr18c, assembly GCF_008868155.1. GTDB lineage: Bacteria > Actinomycetota > Actinomycetes > Mycobacteriales > Micromonosporaceae > Micromonospora. The sequence goes on from NZ_WBKR01000004.1 coordinate 17,718, forward strand.
CAGCGGCTCGGTGCTGCGGACCATCTCGGCGACGCGCTCGGCGCGGTCGGGCGAGCCCGGGTGCGCGTCCAGGTGTCGCAGGTGCCCACGGACCTCGGCGTAGACGCGGGCGCGGTTGCGGCGCAGCAGCGGCTGGGCGAACCAGACGAACACCACACCGCGGGCGAGGTCGGCGACGGCGGGGAAGCGCACCTGCGTCGCGGCGATCAGCCGTTCCAGTGCGAGGCCGGCGGGCTCGCGCAGCGACTCGTCCGGCGGGGTCTCCCGCAGCCAGGCCCGCAGCAGCGTCGCGACGACGGCCGCGTCGGCGGACGCGCGCTGCTGGGCCAGGAAGATCCGGAACACGGCGGCTTCGAGGTCGGGGGAGCGTTCGAGGTCGGTGACGCCGTAGTGGCCGAGGGCCTTGGCGAGCTTGGCCTGGAACGCGTCCGGCAGGCCGGCCCGCTCGACGTCGAGGCTCTGCAGGTAGGTGTGGAAGAACTCGCGGGCGCTGTGCACGTGCGCGCCGCCGTCCTCGCCGGTCGGCCGGTTACGGCTCAACTCGGCGAGGTCGGCGAACACGTTGACGAGGTCGAGTTCGGCGGCCAGCGGACGATGGCCGTCCTCGGCGGCCGCCCGCCGCGCGGTGAGGTAGTCGTCGAGCACCCGGCGCTCGTCGTGCGGGTCGACGTCGAAGCCGAGCAGCAGGCCGCGCAGGTCCTCCTGACCGCGCCGGCTGCGCTGGTACGCCGGCAGCTGCGCGGCGGAGGTCGGCAGGTCCAGTTCGACGGCGGTGGCGGTGTCGGCCACGGCCTCGGCGGCGTCGTCGGCGAGGGGTTCCAGGCGCAGCAACGGCGCGCCCGCCTCCACCTGGCTGCCCACCGAGACGGCGCACTCCTTGAGCCGCGCCTTGAACGGCGCCCGCAGCACCGTCTCCATCTTCATGGCCTCCAGCACCAGCACCGGTGCGCCCGCCTCGACCTCGTCACCGATCTCCAGTGGCGTGGCGACGACCAGCGCGGGCATGGGAGAGCGCAGAACGCCGCCCTCGTCGCGGCTGACCCGGTGCGTGACACCGTCCACCTCGACCAGGTGCGTCGGCCCGTACGTGCCGGTGAGCAGGCGGTACCGGATGCCGTTGACGACGATCTGGCCGGTGTGCCGGTCGAAGCGGTCCAGTTCGACGTCGGCGGTGCGGACCAGTCCAGCGGATTCGATGCCGACGCGGAACCGGTGCGCGCCGACCCGTGCCACGCGGGTGCGGTAGTCGGCGCCGCGTAGCTTGAGGTCCAGCGGTCGACCGCTGGCGTGCTGCACCTGCGGGCGCCCACCGGACGCCGTCGACAGCAGCCGCTGGCGCTCGACGCGCTCCTCCTCCTCGTACGCCTCGATGGCGGCGGCGGCGAGGGCGACCGCGCTGTGCCGATGGGCGACGAGTCGGCCCTCGCCACGGACGCGGTCGATCCAGCCGGTGTCCGCGCTGGCGTCGATCACCTCGGGCTGGTCGAGCAGGTCGAGCACGAAGCTCTTGTTCGTCGCGCCACCCTCGATGATCACGGTGGTGTTCGCCATGGCCCGGCGCAGCCTGCCCAGCGCCTCGTCGCGGTCGCGGCCGTACGCGATGATCTTCGCGATCATGGAGTCGAAGTCGGCCGGGATGGTGTCGCCCTCGCTCACGCCGGTGTCCACCCGGATGCCGGGGCCGCTGGGCAGGTCGAGCCGCGCGATGCGGCCGGGGGACGGCGCGAAGTCGCGGTCGGGGTCCTCGGCGTTCAGCCGGGCCTCGATGGCGTGCCCGCGCTCCGCCGGGGGAGCGCCGTCGAGCCGCCCGCCGGAGGCGACGTGCAGCTGGGCCTTGACCAGGTCGAACCCGGTGGTCAGCTCGGTGATCGGGTGCTCGACCTGGAGGCGGGTGTTGACCTCGAGGAACGCGAAGAGCCGGTCGCCCGGGTGGTACAGGAACTCGACGGTGGCCGCGCCCCGGTAGCCGACCGCCACGGCGAGCCGCTCGGCCGACGCCTTCAGCTCGGCCGCCTGCGCCCGGTCCAGCACCGGCGACGCCGACTCCTCGATGACCTTCTGGTTGCGGCGCTGCACTGAGCAGTCCCGGACACCGAGTGCCCACGCGGTGCCCTGCCCGTCGGCGATCACCTGGACCTCGACGTGCCGCGCACCGGTGACCAGGCGCTCCAGGAAGACGATGCCGCTGCCGAAGGCCCGTGCCGCCTCCTGGCTGGTGCGCTCGTACGCGTCGGCGAGGTCGGCCTCGCTGGTGATGACGCGGATGCCGCGTCCGCCACCGCCCGCGGTGGCCTTCAGCATGAGCGGGTAGCCGATCTCGGCCGCCGCGGCGCGCGCGGCGTCCAGGGTCTCGACGGCGCCGCGGCTCCACGGGGCGACCGGCACGCCGACCTTCTCGGCGATCAGCTTCGAGCCGATCTTGTCACCGAGCTGGCGCATGGCCTCCGGGCTCGGGCCGACGAAGGTGACGCCGATCTTCTCGCACAGCTCGGCGAACGCCGGGTCCTCGGCGACGAAACCCCAGCCGACCCACGCGGCGTCGGCCCCCGTCTCGACCAGGGCGCGCTCCAGCGTCGCGAGATTGAGGTACGGGCGGGCGGACGCCGGCCCGAGGTCGTAGGCGATGTCCGCCTCGCGTACGAAGGTGGCGGTGCGGTCGACGTCGGTGTAGAGGGCGACGGTTTCGAGCGGAACGCCGGTCTCCGCAGCCAGCTCGCGGACCGCGTGGATGAGCCGCATGGCGGCCTCACCTCGGTTGACGATGGCGATACGGTTGAACACCCGACTGACCCCTTTGGTAGACCATGACCTGCGCGCCGCGAGTGGACGACTCCCGGCAGTGATCACTTTTCCGGCTGTCGGCGGGCGGCGCCATGGCGCAATCACCGAACCAACCGGCCCTCAGTTGTAGGAACCCCACAAATGTTTTGGTCCCCGTCCGACATAAGACGAGGGTGGCACGTCTCGTGCCGAGATTGCTACTCGGAGTGAGCGGAGGTTCGCATCCGCCACGCGTCGGTGACCAGCTCCGTCAGACGCTCCACGTCCACCCGATCCAGCCACAGCATCACCAGGGGCAGCCCGTCGTACCCGGGGGTGGTGAAGAACAATTCGGGCTCGCCGAGCAGGAGCGCCTGCTTCTCCGCCTCGTCGCCCACGTAGAGCACCGCGACGTCGGTCCGGATGCGGCGGCGCTCCCCGGGCCGGCGCTCGGGGTAGGACCACACGAAACCCTTGTTGGTGACCCGGAAGTCGAAGCCCTCGCTGTCGATCTCGACGACGTCGGGCAGCGACCGGGCCAGATGTCGGACGTCGTCGGCGTCAGCCATCGGGATCACTCCCGGACACCGGCTCTCCCATGCGAACAGGTTATCCACCGCGTCCAGACCGGAGAAGCCGCCCGGTTGCTGGCCGGGTGTCCGATTCACCTGCTCTGCGACTGTTGTGCCGGTCCCACCGACCTGGCGTGATCTGGGTGCGGCCCGCCGAATCAGGTACCGTCGCCTGTCACACAGTCTTCGCACCAACCTGGCTGCCCGCGACAAGGGGAGCCGCACCGGAGGGACACAGCCGTGAGGTTCTCAAGCGCAGTCCGCCAGGCCGGACTCGTCGCGACGATCGCCGCCCTGGCGGTCACCGCGGGATGCGCCAAGAAGGATGACAGTGAGGTCCAGGCGAACGGCGTCAAGCTGGTCCAGGCGGGCAAGCTGACCGTCTGCACCCACCTGCCGTACCCGCCGTTCCAGTCCAAGGACGCCAGCGGCAAGGTGACCGGCTTCGACGTCGACGTGATGGACCTGGTCGCCAAGGACCTGGGCGTCGAGCAGACGATCATCGACACCCCGTTCGAGGGGATCAAGTCCGGCCAGGACCTCAACACCGGCAAGTGCGACGCCGCCGCCGCCGGCATGACGATCACCGCCGAACGCCAGAAGGTGATGAACTTCTCCGACCCGTACTTCGACGCGACGCAGGCGATGCTGGTGAAGGCCGGCAAGCCGTACAAGGCGCTCGACGACCTTCGGGGCAAGAAGCTCGGCGTCCAGGCGGCCACCACCGGCCGTGACTACGCCAAGAAGTTCGAGAAGGAGAAGGGCCTGCAGATCGTCGAGTTCGAGGACCTCGCCGCCCTGCAGCAGGCCGTCGCCAACGGCCAGGTCGAGGCCGCCATCAACGACCTGCCCGTCTGGACCGAGTACCTCAAGAACAACCCGGGCGGGTTCGAGGTCGCCGCCGAGTTCGACACCGGCGAGCAGTACGGCTTCTCGGTGAAGAAGGACGGCAACCCGGAGCTGCTCAAGAAGATCAACGAGGCGCTGGCCAAGGCCAAGCAGGACGGCACGTACAACACGATCTACGAGAAGTGGATCGGCAAGCGGCCGAACGCCTGATCCAGGCTCCGTGGGGAAGGGCGCGCGTCTCGCGCGCCCTTCCCGTCAGCAACCTCCGGGAAGGCAACGAGCGAACGTGAAGCTGCGACGCCGCCAGCGGGAACGACTCTCCCTCGGCATCCAGTACCTGGTCTTCATCGCCGTCATCGCCGTGGTGCTCTTCGCCGCGGACTGGGGCCGGCTGAGCGACGCGTTCTTCCGCGTCGACATCATCAGGTCGATGTTCCCGACGATCATCACCGTCGCGCTGCGCAACACCGTCCTCTACACGCTGGGCGCGTTCGCCTTCGGTCTCGTGTTCGGCACCGTCCTCGCGCTGATGCGGCTGTCCCGGGTGGCGCCGTACCGCTGGGTGGCGACGGCGTACATCGAGCTGTTCCGGGGTCTGCCCGCTCTGCTGGTGCTGTTCCTCGTCGGCTACGGCATCCCGATCGCCTTCCCGGAGCGCGAGATCCCGGGCGGTGTGTTCGGTTCGATCGCGATCGGCCTCGGGTTGACCGCCGCCGCGTACATGGCGGAGACCATCCGGGCCGGCATCCAGGCCGTCCCCAAGGGTCAGATGGAGGCGGCGCGCACCCTCGGCATGTCGCACTTCACCGCCATGCGCACGATCGTCATCCCGCAGGCGTTCCGGATCGTGATCCCGCCGCTGACCAACGAACTGATCCTGCTCACCAAGGACTCGTCGCTGGCCTACGTGCTGGGTGTGACCGCGCAGACCATCGAGATCACCAAGTTCGGTCGGGACATGCTCAACGACCGGGTGAACGCCACCCCGCTGCTGGTGGCCGGCCTCGCCTACCTGGTGATCACCCTGCCGCTGTCCCAGGTGGTACGACGCCTCGAACTCCGCTACGCCAAGGCCCGGTGACCCGCATGACGACCACGCCATCCCGCCCCGCCGTCGAGATCCGCGACCTGCACAAGTCCTTCGGGCCGCTCGAGGTGCTCAAGGGCATCGACTTCGAGGTCGGCCAGGGCGAGGTGGTCTGCGTCATCGGACCGTCCGGCTCCGGCAAGTCCACCCTGCTGCGCTGCGTCGACCTCCTGGAGGAGCCGACCGCCGGCCGGATCTGGGTGAACGGCGTCGAGATGACCGACCCGGACGTCGAGGTCGACGCCGTACGCCGTGGCATCGGCATGGTCTTCCAGTCGTTCAACCTGTTCCCGCACCTGACCGTGCTGAACAACCTCACCATCGCGCAGCGCCGGGTGCTGCGGCGTGGCCGTGCCGAGGCCGAGCGGATCGCGCGGGCCAATCTGGAACGCGTCGGGCTGACCGACAAGGCCGACGCGTTCCCCGCGCAGCTCTCCGGCGGGCAGCAGCAGCGGGCGGCGATCGCCCGGTCGCTGTCGATGGAGCCGAAGCTGATGCTCTTCGACGAGCCGACCTCCGCGCTCGACCCGGAACTGGTCGGCGACGTGCTCACCGTCATGCGCAAGCTGGCCGAGGACGGCATGACGATGATGGTGGTGACCCACGAGATGGCGTTCGCCCGCGACGTCGCCGACCGGGTCGTGTTCATGGACGGTGGGGTGGTGGTCGAGCAGGGGCCGCCGCAGGAGGTGCTCGGCGCACCGAAGCACGAACGAACCCGTGCGTTCCTCTCCCGGGTCCTCGACCCGACGCGTGTCGCGCAGCTCGGTCTGCCCGACCAGTCGCCCGAGCCGCCCGAGGCCCCCGGCCTGCCGGCCGACGACCGCCACACCATCTGACCGCCACGTCGCGTACGTCCGTCCGCCGGCCTGCGTCGGCGGGCGGACGCCGCGTGCGGTGACGACGGCGACGACCTGCTGATCCCCGTGTGGGGCAGGTCGATGATCGATCGAAACACGTCGTGATGTCAAGGTAATCTTTTTGCAATAAGACCTGTACTTTCGTCGATGGATTACATAAGTTGCTGTCATCCACCGAAAGTTCTGAGTCTTCCGAGCAAAGCCCGCGACGAGCCTCACCCTCAGTCGTGCTTCCGCCCCGTGCTCGGCGGTCGATGCACCCTGCCCTTCGTCGCGTCTTCGCCCGGTCGGGAACGGAGACCCATGGACGATCATGCCGTTGGCTCCCACCGCCACCTGTCCCGCCGATCACTGATCGCCACCGGGGCGCTCGCCGCCGGAGCGCTGGGCGCGTCCGCCCCCACGCTCGGCACCGCGTTCGGAGGCAGCCCAGCCCGGGCCGCCGCCGGCGTCACGAAGAAGGTCACCATCTACGCGGAGCAGTTGCCCGACGGGTTGTTCGGGTACGGCCTCGCACCCGGTCAGGCCACCGTGCCCGGGCCGATCCTGGAGATGTACGAGGGTGACACGCTGGAGATCACCCTGGTCAACACCACCAACCAGCGACTGTCCATCCATCCGCACGGGGTGGACTACAGCACCGACTCGGACGGCAGTCCGTTCAACGCCTCGTTCAACAACCCCGGCGAGACCCGGACGTACGTCTGGCGCTCGCACGAGATGGTGGCCGCGGCGGGCCGGCGGTACATGCCGGGCAGCGCCGGCTACTGGCACTACCACGATCACGCGATGGGCACCGACCACGGCACCGCCGGTGTCGCGAAGGGCCTGTACGGGGCGCTGATCGTCCGGCGACGCGGCGACATGCTGCCCGCGAAGCAGTTCACGGTCGTGTTCAACGACATGATGATCAACAACCGGATGGCACCGGACACCCCGATGTTCGAGGCGAACCTCGGCGACCGCGTGGAGTGGATCGCCATCGGGCACGGCGGCACCTTCCACACCTTCCACCTGCACGCGCACCGCTGGGCGGACAACCGCACCGGGATGCTGGAGGGCCCGAGCGATCCGAGCCTGGTGATCGACAACAAGGACCTGAACCCGGGCAGCTCGTTCGGCTTCCAGGTGCTGGCCGGGGAGGGCGTCGGCCCCGGGGCGTGGATGTACCACTGCCACGTGCAGTTCCACTCCGACGGCGGGATGGCCGGGATCTTCCTGGTGCGCAACGCCGACGGCAGCATGCCGCCCGGTGCCGAGGAGGCGATCCACCGGTTCCAGGGCCACACCCACACGCACGGAAGCTGACCGAAAGTGGGGACGGGGATGACCAGACACGTACGACGAGCCCTCGCCGCGGTAGCGGCCATCGCGACACTGATCCCGGCGACGACGGCGGCAGCCGCGCCACGACCCGTAACACCACAGTCGACGCCGCAGACGCCGACCGCGGTCCTGGTGTTCCACGGGCCGGTGGCCGAGCAGCAGGACCCGGTTTCGCGCGCCGTGGACACCATCCGACAGCTTGCTGTCAGTAATGACATCGATGTCACGGCCACCACGGACCCGGGTGTGTTCACCGCGGCCGGGCTGTCCGCGTACCGCAGCGTGGTGTTTCTCTCCGCGACGGGCGCCGCGCTCAACCGCGACCAGGAGTCGGCGCTGCAGAGCTACATGAAGGCAGGCGGAGGGTTCGTCGGCATCGCCGACGCGGCCCGCGCCCAGGTCGACTCCACCTGGTTCACCGGCCTGATCGGCACCCGCCCGGCGGGTGCCATCCCGGTCGCCGAACCGGTGGCCCGGGTGACCGCCAGCGGCGAGAACGGGCCCAACGAGACCAAGGAGAAGCTCACCGACGGTGACGCCAACACCAAGTGGCTGGTCCGCACCCCGACGGCCTGGGTGGCGTACGAGTTGGCCGCCGCCAAGCGGATCACCGGGTACGCGCTGACGTCGGCCAACGACTCCGCCGGGCGTGACCCGAAGGACTGGACCCTGCAGGGCTCCACCGACGGACAGAACTGGTCCGATCTGGACCGACGCACCGGGCAGACCTTCCCGGACCGGTTCCAGACCCGCCGGTTCGACATCGCCACGCCACAGGAGTTCACCCGTTACCGGCTCACCATCACCGCGAACAGCGGTGAGCCGCTGGCCCAGCTCGCCGACCTGCGCCTGTTCACGGGCAGCACCACCGCACCGCCGGCGCCCGCCGTGAACCGCGCGGTCGTCGACATCCTGGACCGCGAACACCCGGCCACGGCGTCGCTGCCGCTGACCGTCACCCGGTCGGACCGCTGGGAGAACTGGGACCCGAACCCGATCGGCACCGTGCACACCCTGGCGCAGGTGCAGGAGCGGCACTACGACCCGGGTCCGGCCGCGAACGGCCCGTTCCACCCGGTGTCCTGGTGCCGGGACTACGACGGCGGCCGGTCGTTCTACACCGGCATGGGTCACACCGAGGGCAGCTACGGCGAGGAGGCGTTCCGCACCCACCTGGCCGGCGCCCTCAACTGGACCACCGGCCGGGTACGCGGCGACTGCCAGGCGACGATCGCCGCGAACTACAAGGTGGAGCGGCTCACCGCGGCCAACCAGACCGGGCAGCTGGACCAGATCGGCGAGCCGCACGGGCTCACCATCGCCCCGGACGGCACGGTGTTCTACGTCGGCAAGGCGGCCTGCCCGAGCGGCCCGGTCGCGGACTGGAACAACCCGAACGTCGGCCTCGGCTGCGGCACCATCCACTCCTGGGATCCGCGCAGCAAGCAGGTCAAGCTCCTCACCACCCTCAAGGTGATGGGCAACCGGGGCAGCGGCTCCGAGTTGGTCAAGAACGAGGAGGGCCTGCTCGGCATCGTGCCCGACCCCGCGTTCGCCGACAACGGCTGGCTCTACGTCTACTGGATGCCGCACGAGTCGATCGACCGGGTGAAGCGGGTCGGGCAGCGCACCATCTCCCGGTTCACCTACGACCGCACGACGCAGACCATCGACCAGGCCACCCGCAAGGATCTGCTGCAGTTCCCGGTGCAGATCCACAGTTGCTGCCACGCCGGCGGCGGCATGGCGTTCGACGCCCAGGGCAACCTCTACGTCGGCTCCGGCGACAACAACTCCTCCGAGGGATCGGAGGGCTACTCCGGCAACAACTGGACCGAGGAGTACCAGGGGATCTCGTTCCAGGACGCCCGGCGTACCTCGGGCAACACCAACGACCTGGCCGGCAAGATCATCCGGATCCACCCGGAGGCGGACGGGACGTACACCATCCCGGAGGGCAACCTGTTCCCACCGGGCACCGAGAAGACCCGACCGGAGATCTACGTGATGGGCGTGCGCAACATCGCCCGCCTGCAGATCGACCCGGTGCACCAGTGGCTCACCGCCGGCTGGGTCGGCCCGGACGCGTCGACGCCCAGCCCCACCCTGGGTCCGGCCAAGTACGAGACCGCCACCATCATCACGTCCGCCGGCAACCAGGGCTGGCCGTACTGCATGGGCAACCGGCAGCCGTACCGCGACCGCAGCAACACCGACGCGAAGGTGCTGACCGGCTGGTACGACTGCGACAACCTCCGGAACACCTCACCGCGGAACACCGGTCTGGAGGACATCCCGGCGGCCCGGGACAACATGATCTGGTACTCGCCGGGCGGCGGCGGGCCGGTGTTCCCGAAGCGGACCGACGGCAGCGGCCTCCCGACGTACGTCGCCGCGGACGCCACCTACACCCAGCCGTACCTGCGCGGCGGCGGGCAGGCCATCATGTCCGGCCCCACCTACCACCGGGACCTCGTCGACACCGACAGCGGCGTGGCGTGGCCGGAGCACTGGGACGGCAAGTGGCTCATCGGCGACCAGTCGAACCCCGCCAACCGGGTCGCGGTCACCGTCGACGAGGCCGGCGTGCCACAGGCCGCCCCACCGGTGTACGCCGAGTCGCTGCGGGCCATCATCCCCAGCGGCAACGGTGACAACCGGCTGCAGAGCTGGATGGACGCCAAGTTCGGCCCGGACGGCGCGCTCTACCTGCTGGACTACGGAGGCGGGTTCTTCAGCCTGCACCCCAACCAGAAGCTGATCCGGATCACGTACACCGGCGGCGCGCCCACGCCGGCACCGGCCGCGACCTCGGTGGCCGTCCAGAACAAGCCGTTGACCATCGCCTTCACCGGCTCCCGATCCGGCGGCGTCAGCTACCGGTGGGAGTTCGGCGACGGCGCCACCTCCACCGAGGCGAACCCCCGGCACACGTACGCCCGGGTCGGCACCTACACCGCGAAGCTCACCGTCACGTACGCCGACGGCGAGACGGCCACGGTGCAGACCGCCGTCACCGTGGGCTGCGCGGTGCCGGACGCCCGGCAGAACGTGTGGCTCGGCGACACCGACACCGGGGTGCCCAGCCGCACGGTCGGGCAGGGGTGCACCGTCAACGACCTGCTCGACGACGAGAGCACCTGGGCCGATCACAACAGTTTCGTCCGGCACGTGACCGCGGTGACCCGCGCGTTGCAGGACGACGACCTGCTGACGGCCCGCGAGGTCGGCACGCTCACCCGCCTGGCCGCCGCGTCCGACATCGGCCGCGACGGTCGCACCGGCTACGAGCCACTCTTCGACGGCACCGCCGAGTCGCTGCTCGGTTGGCAGCAGGCGCCATCCGGGTCGTTCAGCATCCAGCCGGACGGCGCGCTGCGCTCCAGCGGTGGTCTGGGCATGCTCTGGCACACCAGGGAGTTCGGGGACTTCTCGCTGAAGGTGCAGTTCAAGGACATTGCGCCGGGCACCGGCCGGGCCAACACCGGCGTCTTCACCCGCTTCCCGGATCCGCGGATCCCCCTGGAGCAGCGGCCACCGGGCAGTTGCGGCACGGTCGGCTCGGCCCGCACCTCCCAGGCGTGGGTGGCGATCTACTGCGGACACGAGATCCAGATCTACGACGGTGACACCGGCGAGCCGCAGAAGACCGGCTCGGTCTACAACTTCGACCCGGTGCCGCTCGCCCAGGCCGGTGTCACCCCGAAGGGGCAGTGGAACGACTACGAGATCCGCGTGGTCGGGCAGCACTACACGATGATCCGCAACGGCGTGGTGATCAACGAGTTCGACAACACGCCGGGCAAGCAGTCCTCCCGTGCCGGCGACCCGCCGACCGACCTGCGGCAGTTCCTCCGCGGCTTCATCGGCCTGCAGAACCACGGCGACAACGACCTGACCGAGTTCCGCAACGTCCGCGTGCGGGAACTCTAGGAGAGACGATGATCCGACGACTCACGGCCGCGCTGTCGGCGCTGCTGCTCACGGTGACCCCGTTGGCCGCGACGCCCGCCACCGCCGCCCCGCGCGTCGCCGCGGACCAGGTGCTGACCTGGACCGCCGACGACGACATCACCCGCTACAAGTCCGCGCCCACCCAGGCGGTGGCCGGCGCGACCACGATCATCTGGGAGAACAGCGCGGCCACCGGCAACACCACCGGCATGCCGCACACGCTGACCTTCGACACCACCACCGAGGGCTACAACCACGACGTCACCCTGAACATCCTGGCCAGCCCGTTCGACGCCAACGACGGCCGCCACCAGGCGACCGTCACGCTGACCCCGGGCCGCTACCGCTACTTCTGCTCGATCCCCGGCCACAGCCAGATGGTCGGCGAACTGGTGGTCACCGACGGCGGCGGAGGCGGCGACACCACGCCGCCGACGGTCACCGCCGCCGTGGCCGGTGACCGCGACCAGGACGGCAACTACGTCGGCGCGGCGACGGTGACCGTCACGGCCACCGACGCCGGCTCCGGTGTGGACACCGTCGAGTACCAGGTCGACGACACCAGCTTCCAGCCGTACACGCAGCCGGTGCGGGTGACGGCGGTCGGCGACCACTCGGTGCAGTTCCGTGCCACCGACCAGGCCGGCAACACCAGCACCGTCGGCTCGGTGTCGTTCCGGATCGTCGAGCCGACCGAGGAGGACACCACCGCACCGGTGGTCACGGCCGCGCTGTCCGGTGAGAAGGACAGCGACGGCAACTACATCGGTACGGCAACCGCCACGCTGACCGCCACCGACGCCGGATCCGGCGTCGCCACCATCGAGTACGCGTTGGACGGCGCTGCCTTCAGCGCGTACACGAACCCGTTCGTGGTGACCGCGACCGGGATGCACATGCTGCACTACCGGGCGACCGATGTCGCCGGAAACACCTCGGCCGAGCAGATGGCCCACTTCACCGTCGTCGCCCCGCCGCAGGAGGACACCACGCCACCCGCGGTGTCCGCCACGGTCACCGGCGAGCGCAACGACGACGGCGCGTACGTGGTCGCCGCCACCGTCACCCTCACCGCGACCGACGCCGGCTCGGGTGTCGCATCCGTCGAGTACGCGCTCGACGCCGGGGCCTGGACCGCGTACGCCGCTCCGGTCTCCGTCCGGGCCGTCGGCGCGCACACCCTGCGGTACCGGGCGACCGACGCCGCCGGTAACGCCTCGGCCGAGCAGTCGGCGACGTTCACGGTGGTGGCCGGCGGCACCGACGCCTGCCCCGAGTCCGACACCCGGGCCACGGTGATCATCGACGGCGACGACACCGGAGTGGCCAACGCCGACACGGGTGACGGCTGCACCATCAACGATCTGATCGACGAACACGCCGACTACCCCGGCCACGCCGACTTCGTCCGGCACGTCGAGGCGGTCACCACCGCGCTGGTGACCGGCGGAACGCTCAACAAGCGCCAGCAGGGCGCCATCGTCCGCGCCGCGGCCCGATCGGACGTCGGCGCATGAGTCCTCGAATCTCACCGACAGGGAGTACCACGATGCCCGGACGTACCGTCGCCAAGCTGGCCACCGTGAGCGCCGTCGTCGCCGCCTCGGTGCTGGCCGTCGCGCCCACCGCCCACGCCGACCTGGTCACCCACTGCATCGGCACCGGCGGTGCGGTGACCGTGCCCAACGACCTGCTCGTGCCGGCCGGCGAGTCCTGCGCGCTGACCGGCACCACGATCACCGGCAACGTCACCGTCGCCGCCGGCGCCAACCTCGTGGTCACCGGCGGGCGGGTCAGCGGCGAGGTCCGCGTCGCGGCCGACGGCTACCTCGACGCCACCGAGACGACCGTCGACGGCCAGGTGGTGCTGGCCGCCGGAGGGTACGGCGTCTTCCTCAAAGACGCCCGCACCGGTGCCGTGACCGTACGGCCGAAGGGCACCGCGACCATCGACAGCTTCCTGTTCGCCGAGGCGGCGACGATCACCGGCAACGTCACCGTCGGCGCCGGCGAGGTCCGACTCGACCGGGGCACCCAGGTGGACCGCAACGTCAGCAGCACCGGCACCTACTACACCGACGTGCACGACTCGTTCGTCGACGGAACCCTGTCGGTGCTCAACAGCGCCACCGGCAGTGTCCTGTGCGGCAGCGCGGTCCGCGGTCGGGCCACGTTTGCCGGCAACCTGGGCGGCGTCCAACTCGGCCCGAACGGCACCCTCGACAGTTGCGCCTCCGGTGGCTACTGGGGTGCCGACGTCAGCGTCACCAACACCATTGGCGGTGTCACCGTCGACGACAACATCATCAATGGTGGGTTGACCGTGACGGGCAACAACCCGGCCGCCCAGGTGGCCGCGAACAACCGGATCCGCGGCGGCGTGACCGGTGACCAGGCGGCCGCGACCACCAACCGGGCCGCCCGGGTTGCCGACCCGGATCGGGAGAGCGCCGGCGACGAGCGGGCGGAGGTTCGCCGGACCTCGGCCGTGCAGGCGGCCACCGAGGCGGGTGCTGCCCGGCTCTAGCCGATCGACGCGACGGCGGCCGGCCGCCCCGGATCGAGGGGTGACCGGCCGCCGCCGTCGTACCGCGTCGCTGTCGGCGACGTCGACCGATGCCTGTGATCGTCAACCCGGGGCTGAGACACCGGCCCCGGGTTGACGATCACGCTAGAAGTTGCCGGCCGAGTTGCACTTCACGCCCTGGTCGAGGCAGTTGCGCACCCGTGCGGCGAGCGCCTCGTCCTTCCAGGCGTTGAAGAAGTCGGCGTGCATCGAGAACGACGTGCCGGACGCGAGGGTGATGCCGTCGGTGTTCGCGCTCAACGGGTACGAGATCATCGCCCTGCGCCGGCTCGCGGGCCGGCCGATGGCGGCACGGGTGCCCGCCCGGCTGCCCTGAACCGCCGACCGGGGTTCAGGACAGCCGAGATCGCGGGCCTCCGACGCTAGGCGCGCCCGGCGTCGAGGGTGAGATTGACACCGTTGGCGGCCGCGTTCTCCAGCAGGAAGACGCATCCGTCGACGATCTGCCGCATGGTGGGCAGCTCCCCGGTCAGGGAGATCTTGCGCAGGGGGTCGAGGATGGCCTGCTTGTCCACCCACGCGGGACTGTCGGCGACCGCGCCCGGGTGGATCGAGTTGACCCGCGCCGGGGCGAGTTCCACGCTCAGGGTGCGCACCATGCCCATCACCCCGGCATTGACGGTGGACAGCACGGTGGAACCCGGGTAGGGATGGTCTTTCGCCATCCCACCGAACAGCAGCACGGCGGCACCCGGTGCGAGGCGGTCGCGCAGGGCGGCCGCCACCGCGGCATAGCCGACGATCTTGGTGGTCGCGAGCGTCACCGCGTCCTCCACCGAGAAGGACCCGACGGTGTTGCGGTCTCGGATCATGCCGGCGACAGCGACCCGGTCCACCCGCTCCACCGTGCTCAGCGCCTCCGCCACCGACTCCGGCTGGGACAGGTCGAGCGCCAGTCCGGACACGTGACCCCCGGTCTCGGCGTGAAGTCGCTTCGCCTCGGCCTCGGCCCGTTCCGCTGCCCGTCCGGTAATGGTCACCTCGTCACCCCGCCTGGCGTACTCGGCGGCCAATTCGCGACCGATGCCCTGAGTGGCGCCCACCACAAGGATTCTCACAACCTGCTCACTCTCTACGGTCTGGAAATTCACCGTACCTGTCACGAAACCCGAGCAGCGGTGGTTCACCGCTGCCCCAATGTAGTCACGTGTCTCGACATCCGCGTTGGTGCGGTTGCGGACGTCAGTCGCCGGTCAGTCGGAATAAAGCGGTCGTACACCGGCCCTCCCTAGTCTTTGCAAGCGTGGAAGGTTGACAGGTCGACTGTCACCAGAACGCGACTGCCGGGACATGGCGTCGCCACCACGCCGTTGCCAACATTTACGGAGTAGTTGAACCCGCGCCATGCCCGCGATGAAGAAGACCAGAACCGCGCCGCGCCGCCTCGATCAGGCGTGGACCCGCGGCGTTGAGCCGTCCGGTATCGACGATTTCGCCGCCGCCGAGTACGGGAAGCTGTTCGCGTCCTTTGCTGTGGACACCGACGGCACGGTCGCGGTGACCGAACTCGTGGACCGGCTGCGCGTTGCGGGCATCTCCGAGACGGACCCGCGCCTGGTCGAGGTGCGGGCCGCCACCAGCGCCGACGGTCGGGCGCGGATCGATCTGGCCGGCTTCATCGCGCTGTGCAGGACGGGTGGCGGTGTCATCGAGAGGTCACTTCGCGGGGACCTCGTCATTCCGGACTTCGCCGCGTTGCAGACGGAGATATTCGCGATCTTCGAGGGCCTCCGGGATGTCGAGGATGGGCGGGTCGCCGACTACATCCCGCAGTTGGGCCGGGTGGATCCGGAGAAGTTCGGCATCGCGTTGTGCACCACCGACGGCCAGCGCGCCGCGGTGGGGGACGCGGAGACCCCGTTCTGCGTCCAGTCGGTCTGCAAGCCGATCAACTACTGTCTCGCGCTGGAGCAGCACGGTGCCGAACAGGTGCACCGGCACGTCGGGCGGGAGCCCAGCGGTCGCGGGTTCAACGAGTTGACGTTGAACAACGAGGGGCTTCCGCACAACCCGATGATCAATTCTGGGGCGATCATGTGTTGTTCGCTGCTGCGCCCCAGTTGGGAGATGGCCGACCGTTTCGACCACGTGGCCGAGACGTGGCGCCGGTTGGCCGGGGGCGGGACGGTCGGTTTCAACAATGCCGTCTATCTCTCGGAACGGCGTTCGGCGGATCGGAACTTCGCTCTCGGGTACTTCATGCGCGAGCACCAGGCCTTTCCGGACGGGACCGACCTCACCGAGACGCTGGAGTTCTACTTCCAGTGCTGTTCCATCGAGGTCGACGCCCGGTCGTTGTCGGTCGTGGCCGCCTCGCTCGCCAACGGTGGTGTCAATCCCCTCACCCGGGAGCGGATCTTCTCCGCCGACACCGCGCGCAAGTGTCTGTCGCTGATGTCCTCGTGCGGGATGTACGACTATTCCGGTGAGTTCGCCTTCACCATCGGCCTGCCGGCGAAGAGCGGCGTCTCCGGCGGACTCATGATCGTGGTTCCCGGCGTGATGGGCATCTGCGTCTGGTCGCCGCGCCTCGACGCGCTCGGCAACTCCGTCCGGGGGGTCGCGTTCTGCAAGGAACTGATCAACCGGTTCAACTTCCACGTCTACGACTCGTTGGCCGCCGGCGAGGACTCCGGCAAGCGCGATCCGCGGCGCGGGAGGAACGAGGACGAGGTGGGGTCGACCACGCGGTTGCTCTGGGCCGCCAGTCACGGCGATCTGGAGTACGTCCGGCTCGCGCTCGCGGCGGGGAAGGATCCGAACTCCGCCGACTACGACCGGCGGACCGCGCTGCACCTCGCGGCCTCCGACGGAAACCTCGACGTGGTCCAGTACCTCCTGGACCGCGGGGCCGATCCGACGCTGCGGGACCGTTGGGGAGGCACCGCGCTCTCCGACGCCGAGCGAGGAGCACATGACAACGTTGTCACCGTGCTCACCTCGACGCTGGGCGAAAGCCGGGCGTCAGCCACCCACCTCCTACGAACCGACGAGCCGCTCGCGGCGGTCTGAGACGCCGGTTCGACCGATCACGATTTCGTGGGCCATCCGGCCCGGACACAGGAGAAAGAGACCCATGGCGTACAAGGCTGAATACATCTGGATCGACGGCACCACGCCGACCGCGAAGCTCCGGTCGAAGACGAAGATCATCGAGGACGGCGTCGCGCCGGGCACGTGGGGCTTCGACGGCTCCAGCACCAACCAGGCCGAGGGCAGCAGCTCCGACCGCGTCCTCGAGCCGGTCGCCACCTACGCCGACCCCATCCGCGGCGGTGCGCACCTGCTGGTGCTGTGCGAGGTGTTCAACATCGACGGCACCCCGCACGAGTCCAACACGCGGGCGCTGCTGCGCCCGGTGGCCGAGCAGTTCGCGGCCCAGGAGTCGCTGTTCGGCATCGAGCAGGAGTACACCTTCTTCAAGGGCTCCCGCCCGCTGGGCTTCCCGGACGGCGGCTACCCGGCCCCGCAGGGTGGCTACTACTGCGGCGTCGGCGCCGACGAGATCTACGGCCGCGCCGTGGTCGAGAAGCACCTGGACAACTGCCTCGCCGCGGGCCTGTCCCTCTCCGGCATCAACGCCGAGGTCATGCCCGGCCAGTGGGAGTTCCAGGTCGGCCCGCTGTCCCCGCTGGAGGTCGCCGACCAGCTGTGGGTCGCCCGCTGGCTCCTGCACCGCACGGCCGAGGAGTTCGGCATCTCCGCGACCCTGGAGCCGAAGCCCGCGCGGGGTGACTGGAACGGCGCCGGCGCCCACACCAACTTCTCGACGCGTGCCATGCGGGAGAACTACACGGCGATCATCGAGGCCTGTGAGGCCCTCGGCCGGGGCGACAAGCCCGCGGAGCACATCCGCAGCTACGGCGCCGGCGTCGAGGCCCGCCTGACCGGCGCGCACGAGACGGCTCCCTGGAACGAGTACAGCTACGGCGTCTCCGACCGCGGCGCCTCGGTGCGCATCCCGTGGCAGGTGGAGATCGACAAGAAGGGCTACATCGAGGACCGCCGGCCCAACGCCAACGTCGACCCGTACACCGTCACCCGCCTCATCGTCGACACCTGCTGCAGCGCCCTGGAGGCCGCCGACCTTGTGTGAGGTCTGCGGTCCGCGCTCACGGACGACATTCCAACCACGCCGCACTGACGCGGCAGTTATCAAGACATGGAGTACATCTCGATGCCAGACGGCTTCGACGCGGGTGATACCGCATTCGTGCTGATCAGCGCCGCGCTGGTCATGCTGATGACCCCGGGCCTGGCGTTCTTCTACGGCGGCATGGTTCGCGTGAAGAGCGTGCTCAACATGCTGCTGATGAGCTTCATCAGCCTGGGCATCGTCAGCGTGCTCTGGGTGACCTACGGATACTCGCTCGCCTTCGGTGAGGACGTCGGTGGCAGTGGGCTCGTCGGTGACCTGGCCAACGTGGGTATGAGCGGAATCTCGGACACCACGTTGACGGGCAGCATTCCGGTGCTCGCCTTCGCGGTCTTCCAGATGATGTTCGCCGTCATCACGCCGGCGCTGATCAGCGGGGCGATCGCCGACCGTGCCAAGTTCGGTGCGTGGATGCTGTTCGTCGCGCTCTGGGTGACCGTGGTGTACTTCCCGGTGGCCCACTGGGTGTGGCAGGCCGACGGCTGGATCTTCAAGCTCGGCGTGAAGGACTTCGCCGGAGGCACGGCGGTCCACATCAACGCCGGCATGGCCGCCCTCGGCGCGCTTCTGGTCCTCGGCAACCGGGTCGGCTTCCGGCGGGAGTCGATGCGGGCGCACAGCCTGCCGCTCGTGATGCTCGGCTCGGGCCTGCTGTGGTTCGGGTGGTTCGGCTTCAACGCCGGATCGGCCCTCGCCGCGAACGGCACCGCCAGCGTCGCCTTCATGAACACCCAGGTCGCGGCCGGTGCCGGCATGATCGGTTGGCTCGTCTGGGAGCGCGTACGCAAGGGTGGCTTCACCTCCCTGGGCGCCGCGTCGGGTGCGGTCGCCGGTCTGGTGGCCATCACCCCGGCCTGCGCGGTCGTGAACACCTGGGGTGCGATCGCCATCGGTGTCATCGCCGGCGTCGTCTGCGCCTGGGCCGTCAGCCTGAAGGACCGGTTCGGCTACGACGACTCGCTGGACGTCGTGGCGGTGCACGCGGTCGGCGGTTTCGTGGGCACGCTCCTCATCGGAGTGTTCGACACCACGGACGGCCTCGTCGCCGGTGCCGGTGCCGAGCAGTTGCTCAAGCAGGCGGTCGGTGCCTTCGCCGTCGCCGCGTACTCGGTCGCACTGACGTGGCTGCTCGTCAAGATCATTGACATGACGATCGGCTTCCGGGTGCGGCGGGAGGACGAGGTCAGCGGCATCGACCAGATCCTGCACGCGGAGAGCGCCTACGACTTCGACACGAGCAAGGTGCACACCGCCCCCGCCGGCTCGACCGCCGACCGGGCGCAGGACAAGACCGCTCAGCACCAGATCAGCGGTGTCGTCAACGGTCCGTACACCCGCTGACCGACTGCGACGGACGTCGCTGCCGTCCGGACCGGGAGGGGTGCCCCAACCCTCCCGGTCCGCTGGCGTGGGAGACCTCGCTCGGATCGAGTCGGGGATCGGTGGCAGTTCAGCAGCGCGATGCTCGGCGTGTCGAATTGCTCAGCCGCCAACGATCGAGCCGACTCACGGCGCTTTCGGTCCAGCGGCGGTCGCGGCGGCCCGTGCTCAATGACGGTCCGTCGCGGGGGCTACGCTGGAACCTGACGCTGACGTTAGAGGCAAGTGTTGTGCCGGCGTCACCAGGTGAGGGGGAGAGATCGTGCGGATCGGTGAGCTCGCCAGCAGCACCGGCGTGTCGGTGCGAGCGCTGCGCTACTACGAGGAGCAGGGGCTGCTCGCGTCCACCCGCAGCAACGGCGGCCAGCGCCACTACGGCGATGCCGCCGCCGACCGGGTGCACCTGATCCAGATGCTGTACGCGGCCGGCCTGTCCAGCAGGACGATCCTGGACCTCCTGCCCTGCGTGGACGCGAAGGTCAGCACGCCGCAGTCCCGCGCCCTGCTGAACGCCGAACGCGCCCGCATCGACGAGCAGATCACTCGACTCGTGCAGGCCAGGGACCGGCTCGACGCGGTCATCGCGCACAGCCAGAGCTCGGCCAGTGGCTGCACCACGGCGGACGCCGCCGCGGTGGCGGCATAACCGGCGGCGCTGCTCACCGGCGGGGACGCCGCGATCCGCGCGGCGCCGGGCGGTCGGTCAGGTGACCGTCCTGGCGAGCAGGTCACCGACGGCGGCGCGGACGGGGTCGGACGCCGCCGGGGTCTGCCCGGCCGAGCCGAACCCGACCCTGTTACCGGCGGCGTCGGTCGCGATCACGGAACCACCCGGGTCACTCCACCCGAAGGTCGGCCTCGTCCAGCATCCTGGCCGCTATCCGACAACCGCGTGGAGCTGTCAAGGCAGCATCCGGCCGTGTGCAACGATCGTCGGGCAATCGCGACGACCGTCCACCGTCCCGTCCGTGCCGCACCCGCCGACGAGTACGGCACGGTCACCATGCCTCGCATCTCTTGGAGAGCACGATGTCCCTCTCTCCGGCTCAGGTCTTCGCCGTGCTGAACGCCGTGCGACCTCCCGACCAGGCGACCCCGGTCCTGGGCAAGGCGGTCGTGATCGGCGGGAGCGTCGCCGGTCTGCTGGCCGCCCGGGTGCTGTCCGACTACGCGGACAGCGTGATCATCATCGAGCGGGACGACCTGCAGGTGTCCGGGGATCGGCCCGGCGTACCGCAGGGAACCCAGCTGCACGCGCTGCTGCCCGGCGGTTTCCTCCACCTCGAACGCCTGTTCCCCGGCTTCCGCGAAGCGGCCGTGGCCAACGGGGCGGTCGAGGCGCCCCCGGAGGCCAGACGCAACTACTTCGACGGTCGGCTGAAGGTTGTCGTGCCCGACGACGCCGACAGCCTGGCGGGCAGCCGACCGCTGCTGGAGGGGCTGATCCGCCAGCAGGTGCTGCGGCTGCCCAACGTCAAGACCGTCGCCGCCCGCGCCACCGGCCTCGTGTTCGATGGCACCGCCGTCACCGGGGTCCGCTGCGACGGGGCACCGGGCGCCGAGAGCGCCGACCTCGTGGTGGACGCCATGGGGCGTTCGAGCAGACTGTCGGACTGGCTGGAGCAGGCCGGCTGGGAGCGGCCGGTCACCCGGCGGATGACCGTGCACCTGAACTACGCGACCGCGCTGTTCCGGCGCACCGAGGCGAACCCGGCGTCGACGGTCGTCCTGGCGCTGCACAGCCCGCAGATGGAAGCCGACGTGGCCGGTGCCGCGTACTTCGCCATCGAGGACGGTCAGTGGATGGCCATGATGGCCGGGTACGGCGACGATCGACCGGGTCGCACCGCCGAGGACTTCGTCCGCCGGCTGCGCGAGCAGTTCCCGCCCGAGTTCGGTGCGGTGGCCGACAACGAGATGCTCGGCGACGTGCGGACCTACGCGCACGCCGACAGCCGGCGACGGGACTTCCACGCGATCAAGCGGTTCCCCGCCGGGCTCGTCAGCGTCGGTGACGCCGTCGCGTCGTTCAATCCGGTGTACGGGCAGGGGATGACGGCGGCGGCTCTGCACGCGGCGTGCCTGTCGACGTACCTGCGATCCAAGCCGGATCTCAGCGTGCCCGCCCGCTCGTACCTGGAGATGCAGAAGGTCGTGGTGGACGCCGCCTGGTCGATCTCGACCTCGGCGGACCTGGCGCGGCCCCACGTCGACGGGCCCTATCCGCGCGGCTACCGGCTCTCCAGTTGGGCGAGCCGGCAGATCGTCGAGGCGACGGTCACCGACGTCGGGGTCGCCCGGCGGTTCAACGAGGTCGTCTCCATGCGGGAGCATCCGAGTTCGCTGGCCTCGCCCGGCCTGATCCTGAGTGCCCTGCGCGCCAACCGGCGCGCCCGCCACTGACCCGCGCAGACCTTCGAGCTGGGCACGACGCTCGTGCGGCCCCGGTGCTGGCGCGATGACGATCGGTCCGGCGGCACGGCCCCGGCGGCCTCGCGGTGCGGCCGCCGGGGCCGACCGGGCGGCTAGCCCGGAAGCTTGCGGAGGACGTCGACGACGAAGCGGTGGTCGTCCAGTTGCGGAAGGCCGGACACTCCGAACCAGCCCACGACGCCGGCGCTGCGAACGCGCAGGGGCACCGCGCCGCCGGCAGCCGCGTACCGCGAGGCCGGCAGGCCGAACTTCTCGGTGAGCGTCGTCTGCTTGTCCTGGCAGAGCCGGGCCATGTACAGCGACGAGCGCTCGAACCGCAGCACCACGCGCCCCTTGCGGCGCAGCCACCCGTCGTTGTCCGCCGTCGAGCCCGGCAGACCGCTGTGGAACAGCTGGCGTCCGGTCCGCCACACGCCCACCGAGATCGGGAGCCGCTGCTGCGCGGCGGCGGTGACGGCGAGCACGCCCAACTCGAACGCGTCGGTCTCGGTCAGGCTCGCGAGCTCCAGCTCGCTCTCCTCGCGCAGCAGCTCGTCCAGCGTCGGCCACTGGTCATGGTCGGATGACATGTACCTTCTCCTCGTCGAGCGGTGGGAACATCGATCACCAGGCGCAGGGGGCGTAGTCCTTCAGGAAGACCCCGTGCAGGTCCTCGCCCAGCTCACCACGGACGATCGGGTCGTACACCCGGGCCGCGCCGTCGACCAGGTCGAGTGGGGCGTGGAAGCCCTCGTCGGCCAGCCGCATCTTCGTCGGGTGGGGCCGCTCGTCGGTGATCCAGCCGGTGTCGACGCTGGTCATCAGGATGCCGTCGGTCAGCATCTCCTGGGCGCTGGTCCGGGTCAGCATGTTCAACGCGGCCTTGGCCATGTTGGTGTGCGGATGCCCCGGCCCCTTGTAGCCGCGACCGAACTGACCCTCCATCGCTGAGACGTTCACGATGTACTTGCGGCGCGCCTGCGCCGCGGCCATCGCCGGTCGCAGTCGGCTGACCAGCACGAACGGCGCGGTCACGTTGCAGAGCTGCACCTCGAGCAGCTCGACCGGGTCGACCTCGTGCACCCGCTGGACCCAGCTGTTGACCGAGTCGAGGTCCGGCACCAGGCCGCCGGCGTCGATGGCGGTGGACGCGGCGATCCGTTCCGGTGAAGCGGAGCCGCTGGTCAACGCCAGGGCGGTGAGCGCGTGCGGGGTCAGCGCGGTCGACTGCGGGCCGACGGTCAGGCTGCCCGCCGGGGCACCGTGGCCGTCCGGCTTGGCGAACGTGATCAGCTCCGGCAGCGGCCCGTCCGGCAGGGCCGCGGCCTCCGCGGCGATGAGCTGCGCGTACGCCCCGGGGGAGCGGCGAACCGTCTGCGCCGCGTTGTTGATCAGGATGTCGAGTGGCCCCTGGCTGCTGACCGAGTCGGCGAGGGCGATCACCTGGGCGGGGTCGCGCAGGTCGATCCCGACGATCCGCAGGCGGTGCAGCCAGTCCGCGCTGTCCGGCATCGCGGCGAACCGGCGCACCGCGTCGTGGGGGAACCGCGTGGTCACCGTCGTGTGCGCGCCGTCGCGCAGCAGCCGCAACGCGATGTACATGCCGATCTTCGCCCGGCCGCCGGTGAGCAGCGCGCGCCGACCGGTCAGATCGGTGCGGGCGTCGCGGCGCTCCCGGTTGAGCGCGGCACAGGACGGGCAGAGCTGGTGGTAGAAGGCGTCGACCTCGCGGTAGCGCTGCTTGCAGACGTAGCAGCCGCGCGGGTTGTGCAGGAAGCCGGCCGTGGTGCCCTCGGTGGGCGAGGCGAGGGGGATGCCCTGGGTTTCGTCGTCGATGCGGCCCGGAGCGCCGGTCGCGGTGGCCTCCGTCACCGCACGGTCGGCCGCGAGGATGGCGTCGCGCCGTTCCTCACGTCGCCGCTGCTTGATGATCTTGTAGAGCTTCGCGGTGGCCCGCTGCACACGCACCACGTCGGGGTGGTCGGGCGGCAGGGACTCCAACGCCTCGAAGACGCTGAGACAGGTCTCCAGTCGGCTGCGGTCGATCCCATGCTGACCGTTTTCGGTAATGCTGTCTGCCGTCATGCGCCTTTGTCTCGTCCCGTTCCCCACGCCGGTTTCCCCCGGCCCGCCCACGTCCGACCCGGAACTGTACGCACTTCACGGCCGCGGCTGCATCCCGTGCGTCGGCACATCGGCGGGCAGGGGAGTGGTCGTGCGTGGCGACCGCCGCGTCGCCACGCACGACCGGTGGAGCCGACGGCGTGTCAGCCGGCGGTACAGGAACGGATCTGCGGGCGGGCGCCGCTGTTGCCGTTGAACATCGTGGTGAAGCCGAAGGTGTTGCCGCTGCCGTTGGATCGCATGGTCATGACGGTGCCGCTGCCGTCCCAGCTGGGGGTGCCGTTCCAGGTGGTGGCGACCGTCTGCGGTGCGGTGAGGGCCACGACCACGGCCCAGGTGGTGGCACCGCTGACCGTCACCGAGGTGTTGTACCGGTCACCCCAGACGTTGGTGGTGGTCGCGGTCGCGGAGCAACTGCCGGCGGGCGGCGGGGTCGTGCCGGGCGGCGGGGTCGTGCCGTCGGGCGCGACCGCCCGGCCGGTGGACGGCGAGATCATGCCGGGGCACAGGTTGCGGCTGGTGAGGTTTGCCATGATCTGCGGGATCGCGTCCCGGGTGTTCTGGATGCCGTCGTGCATGAGGATGACCTGGCCGCTCTGCAGGCGGCTGGCGTTGGCCACGATCTGGCTGACGCTGGCGCCGTTCCAGTCCTGGGAGTCCACGTCCCAGATCACCTGGCGCATGCCCAGCGACGAGGCGACCGACTGGAGGGTGCCGTTGGTCTCCCCGTACGGCGGGCGGAACAGCTGCGGCCGGCTGCCGGTGGCCGACTGGATGGCCGAGCTGGTCTGGGACAGGTCGGACTGCATCTGCGCCTGGCTCATCGAGGTCATGTGCGCGTGGTTCCAGCTGTGGTTGCCGACCCACATGCCAGCGGCCACCTGCGCCTGCGCCGCCGACCGGTTGTTCTGCACGTTCTGCCCGACGTTGAACATGGTGGCCCGTGCGCCGTTGGCGCGCAGCACGTTCAGCAGTGCGCCGGTGCTGCCGGTCGGTCCGTCGTCGAAGGTCAGCCCGACGTAGCCGTTGCAGGCGGCCGCGCTTGACGCGGTGGCGGTGGCGGCGATGACGACGCCGCAGGTCGCGACGGCGGTGGCGAGGACGGCGAGCGCCGCACGAAGCCGCTTGGGACCGGCGACCACGCCAGCGGAGACAGTGCTCATCTGGTGCCCCTTCAACCAGGCCCGAACGCGCGCCGGACATGCGGCGGCGCGCCACGGACAGGTGGGTATGGGTGGGAAGGTCGACTGGTACCCGACGAACTGATCGCATCGACCTCAATGAATCGAAGTATTACAGCGAGAATTCCGGCACGTCAACAAGTTCCGGAAGGGCTCCGGAACCGCAGCGGCGCGGACGCGCGGGTCGGGTGTCAGACGACGAAGAGCCCATCCAGCACCGAATAAAGATCGACTCAGTTCGATCCGGAAAACACCCGAAAGTTTCGACGGCACCCTCAGGGTCGCGGCGGTGTCCGGCGCACCGGCACGACGACGTCCACGGCCGGCACCGGTGGGTGCCGACCGTGGACGATCCGTGGTGGTTACCGGAGCCAGGGTAGGCGCTGGACGAGGGGGAGCCTGGCCCACGGCTTGCCGAGGCCGAGGGTGTCGCCGGCGGCGGTCAGGGCGAGGACGGCGAGGACAGCGGCGTAGATCAGGTGGTCGTCCATGACGGGGTTGTTCTCCGGGGGCAGCACCGCGGTGAACATGAGGACCAGGAGCAGGCCACCGGCGACCGCGGCGACGCGCAGGCCGATGCCGAGGATCAGCGCGGTGCCGATGGCGGCCAGGCCGATCATGAAGAGCCAGTCGGCCCAGGCGGCGCCGGCGAAGCCCTTGTACACGTCGGCGAACGGGCCGGTGACGGCGTTGCCGAGGAAGCCCTTGGTGGGGCTGCCGCCGTCGATCCAGGCGCCCTGGGCCTTGGTGGCGAAGCCGAGCCCGAAGACCTTGTCGATGAAGGCCCAGAGGAAGATCCAGCCGAGGGCGATGCGCAGGCCGGCGAGGGTGAACCGGGTGGCCTTCTGCGTCCTGGTCTCGGTGGTGGTGATGACGGTCGCGGGAGCGGTCACCGTGGTGCCGTTGCGTCCGGCGGGGGTGTCGTGCCGGGGAGTCGTGGGGAGCTGAGTGGCGGTCATGGTGTCCACGTCCTTTCTCGTTCGTCGGTGTCGCCCCTATTCCACTCGCCGCGCGGGCTGCCGATCAGTGCCGCCGTACCGCTCCTGGGGGGACCTTCGGCCCCCTCTGTCAGACCCGGGTCGTATTCCTCTGCCGCGTGCGTCGGCGGATGCGGGAGTCTGTCCACGGCGGACACGGGCCGGATCGCCAGGCGACGGACGGACGGCGACATGGCGGTGCCGGCGGTCAGCCTCCCGCCGCACCGCCCGTCGTCGGTTCGGCCGGTGTTCGCCTGACGACCGCCACCGTGACGTTTCGGTGTGATCAACCCGTTGACATCGCTGTGCCCTGCCCGGAACTATCAGCGGCAGTCCCCCTAACTCCCGCCTTCATCGTCACGAGCTCGATGACAACGATGTCAGGCCGACTCCGAAGGAGAGCGCAGCCGACCATCGGAAGGGCCCTGAGCGTCTTGACCAGCGACATCAGCTGGGTGCTCGGGGCGTACCTGTTGGCCGCCTCGGTCCTGACGCCCATCCTCGGCCGCCGTTGACAGGCGCCCGGAGCCGGGCTCAGGCCGTGGCCGTCCAGAAGGATGGCCACGGCCTGCCGGCCGGGCCGACGCTCAGGCGGACATCCGCGGTGTCGCGGGTGCGGCCAGTCGTAGCTGCCATCGTGCGCCGTGGTCGGTGAGTCGGACGACCGCCAACGGTTCGACGTCCACCTGGCGGTACGTCGCCGTCGGGAGCCCGAGGGCGTGCACGACCGCGACCCGGATGACGAGCGGGTGGGTGACGGCCACGACCCGCCGCCCGCGTCCGCGCTGCCCGTCCAACCAGTGGCCGACGCGGTCCCGCACCGCGGTCACGGACTCGCCGCCATGGGGTGCCGCGTCCGGTGTGGACAGCCACTCGTGCAGCGCCTGCGGTTGGTCGGCCGCGACGTCGTCGAGTGACCGTCCGGTCCAGTGGCCGTAGTCGCAGTCGGTCAGCGCCGCCTCGACGGTCGGCGTGAGGCCGAGGGCGTCGGCGGTCTGGACGGCCGCCGCCGCGGGACTGGACAGCCCGACATCGGCGGCGCCCAGGTGTCCCCACCGGCCCTCTGGGGCGCAGGCCAGGGCGAGGACGGCCCGCAGGCCACCCTCGTCCAGACCGTCGTCCGTTCCGCCGAAGCGTGCCCTGCGCAGGGCGGCGGTGTGCCCGTGTGCGACCAGCCGCAGGCTGGTGGCGGTCACGTCACCGGCGCCGCGCTCGTGGCCCGGCGCCGGTCGTGCATCAGGGCCGCGAACAGCAGACCGATCCCGGTCCAGAGCACGACCTGGGTGCCGAGCGAGGCCAGCCGGAAGTCCCACAGCAGGGTCGCCGGGAAGTCGGCCGGGACCTCCTGGAAGGACGGCATCACCACGTACGACACCACGGTGACCAGCAGGAAGCCGCCGACGGCTGCGGCCACGCGCAGCCACGTCGGTGCCCCGACGCCGACCGCCCGGTAGCCCAACGAGCCCGCCCAGACCGCCACCAGGCCGAGCACCACCATCAGCAGGTAGGTGACGGTGCGCTGGTTGATGGTCGCCGGGTCGCCGACCGCCGGCGGATTCGCCGGATACTTGAGGAACGGCACGATCACCGCGCCGAGCAGCGCCGCGCCGGCCAGCAGCAGCCCCGACCGTCCGTCGTCGTAGGCGCGTCGCCGGCGCGACAGCAGGACGTACGCGGTGGCCAGCAGGCCACCCATCGCGGCACCGAACAGGCCGGTGGCCAGGAACAGCCCACCCCGCTGACCACTCCTGCTGACCAGGGCGTCCTCGT
Organism: Micromonospora sp. ALFpr18c; assembly: GCF_008868155.1. GTDB lineage: Bacteria > Actinomycetota > Actinomycetes > Mycobacteriales > Micromonosporaceae > Micromonospora. The sequence goes on from NZ_WBKR01000004.1 coordinate 45,713, forward strand.
GCTGGTGCCCGCCGGCGGCCGGCTCGGCGTGCGTGGCCGCCTCCTCGATCGCGATGGCCGCCTCGATCCGCGGTTCACCGGCGACGTAGGCGAACGCCCCCGCGAGCAGGCCGGCTACCAGTCCGGCGAGCAGGCCACGGACGAGGACGGTGACGAACGGGGGAGCGGTGGTGGTGTTCAGTGGCACGGGACACCCAGCAGGTGCCGCCCGTCGTGCATGAGTTCGTGCAGGTACATGCCGCTGCGCGAGACCGCGCCCTGGTCGAAGGCGACAAGGTAGGCCAGCAGGGTGAGCACGGCGACGGTCGTCAGGACCGTCCACAGAAGACGTGCGGTGCCAGCGGGGTGCACCAACGGCTGGCTGGACGTGGAACTGGACATGCGTACACGAACCTCCCCGGGGATGACGCGTCCCCATCGCAAGGCTGCGGACGACCGAGCGTCCTGGCTCGCGGGCCTCCGTCGAAACGGTGGACCGCTCACAGTGGCGCGACCGCGCCGGATTCACACCGGCTTCCCTCGCGTCGCCGCAGATAGTGGGTCGACGGTATCGGTGCCGCCTCGGGCGGTCAACCCGGCCGCACGGGCCCGGACCCGAAGCCGTCGGTGCCTGCGGTCGTGGTGCGGGTGCGGCTGGTCGGTGGCTGTTCGAGCCGGATCGGTGTCGGCTGATTCGTCATACCAAAGCTCGATGCCAATGGTGGCCACCGCCTCTGTCGGTGCGCGGGTCCGATCCGGCTGCGGGCCGATGGTAGGTGCCTGTTACCGCTAACACGTCAATGCTGCCGACCGATCCACCGGCCGGGCGGGTGCCTGAGCGCACCAGGGCGTGGCCGATGACGACCAGCGACCCGCTCGCGTCGGGCATCGTCGACGCGCACCACCACCTCTGGGTCCGGCCGCGGCGCGGACGCCTTCGCGATCCGGTATCGATACATCGTGTGTTATCGATAAGATGCACGGGCCGACGATGGTCGATCCACGATGCCGTGTGCGTGGCTCGCCACCTCGCCGCATCCTGCCGACATTCCGGTGTGGACGCCCGAGTGGGCCGCATCGCCGACGTCCGGCGGTGCCACGTCCGGGGCCGTCGTGGTGGTGGCAGTTTGATCGGACGTATGCGGCCGGCGGCTCGGATAACGATGGCAAAACATGGTCGTAAGACCTTGGCAACATACCTGAATGCATGGCATGGTAACGCCTGATCGAGCGAAACATCCGACCTATCTCGACGGTGATGCGGGCTTCGGTTCGTGCTCTCCCTGCCGAGGAGGCTCGGTTCTCACAGGTGCTCCGCTCACCGGCGGTGATCCGTCGGGTGTCGGAGCCACGGCTGGGGAGGTCAGGTCCGACGATGAGTACCGTCGAGGCAACCGCCGGCAGGCAGCGCGGCGAACTCAGCGACTGGTTCCGAGAACGGATCTCGCACGCCGTCTCCGAGTTCACCGCCGCCACCGCGCTCGTCGTCCTGTTCATCGCGTTGAGCTTCGCCAGTCCCTATTTCTTGACGGCGGACAACCTGTTCAACATCGGGGCGCAGACGGCAGTGATCGCCATCATCGCCGCGGCGCAGACGATGGTCATCATCACCAAGGGCATCGACCTGTCGGTGGGGTCGGTCGCCGCCCTCGCCGGCGTCGCCGGGGCGATGGTCGTCCGTGACCTCGGCTTCCCGCTCTGGGCCGCGACCGCGGTCGCAATCGGCGTCGGCGCGCTGGCCGGGCTGGTGAACGGGCTGCTGGTCACCATCGCCCGAATTCCGCCGTTCATCGCGACGCTGGGGACGATGTCGGTGGGTCGCGGTCTCGTCTTCATCATCACCGGCGCGGTCGGCGTCTACGGACTGCCCCGGTCCTTCCAGCTGCTGGGCAACGGCGAGATCATCGGCATCCCGTTCGCCGTGGTGATCACCGCCCTCGTGGCCGTCGGAGTCGCCTTCCTGCTCTCCCAGACCCGGTTCGGTCAGTACACCTACGCGATGGGCTCCAACCTGGAGGCGGCCCGCCGCTCGGGCATCCGGGTGGGTCGCTACCTGACCGGGGTGTACGTGCTGGCCGGGGTCCTGGTCGGGCTGGGCGGCATGATCGCCGCCTCCCGGGTCAACTCGGGTCAGCCGAACTACGGCATCTCACTGGAACTCGACGTCATCGCCGCCGCGGTCATCGGCGGCGCCAGCCTCTTCGGCGGGCAGGGCCGGATCGTCGGGACCATCATCGGCGCCTTCCTCATCGCCCTGGTGCGCAACGGCGCCGTCCTGCTCGACATCAGCATCCACTACCAGCAGGTGATCGTCGGCCTGATCATCTGGGCCGCCGTCTACTTCGACCAGTACCGCCGCCGGCGGCTGCAAGCACGGGGTTGACATGCCATTTCGAGAGTCCGAACGAGGAAGGACACACACCATGGCACACACCACCACCAGCCGGCGCGCGCGAGGGCACCTCCTGCGCACACGAGCCATCCTGGCTGCCGCCGCGGCGACTGCTCTGCTCAGCGCCTGCGGCGGGGTCGAGGTCCGCGACGGAGGCGACGGCGCGACCAAGGACGCGAGCGGGCCGCTGAAGCTCGCCGTGGTGCCGAAGGCCGTCGGGGCCGACTACTGGAACACGGTGAAGGCGGGTGCCGACTGCGCCGCGCAACGCGCGGGCAACGTCACCGTCCAGTGGGACGGGGTGACGACCGAGACCGATGTCGAGGGCCAGGTCAACCTGATCCAGAACTTCGTCACCAAGAAGGTCGACGGCATCGTCTACGCGGCCACCGACTCCCGCGCCTTGGCGCCGGCCACCGACCAGGCGCTCGCCGCCAACATCCCGGTCGCGATGATCGACTCCGGCACCAGCCCGCAGCCGTCGGCCGTTCCGCTCTTCGCCACCGACAACCGCGCATCGGCGGTCGAGGCCGCGAAGCTGCTCGCCACCGAACTCGGCCCCGGCAACCACGAGGTGGCGCTGGTCGAGTTCCAGCCCGGATCGCAGACCAACACCGAGCGGGTCGACGGCTTCAAGGCCGGCCTGGCCCAGTTCCCCAACCTGAAGCTGGTCGGTCAGCAGCCCAGCCGCAGTGACGTCAACGAGGCACGGCGGGTCACCGAGAACATCCTCACCGCCAACCCCAACCTCGCCGGCGTCTTCGCGGCCAACGAGCCGAGCGTGCTCGGCGCCGCGCAGGCGATCCAGGCCGCCGGCAAGTCCGGCAAGGTGGTCATCATCGGCTGGGACGCCGCCCCCGACGAGATCGCCGGTGTGCGCAGCGGTCAGATCTCGGCGCTGGTCGTGCAGAACCCGTTCAAGATGGGCTACTTCGGGGTCGACAAGATGGTCAAGCACCTCCGGGACAAGGCGCCGCTGGCGTCCGCCGACACCGGGGTCACGTTCGTCACCAAGGAGAACATCGACTCCGCGGAGATCAAGGCGGTGCTCGAGCCCAGCTGCGCCAACCCCCCGGTGCAGTGATGGGCGCGACCCCAACGGCATTCACCGACACCGACGAGAGCCCGGCCGCCGCGGAACCGCCGGTCCTCGAAGCCCGCGGCATCGTCAAGCGGTTCGGGCACGTCGAGGCGCTGCGCGGCACCGACTTCACGGTCCACCGGGGTGAGGTCGTCGCGCTGATCGGCGACAACGGCGCCGGCAAGAGCACGCTGATCAAGACGCTGTCCGGTGTGCACCCGCCCGACGAGGGTGAGATCCGGGTGGGCGGTCGTCCCGTCCAGTTCTCCAACCCGGTCGACGCCCGGCGCGCGGGCGTGGAAACCGTCTACCAGGATCTCGCCGTCGCCGACGACCTCAGCGTGGCGGCCAACCTGTACCTGGGGCGGGAGATCCTGCGCTCCGGGCCGCTCGGCCGGCTCGGGCTGCTCGACAAACGGGCCATGCGGCAGGGCGCCGCCGCCGCGCTGGACGAGCTGGGCGTACGAATTCCCCGGGTCACCACCCCGATCGCCGTGTTGTCCGGTGGGCAACGGCAGTGCGTGGCGGTGGCCCGGGCGATCATCTGGGCGACCAACGTGGTCATCCTCGACGAGCCCACCGCGGCGCTCGGCGTCGTCCAGACCGGACGGGTGCTCGACGTCGTCCGGCGCGCCCGTGACGCCGGCATGTCGGTGGTGCTGGTGAGCCACAACATGCCGCAGGTGCTGGAGATCGCCGACCGGGTCGAGGTGCTGCGCCTCGGCCGGCGGGCGGCCCGGATGCGCGCCGACGAGGTGACCACCGACGACCTGGTCGCCGCGATGACCGGAAGCACCAGTAGGGAACGGGAGGATCGGTGACGGCAGTCGTCTGCCGGGGCGCGCCCGATCCCGCGATCGTGGACCGCGCCCTGCAGCCGCCCGGCCCCGGGCAGGTCCGCATCGCGGTGGCATACACCGGCATCGTCCCGGCCGTCGGCGGCGGCTGGCTCGGCCGGTGACGGGCCGTCAGCCGCACCTCACCGCGCTGGGCTTCGGCGCTTCGCAGGGCGGCAACCTCTACCGGGTGACGTCGGACGAGGACTTCGCCGCCGCGGTGGACGCCGCGTGGGACGGCGGGATCCGGTACTTCGACACGGCGCCGCACTACGGGCTCGGCCTGTCGGAGCGGCGCCTGGGTGCCGCGCTGCGCTCCCGCCCGCGCGACGAGTACGTGGTGTCGACGAAGGTCGGCCGGTTGCTGGTGCCGTCGCCGGAGACCGCGCATCTGCGGGATCCGGACGGGTTCGATGTGCCGGCCGAGCACCGGCGGGTCTGGGACTTCAGCCGGGACGGCGTACGACGCTCGCTGGAGGCCAGCCTTCGGCGTACCGGCCTGGACCGCATCGACGTGGTGTACCTGCATGACCCGGACGAGCATTGGGAGCAGGCCGCGTACGAGGCGGTGCCGGCGTTGGTGGAGCTGCGCGAGCAGGGTGTGATCGGGGCGATCGGGGCCGGGATGAACCAGTCCGCGATGCTGGCCCGGTTCGTGGCGGAGACCGATGTGGACGTGGTGATGTGCGCCGGCCGGTTCACCCTGCTGGAGCAGGGTGCGTTGACCGACCTGCTGCCCGCCGCGCAGGCCCGCCGCGTCGGTGTGGTGATCGCGGGGGTCTACAACTCCGGGCTGCTGGCCCGGGACATGCCGCCGTCCGACGCCGTCTACGACTATCAGCAGGCCCCGGCGGAGGTGATCGAGCACGCGCGGCGGGCGGCGCAGGTGTGCCGGGCGTACGGCGTCACCCTGCCCGAGGCGGCGTTGGCGTTCGTCCGCCGGCACCCGGCCGTGGTCTCCACGGTGGTCGGCATGCGCGACGCGGCCCAGGTGACCGAAACCCTGCGCCGCACCGACGCCGACGTCCCGGATCAGCTCTGGACGGCGCTGTACGAGGTGGGGCTGCTCGACGTGCAGTCGTGAGGGTGGACCTTCACGTCCGGGGGGTCTCGGCGGTCGCGTCACCCTCGTCGGGCAACCAGTGCAACGACTCCTCCACCCCGATCAGGTGGTTGGCCATCCGGATGCGGGCCCGTTCGGGGTCGCGTGCCACGAGGGCCTTCAGGATCGCCACGTGCTCGTCGTGGGTACGCCGGTCCGCGCCCTCCTCGTGCAGGCTCCGCCACAAGCGCCCCCGCAGGGTGCGCCCGGCGAACGCCTCGATCAGGCCGACGAGCACCGGATTCTCGGCGTGCACGGCGATGATCCGGTGGAAGGCGATGTCGATCTCCATGATTCGTTCGTGGTCCTGTGGAGACTGACCGGCGATCCGGGCCGCCTCGTCGAGCAGTTCCCCTGCCTGGGTGAGGGCCTCGTCGGTGATCCTGGTCGCCGCCAGCCGGGCGGCCTCGCACTCCAACAGCCGTCGGACGGTGTGGATGTGCCGCGGGTCGCCCTGGCCCTGGAAGTCCACGACGAAGCCCATCGGGGCCAGCAGTTGCGGCGCGTCGAGGTTCGTGACGTAGGTGCCGTCGCCCTGGCGGATGTTGACGATGCCGAGGATGGACAGGGCCGACATGCCCTCGCGCAGCGATCCCCGTGAGACGCCGAGCGACTCGGCGAGGTCTTTCTCGATGGGCAGCCGGTCGCCGGGCTTGAACTGCCCTTCGAGGATCATCCGTTTGATGCCGTTGACCACTTCGTCGGTGCGGGACATGACACCTCCTAGCGGCCGGCGGGGGTGGCCGTTCCACCCGCGATCACGTACGGCTCCGGAGATGACACGGTAGTCGGGTCCGCCGCGGCCCAGTAGTGGCCGTCGGGGAACCGGTAGAGCGCGACCGACTCGGTCCGCATCCGGGTGGAGTAGCCGGGCCGCTCGGGCAGGACGTAACCGCTGCCCGACCCGGTGTCCCGGATGACGCACGGGTCGGTGAAGTGCTCGTGCAGGTGGTCGACGAACTCGGTGACACGGCCGGTGAGATCGCCGGAGATCGCCACGTAGTCGAGCACCGACACGTGCTGGACCATCTCACACAGACCGACGCCGCCGGCATGTGGGCACACGGGGACGTCGAACTTCGCGGCGAGGAGCAGCACCGCGACGATCTCGTTGATGCTGGCCAGCCGGCCGGTGTCCAACTGGCAGAAGTCGATGGCCTCGGCCTGGAACAGCTGCTTGAACATCACCCGGTTGTGGCAGTGCTCGCCGGTGGCGACCCCGATGGGCGCGACGGCGCGGCGAACGGCCGCGTGGCCGAGGATGTCGTCGGGGCTGGTGGGCTCCTCGATCCAGAGCGGGTTGAACTGGGCGAGAGCCTTGACCCACTCGATGGCCTGACCGACGTCCCACACCTGGTTGGCGTCGATCATCAGGCTGCGGTGCGGGCCGAGGATCTGCCGGGCGATCGCGCAGCGGCGGATGTCGTCGTCGAGGTTGGCGCCGACCTTGAGCTTCACGTACCCGTAGCCGGAGTCGACCGCCTCCTGGCACAGCCGGCGCAGTTTGTCGTCGCCGTAGCCGAGCCAGCCGGCCGAGGTGGTGTACGCGGGATAGCCGGTCCGGTCGAGCTCGGCGAGGCGATCGGCCTTCGTGCCCTCCTTGGCGCGCAGGATGGCCAGCGCCTCGTCCCGGGTCAGCGCGTCGGACAGGTAACGCAGGTCCGCGATGTCGACGAGTTGCTCGGGGGACATGTCGACGAGCAGCCGCCACAGCGGCTTGTCGGCGGCACGGGCCACCAGATCCCACGAGGCGTTGAGCACGGCGGCGAGGGACAGGTGGACGACGCCCTTCTCCGGCCCGAGCCACCGCAGCTGCGAGTCGGAGGTGAGCAGGCGGTAGACCGCCCCCATGTCCGCCGCCATCGTCGCCACGTCCAGGCCGACCAGGCGGTGGGCCTGGTGAACGGCCGCCGCGACGACGATGTCGTTGCCTCGGCCGATGGTGAAGGTCAGCCCGTGACCCGCGAGCGGCGCACCCGCGCTGTCCACGCCGTCGGTGTGCAGGACGACATAGGCCGCCGAGTAGTCACCGTCCTTGTTCATGGCGTCGGACCCGTCGGCGGTCAGGGAGGTGGGGAAGCGGACGTCCTCGACGGTGACGGCAGTGATCTGCGGCATGCGCTCCTCGCCCGGCTCGGGGAAAGATCGGATGATCACTGGGAGTATACGGAGGCTTGATCCGGTGCGTCAACGACGTCGATGGACTCGGACGTGCGTTTTGATGAGGGATCGCGAGCTGTGGTCGCCTCGCCGATTGGCCCGATACATCAAATCTTTGAACCGCTGATCGTCACCCCTGGAGCAGGGCGAGTTCCGGCACGCCGTAGTGCCGGTCGAGGACCTGCATGGCGGCGCCCGCCGCGATCACGTCGGCGCCCAGGCTGGAGAGGGTGACGTCGGTGGTGAGCCAGTCGGCGCGCGGCACGTCGGTGTGCACGGCCTCCTCGACCGCCGCGAGGTAGGGCTGCGCGTACCGCAGCAGGTCGGCGCCCGCCAGCACCACGTGGGCGAGGTCGAGGGTCTGCAGCAGGTTGACGACGCCGACCGCCAGGACCCGCGCGGCCCGGGCGATGTCGCCGGCCTCGGCGGCCCGGTTGTGCACGATCTCCAGGCATCCGTGGCGTCCGCACACGCAGAGCGGGCCGTCGAGTTCGACGACGGTGTGGCCGAACTCGCCGGCGTTGGTGTGTGCGCCCCGGTGGGCCGTGCCGCCCAGCCAGAAGCCGCCGCCGATGCCGGACTCGACCATGATGAGGACCGCGTCGCCGAAGGTTCCGCCGTGCCGCCAGGCCTCGGCCGTGACCCCCGCGGTGACGTCCTTGTCGAGGTGGACCGGCAGGCCGAGGTGCGCCTCGGCGAGCTCGCGCAGCGGTACGTCGTGCCAGTGCCGCAGACCGTGGGCGTCGCGGACCAGGCCGTGCTCGTGGTCCAGCGGGCCGATCATCCCGATGCCGACGCCGGTGAGCCGGCCCCGCAGATCCCGGCCCGCGGTGATCGCGCCGATGCCGGTGCGCAGGGCGTGCAGCAGCTGCTGCGGGGTGAAGTCGTCGGGCAGCGGGCTGACCGCCGAGTGGTGCACCGCGCCGGCCAGGTCGACGAGCACCAGGCGCAGCGTGCGCCGGGCGACGTGGGCGCCGATGGCGTACCGGCTGTCGGGGACCAGCTCGTAGACGACCGCGGGTTTGCCGATGCCCGGGCGGCGGACGCCGGCGGTACGGATCAGGCCGTCGGCGGTCAGGCGGGCGATCACCTTGGAGACCGCCTGTGGTGTCAGGCCGGTGGCCTGGACGATGGTCGACCGCTCGAACGTCGGCACGGTACGCCCCACCGCCATGACCAGCGCCTGGTTGTAGCCGCGCAGGAACGTCACGTCGGCTGTGGTGCGCGTCATCTCGCCACCCTATTACGCAACGCTGTTGCTAAATTCTCCCGGTGGATGGATTGAGCAGAAATCGACGGCTCTCGGCGGTGGCCGCCCTGGCCCTGGGCGGTGTGGCCGTCGGTCTGACCGAGTTCGTGGCGATGGGCCTGCTGCCCGACATCGGCCGCGACCTGCTGTCCGAGCAGTACGCGCGGTCGCCGTCCGACGCGGTGGCCCGCGCGGGCTGGATGATCACCGCGTACGCGCTCGGGGTGGTCGTGGGCGCCCCGCTCATCGCCGCGCTGAGCGCGCGCCTGCCCCGCAAGAAGCTGGTGCTCGGCCTGCTCGTCCTCTTCACCGTCGGCACCGTCGCGTCGGCGACCGCCCCGACGTTCGACCTGGTGCTGGTGGCACGGTTCGTCGCGGCCCTGCCGCACGGCGCGTACTTCGGGGCGGCCGGCCTGCTCGCAGCGACCCTGCTGGGCCCCGGCAACGAGGCCCGCGGCTTCGCCGCCGTGCTCAGCGGACTGACCGTGAGCAACGTGGTCGGCGTACCCCTGATCACCCGACTCGGGCAGGCGGCCGGCTGGCGCACCGCGTACCTGGTCATCGCCGGGGTCTTCGTGCTCACCCTGTTGGCCGTGCTGGCGGTCGTCCCGGAGGTCGCCGCGGCGGTGGAGGGCTCGCCCGCCGCCGAGCTGCGGGCCCTGCGGACCAGGCAGGTGTGGCTGGTCGCGGCCACCGGGGCGATCGGCTTCGCCGGCTTCTTCGCGGTCGACACGTACATCGCTCCGGTCACCACCGACGTCGCCGGCCTCTCCGCCGCGACCGTGCCGTGGGCGCTCGTCGCGGTGGGTCTCGGCATGACCGTCGGCAACGCCCTGGGCGGCTGGCTCGCGGACCGGGACCTGCGCCGCAGCATGATCGTCGGCTTCGTCGCGATGATCGTGAGCATCGCCGTGTTCGGCCTCGTCGCGTCGAACCCCGCCGGCCTGTTCGTGGGCGCGTTCCTGGTCGGCGCGACCAGCCTCTACCTGGGGCCGGTCCTGCAGGCCCGCCTCATCACGGTGGCGCCGGGCGCCCAGCTGATGGGCGCGGCGATGAACCAGTCGGCCATGAACATCGCGAACAGCCTCGGCGCCGCCCTGGGCAGCGTCGCCATCGCCGCCGGGTTCGGCTACCTCGCGCCGGCCTGGGTGGGCGTGGTCCTGGCGATCCTCGGACTGGGCCTGGCGGCAGTCAGCTTCGCGGTCGAACGCCGCTCGCGCGTGCCGCAGCCGGTCACCGTCGGGAACTGACCCGCCCTCCGGTGACGGGTGTCACCGACACGCCCGGCCCGACATGTGGGGTGTGACAACCACGGCGTCCCTATATATGGTGTCGAGCGCAGCTGGTTCGGCCGCTCACCCGGAGTGGTCGAGGCAACAGGGAACCCGGTGGAAATCCGGGACTGTCCCGCAGCGGTGAGTGGGAACGACCGCCGTCATCAGCACTGGGCCACCACACGGCCTGGGAAGCGACGGCCAGTAGGAGACCGGCGAACCCGGTCGTGCCCGCGAGTCCGAAGACCTGCCAGCGCGCCGTACGCCCACACCCGGGCGTACGGCGGTCCGAGGCCGCGTGGGACGGCCGACGCCACCTGACCCACGCCGTCGCGGCGTGGCGTCCGCCGGTGTCTGTCTCCTCGTGTCCGGACCATCAGGTCTCGAACTCCGAGGAGCGAGTGGTGACAGTTACCGAGGTAGCCCCGGCCGCCAGCGGCGCGGCCCCCCGCCGGACGCAGATGCGCGTCCGCAAGCGCGACGGCGCCACCGAGGCGGTGGACGTCAACAGGATCGTCCGGGCGGTCGAGCGGTGGACCGACGACCTCACCGACGTCGACCCGCTGCGGGTCGCCACCCGCACGATCAGCGGCCTCTACGACGGCGCGACCACCGCCGAGCTGGACCGGCTGTCCATCCAGACCGCCGCCGAGATGATCGGCGAAGAGCCGCAGTACTCCCGCCTGGCCGCCCGCCTGCTGGCCGTCTACGTCGACAAGGAGGTCCGCCGCCAGGGCGTCACCTCGTTCAGCGCGGCGATCCGGACCGGTCACGCGGAGGGCCTGATCGGCGACGAGACCGCCGCGTTCGTCGCCGCGCACGCCACCATGCTCGACGACGCCGTCGACCCGGACGGCGACCGGCGCTTCGAGTACTTCGGGTTGCGCACGGTCTACGACCGGTACCTGCTGCGCCACCCGAGCACCCGGCTGGTGCTGGAGACTCCGCAGTACTGGCTGCTGCGGGTGGCCTGTGGCCTGTCCACCACCCCCGACGAGGCGGTCGGCTTCTACCGGCTGATGTCCAGCCTGGCCTACCTGCCCAGCTCACCGACGCTGTTCAACTCCGGTACCCGGCACACCCAGATGTCCTCCTGCTACCTGGTCGACTCCCCGCGCGACGAGTTGGACTCCATCTACCAGCGGTACGCGCAGGTCGCGAACCTGTCCAAGTTCGCCGGCGGCATCGGCATCGCGTACTCCCGGGTCCGGTCCCGGGGCGCGCTGATCCGCGGCACGAACGGGCAGTCCAACGGGATCGTGCCGTGGCTGCGCACGCTGGACGCCAGCGTGGCCGCGGTCAACCAGGGCGGCCGGCGCAAGGGCGCGGCCTGCGTCTACCTGGAGCCGTGGCACCCGGACATCGAGGAGTTCCTGCAACTGCGGGACAACACCGGCGAGGACGCCCGCCGCACCCACAACCTGAACCTGGCCAACTGGATCCCGGACGAGTTCATGCGCCGGGTCGAGGCCGACGAGGTGTGGTCGCTGTTCGACCCGCACGAGGTGCCCGAGCTGCCCGACCTGTGGGGGGAGCGGTTCGACGCCGCGTACCGGGCCGCCGAGGCACAGGGCCGCTACGTGCGGCAGGTGCCGGCGCGGGAGCTGTACGGCAAGATGATGCGCACCCTCGCCCAGACCGGCAACGGGTGGATGACCTTCAAGGACGCCGCCAACCGGCTGTGCAACCAGACCGCCGAAGACGGCGACGTGGTGCACCTGTCCAACCTGTGCACCGAGATCATCGAGGTGTCCAGCGACGCCGAGACCGCCGTGTGCAACCTCGGCTCGGTGAACCTCGCCGCCCACCTCGCCGACGGCGACCTCGACTGGGAGCGGCTGCGCGCCACGGTCCGCACCGCCGTGACGTTCCTCGACCGGGTCATCGACATCAACTACTACCCGACCCCACAGGCGGCGGCGAGCAACCCGCGCTGGCGCCCCGTCGGGCTCGGGCTGATGGGCCTTCAGGACGTGTTCTTCGCGTTGCGGCTCCCGTTCGACTCGCCGGCCGCGCGGGAGCTGTCCACCCGGGTCAGCGAGGAGTTGTACCTGACCGCGCTGGAGACCTCCGCCGATGTGGCGCGCCGCTTCGGCGCGCACCCGGCGTACCCGCAGACCCGCGCCGCGCGGGGCCAGCTCCAGCCGGACCTGTGGGGCGTCGAGGGTACGCAGACCGCGCGGTGGGACGCGCTGCGCGAGCGGGTCGAGGCGTACGGGCTGCGCAACTCGCTGCTGGTGGCTGTCGCCCCGACCGCCACCATCGCCTCGATCGCCGGCTGCTACGAGTGCGTCGAGCCGCAGGTGTCCAACCTGTTCAAGCGCGAAACCCTGTCCGGGGAGTTCCTCCAGGTCAACACGGCCCTGGTCGGTGAGCTGAAGGCCCGTGGCCTGTGGACCGAGGAGATCCGCTCGGCGATCAAGCGTGCCGAGGGCTCGGTGCAGGACATCCCGGAGCTGCCCGCCGGCGTCCGGGAGCTGTTCCGCACCGCGTGGGAGCTGCCGCAGCGGGCGCTGATCGACCTGGCCGCCGCCCGCGCGCCGTTCATCGACCAGTCCCAGTCGCTGAACCTGTTCCTGGCCTCGCCCACCATCGGCAAGCTCTCCTCGATGTACCTGTACGCCTGGAAGGCCGGCCTGAAGACCACCTACTACCTGCGCTCGCGCCCCGCCACGCGGATCCAGCAGGCCACCGTCGCCGTCGGCGCGCCCGGTGCTCTCGGCGCGGTCGGCGCTGCCACCGCTGTCGGCGCCCTCGGCGCGGTCGGCGCTGTCGGCGCTGCCACCGCTGTCGGCGCTGTCGACGCGGATGCGCTGGCCTGCTCGCTGGAGAACCCCGAGTCGTGCGAGGCCTGCCAGTGACCGCCGCCGACGCCACCACCGACACGAGGACCACGCACATGCTGCTCGACCCCGGGATGGACCTCACCCTGCGCCCGATGCGCTACCCGCACTTCTTCGACCGGTTCCGCGACGCCATCCGCAACACCTGGACGGTCGAGGAGGTCGACCTGCACGCCGACCTCGCCGACCTGGACAAGCTCTCGCCGGCCGAGCGGCACCTCGTCAGCCGCCTCGTGGCGTTCTTCGCCACCGGCGACACGATCGTCGCCAACAACCTGGTGCTCAACCTCTACCAGCACGTCAACAGCCCCGAGGGCCGCCTCTACCTGTCCCGGCAGCTGTTCGAGGAGGCGGTGCACGTCCAGTTCTACCTCAACCTGCTCGACACGTACGTGCCCGACGAGACCGAGCGGTACGCGGCCTTCGCGGCCATCGAGAACATCCCGTCGATCCGCCGCAAGGCCGAGTTCTGCTTCCGCTGGATCGACTCCCTGCACGACCTGCGCGAGCTGCGGACCCGGGAGGACCGGCGCACGTTCCTGCTCAACCTGATCTGCTTCGCCGCCTGCATCGAGGGGCTGTTCTTCTACGGCGCGTTCGCCTACGTCTACTTCCTGCGCTCCCGGGGCCTGCTGCACGGCCTCGCCTCCGGCACCAACTGGGTGTTCCGCGACGAGTCCATGCACATGGCGTTCGCGTTCGACGTGGTGGACACCGTCCGCGCCGAGGAGCCCGACCTGTTCGACGACGACCTCGCCGACCAGGTCCGCCAGATGCTCACCGAGGCCGTCGAGTGTGAGGTCCAGTTCGCCGAGGACCTGGTGGGCCAGGGTGTACCCGGGCTGACCCTCGCGGACGTGCGGGAGTACCTCCAGCACGTCGCCGACCGGCGCCTCGCCCAACTCGGCATCGCGCCGCACTTCGGGTCGGCCAACCCGTTCGCCTTCATGGAGTTGCAGGACGTGCAGGAACTGTCCAACTTCTTCGAACGGCGGGTGTCGGCCTACCAGGTCGGAGTGACCGGCACCGTGGCGTTCGACGACGACTTCTGACCGCCGCAGATCCTCGATCACGTGATGCTCAGTAGGTGAATCGGCTCGTCGACGACTGCTGAGCATCACGTGATCGAGGACGCGCGCAGGAGCACGAGCGCGGCGGGCTCTTCGTGTGCCCGCTCAGGTCGGTCAACGGCGTACCCGGTAGCGCAGGTGAAGCACCCGGTTGCCCTGCACCACGTCCGGGTCCTCCAGCAGGTGCTGGGCGTGGGCCGACCCGAAGTAGCGTTTGCCGGACCCGAACACGACGGGTACGACGTCCATGCGTACCTCGTCGATCAGGCCCGCGGCGAGCGCCTGGCCGCCGACGTCACCGGCGGCGACCTCGACGATGCGGTCACCGGCGAGTTCCTGCGCCCTGGCCACGGCTGCCTCGACGCCGTCGACGAAGTGAAACGGCGCCTCGGGATCCCAGCCCTCGGGCGCCGGCCGGTGCGTCACGACGACCACGTGGTCGATCCCGCCCGGAGGCTTCCCGTCCCAGCCGTCCGTCATGTCGAACACGCGGCGGCCGACGATTGTCACCCCGATCGAGTCCCAGTACGGCCGGGTGTGGTCGTAGGACGTCTGCGACACCTTCAGCACGCCGCTGTCGTCCAACGGGACGTCACCGCTGGACAGCCAGTCGAACAGCGGCCCGGGCTGGTCGTTCTCGTCCGCGATGAAGCCGTCCACCGACACCGAGCTGTACATGACCACCGTGCCCACGGGCTCTCCTCTGCGTTGGGTGCCCCCAAGTTAGCGTGCCCTGAGCCGTCGCTCTGGTACGAAATCAATCGGCCGGCAGCGGCCAGTTGTCCAGCACGTGGCCGGGATGTTCGCGCAGGAACCGCTGCCGGACGTCGACGTACCGGGTCGGTGTCAGCCCGGTGAAGGCCCGGAACTCGTGGCCGAAGTGGGCCTGGTCGAAATAGCCAGCGCGACTGGCGAGCTCGCCCCAGTCGATCGGTTCGGCGGGGTTGATCGCCAACACGGCGGCGGCGAAACGGTAGGAGCGGGCCAGCCGCTTCGGCGTGACGCCGACGAGCTCCTTGAACCGCTGTGCCAGATGGGTGCTGCTGACACCGGCGGAAACCCTCAGGTCGCCGATCGCCACCGCGCCGCCGGTCGCCGCGATGACGCTGCCGGTATGGCGGACCAGCCCCAGGCCGGCGGTCTCATGCAGCCGGCGGATCAGCCCCTCCTCGAGCACCGTCAGCATCTCGTGCGGTCCGTCGGCCGTGGCCAGCCGGTCGCGCAGCTCGGCGACGGCCGATCGACCCCACACCTGCTCCATCGTCACCGGCCGGTCACACAGCCCGGCCGCGGGCATCGGCAGGAACGGCGCCACCCCCCACGGCTTGAAGTGCACGCCGACGGACCGGGTCCGGGGCGGGTAGCCGAACTCCAACGCGCGGGTGGGCACGGTGACCACGCAGCCGTCGGCGTACTCGGCCGTCTCGATGTCGGTGCCCGCGCGGATGCGCAAGGGTGCCCCGAGGTTGACGATGAGGAACGCCGCCGGACTTGCCGGCAGCATCAGCCGGGCGTACGGCGACGTGCCCTCCAGGTAGTAAAGGTCGTCGATCAGCCCGTCGAGCGGCGGTCGCGGCACTCTGGACACGTACTCCATGCGCCCAGCATCGCCGACGTCCCGCCGCATCGCCCGCCGGGATGGTCCAGCGATGCGCTCGGTCGGCATGAGCCGATCTCCGGAAACCTGGCCGCTGGCGTCCCTCCGCTAGCGTGTGGCCTCATGGGATCCGTGGACGTGGTTCTGGCCGGGGTGGTCGCCGCGGCCAATCTGGCCCTCGCCGCTGTGCTCTTCGCCAGGAGCCGTGGCGGCACGAGGGTGCCCCGGATCTTCGGGCGTCCGCAGCCTTCGCCGCGCCTGCGGGCGGCTATGCACGCCTGCCTGGGGCTGGGGTTGGGCGTCGGCTGGCTCATCAAGGACATCTTCCCGCCGCACTCCACGGGCGACACGGTGCTGTTCAACGTGGTCAGGATTCTGCTGGCGGCCGGCCTCGTCACCGCCCTGCTGGCCGCCTTCCGGCACGTGCGACCCGTCCGGGACACCTCGGCCCGCTAATTAGCCGGCCGCGACGGCTCGTGCATCTCTCGCCATCCACGCCGGCGGCTCATTCGTCCGGGCTCGTCTTCGTTGAATACTCATCTTTCTACCTTCAAACCCCTGCAACCACCACATATGAACACCCTCGCCCTCCGATCGAAGGCCGATTGAGCGGCGGCACGGGTTGGCTCGCCGTCAGGAGTGCCGGGAGCGGTCACGAGGCCGAGGTGACCCTGCAATTGTGGACAGGGGAGCCTCCCCAGCAACCGGTCTCGCCCGCGGCGAACGATGGGTGGGAGGAGCAGGACGCCAGTGATTGCGAGCTATTCGCGGGTGACCTCCGTGCCAGCATCGTGACCGAAGGACCGACCGACCTCTTCATCGAGATCCCGGCGGCGGGTGGTTACCGTGCGCGTCTCTACGTCCGTGGGAGGCAGGAGCTCGGCCGAGCGTTCGACAGGTGGCACATTGAGCCTGTCGAGATCGATGAGGCGTTGTGTGCGTCGATGGACGACGACGGGGGGCCGAGCTTCCCGGCCGGTCACGAGAAGTTCCTGATCCAGGTGTGGCCACGCGCGTAGCGGGGCGTGCCAGGGCTCAGGGTTGCTCGGTGGAAGACCTGACACCAGGATCAGGGGTCGGACCGGGGCTGCGCCCGGAGGTCGGGCGGGCACCGGCGGCCAGATGATGGCGGGCATGAAACACGCTGCGCTCTCTGTGGTCGCCGGCCCGGTCGGCATCGTGGCCTACGGGCTCGTCCGGCTGTGGGGGAGATCCGACGACGTGTACGGCCCGGGGCTCGACTGGCAGGCCGCGCACCTGGCCGGCCTCGCCGGCATGGTGTTCTTCGTGCCGGCCGTCGTCGCGCTGTCCCGTCTGCTGCCGGCCGGTCGGTGGCGCACCGGCGTGGTGGCGGTGACGCTGGTCGGGCTCGCCGCGACCATGGTGCAGTTCGGCGCCGACATGGTGGAGGGGCTGCTGGCGGCGGACCGGGCCGAGATGTCGGCGCTCAGCAGGGACTTCAAGGACATCCCCGGCGTCGAGATGGCCGTCTACGACGTCGTACCCCAGCTGTTCTTCGTCGGGCTGCTCGTCCTCACCGGCATGCTCGCGGCCCGACGGCGGCTGCCGTGGTGGAGCGTTCCCCTGCTGCTCGTCGGCATCGTGCTGCCGGCTGTCACCCTCGACCTGCTCGCGGTCGGTGGCCTGCTCATGCTGGCGGCTCTCGCGCCGGCGCTGCCGATTCTGCCGCGCGAGACGGTGCGGACCGAGCCGTCCGTGGTCGCTGGCTGAGGCCGGACGTGTGGCCCCGCCGTCAGTCCGGCAGGCCGGTGCACGCCGCCCCGTCGATCGTGCAGGCCGTCGGGGCGGCGCCGACCGGTGCGCCGTTCACCCGGAACGTCACCCGCACCGACGCGCCACCGGGCACCAGCCCGACGCTGCCGTCCGGCACGAACGTCCACACCGCACCATCCTGGACGGCTCGTGCGCCCTCGACCTCACTCACCCGCAGCGACTCCCGGGGCAGGGTGACGGCCAGCTTCCACTGCGGCACCGGCACCTGGCCGGGATTGCTGATCGTCACGCTGGCGCCGTAGCTGAGCAGGGCGGTGTCCGCGATGGCGAACTCGGCGCCCAGGGCGGCCGGGCTCGGCGCGGTCGTGGCGGCCGACGGCGACGGCCCGGTGGTCGCGGCTCCGGCGGTCGGCGCCACGGTGGGGGAGCCCGGCGGTACGGCCGGTGGGCTGGTGGCCGCCGGGATCGCGTGCGCCCGGGGCGTACCGGCCGGCGGTGTCCCGACCTGGTCGACCGAGGGTGGCGGGTTGAGCGTCACCGGCGCCAGTTTCTCCGGTGACCGCAGCACCGCGACGACGGAGACCGTCGTCGCGACCAGCACCCCGAGCGCCGAGATCACCGCCACCCAGGTGGCCCGCGAGATGTCGCCCTGACCGGTGAACACCCGCCGTGTGGCCGCGGCGAGGGCCACGACCCGGTCCAGCAGGATGATCGCCACGGTACGACGTGGCTGCGGCGGTGGTGCCGGCACTGCCTTTCTCCCCCTCACTTCGTCACCGGACGCGCGACTGCGCTCCGCCCGGTCGCTCACAGGGCGCGTAGCCCGACGAGTATCGACTCGAGCAGCTCCGCGGACGGCAGCTCCGACAGCGTCGGCGGTTCGTGCGTCTCGATCAGGCCGGCCGCGAGCAGGTCACCGAGGAGCACCCGGACGGTCCCCAACGGCAGGTCCAGTTCGGCGCCCAGCTCGGCCACCGACACTGGATGGTGACACAACTCGACGATCCGCGCCTGTTCGGGGAAGAGCGGCGTCCGCGGGTTGGCGGTCCGCCGGGCGACGACCAGCGAGATCAGATCGAACCGGCCACGCTCGGGGGCGGTGCGCCCGCCGGTCATCGTGTACGGCCGAGCCACCGGGCCCGCGTCGTCGTCGTACCACGCCTCGTCAGCGGAGTCGTTGGTGGACACCGGCGTCCCCGCTCTGCACCGAGGAGGCCGGTTCGAGGCGGACCGGCAGGTGCCGTTCGGCCTGCCCGACGAACAGCGCCACCTCGTACGCCATGTCGCCGACCTCGGCGTCGTCACCGGCGATCCGTACGGTGAGGATGGTTCCGTTGCGGATGGTGGCGACGAACAGGAACGCCCGGGACATCTGCACCACGATCTGCCGCAGCCCACCCCCGTCGCAGGTGCGGGTGGCGGCCAGCCCCAGCGCCAGCAGGCCGGCGACGATGCCGGAGATCTGCTCGGCCAGCTTCGCCCCCACCTGGCGGGAACCGCCGAGCGGCAGGCCGTCGGGCGAGAGCACCACGGCGAACTCCGCGCCGTGCACCCGATCGACCAGCCGGTCCAGGGCACCGGTCAGGCTGTCCTCGGTGGCCACTGCGTGCGTCATCGATGTCTCCTTGCTGTTCTCGCGACCGGCAACTCGACGGTGTCGGGGCCGGCGCTGCCGGGGATGGGCGCCATCGGCCCGGGTTGGCGGATCCGCGTCGGTAGGTGGGCGCCCGAGGTGCCCCCGTCCCGCGCGGGCGGGGCACCGGGATGACGCCTCGCCGGCTCGTCGTCGGTGTCGCGCACCGTGACCAGACCGGTCGGGAGGAGGACCACCGCCGCTGTCCCGCCGCGCTGGCTGCGCCGCAGCGAGACGTGCGCGCCACAGCGGGCGGCCAGTACGGCGACGGTGTAGAGGCCCGCCGGGCCGGCCGGCGGGTCCGCTGACGGAGGACCGCCCAGCAGGTGGTTCGCGTCGGCCATCGCGCTCGCGTCGAGGCCGGGGCCGTCGTCGACGACCAGGACGGCGCAGCCCTGTGGCCACTGTTCGCCGCCGACGCGGACGGTGGTGTCCGTCGGTGAGTGGGCGAGGGCGTTCTCGACCAGCTCGGCAAGCAGGTGGACGACGTCGGTGACGGCGGGGCCGGCGAGGGACCACGGCCAGTGCGGCGCGATGAGGACCCGGTGGTAGTCGGCCACCTCGGCAACCGCGCCGCGGACGACGTCGAGCAGTGGCATCGGTCGCCGCCAGCGGCGGGCCGGCGTCGCGCCGCTCAGGGTGATCACCGTCTCCACGTTGCGGCGGACCCGGGTGGTGAGGTGGTCGAGCGCGAACAGCTCGTCGGTCTCCTCGGCGGACCGTTCCCGCCGCTGCATCCCGTCCAGCAGGCTGAGCTGGTCGCGGAGCAGGACCTGGTTGCGGCGGGTCAGCCGCAGCACCAGTTCCCGGGCGGCGGCGCCGTCGGTGGCCGGGGCCTCGCGGGTGGGGGCCGGCGCGTCGTCGACCGATGGCGGCGGCACGGGCAGCGCCGGGGCATCGGCGGAGGAGCGGACCAGCCCTTCGGTCAGCCGTCGGGCCAGGCCGACCCAGCTCAGCAGGACCGCGAGCACCGCGATGAGCCCGATCCCCAGCACTGCGCCGGTGCGGGCGACGAGCACGGCGGCACCCGGCGTGGCCCGCTCGACGCTGTCCCGGGCCGCCGTCGTCACCAGCTCGTGCAGCGCGCCGAGCACACCGTCGGCCGTCGTACGCCACTTCGCCCGGGTGATCCCGTCGACCGCGCTGGCGGTGTCCGTGCGCGACAGCACGTCCTCCAGGGCGAGCAGGTCCCCGAACGGCGGCCCTTCGGTGAACCGCCGCTGCCCGCCCGGCAGAGCCGCGACCGCCTCGGCGCGCGCGTAGCGCTGGTTGCTGACCAGCGCGGCCAGTCGACGCCGCCCGTCGAGATCGAGTCGGTCACCGGCCAACGCGGCACTGACCAGGGTGTCCTCCTGGGCGAGCAGTTCGCGGGCGTGGGCCAGCGCGATCACGGTGCGGGTGTCGGCGGCCAGGTCGCTCTCGTAGGCGCCCCACTCCGGGCCGTACACGGCGAAGGCGACGGCGACGAGTTGGTCGTACCCGTCGACGGCCCCGGCGCGGTCGAGCCGCCCGGCGTCCACCTGGGATCGGATGGTGCCCAGGCCGTTCAGCCGCCGGACCAGCTCGTCGGCCCGGTCCCGGACCGCGTCGGCGGTGAGCAGCCGAAGGTCGTGGCCGTCGGTGAAGGCGCGAACCTCGGCCGCCGCCCGGTCGGTCCCGGCGCGCGCCCCCGCCAACGCGGACTCCGTCGACGCGGCCCCGGCGATCGTCTCGACGGTCAGCCTCCGCTCGGTCTGCAGGCCCAGGACCAGCCGGTCGATCGGCTGGCCCAGCGTCTCGGCCAGCGCCCGGACCCGCAGCAGGTCGGCCGCGTCCTGACCGGTCAGGTAGGCCGCGTACGACCAGAGCGTGATCAGCACGGCCGCCAACGCGACGAGTCTGGCCCGGATCCCTCCTCGGGTCATCGGGTCGACCGCCGCGGCCACGGCTGACCGGCCGTGCTGTTGGCCCGGTCGGCGACGACGGTACGCAGCAGTGCCAGCAGCTCGGCGCGGTTGGCGCAGTTCAGTCGGTGACGCATCCGGGCGACGTGGTGCTCGACGGTCTTCGCCGAGATGAAGAGCCGATCGCCGATCTCCCGATAGGTCAGCCCCGCCAGCACCAGTTCGGCCACCTCGTACTCCCGGTCGCTGAGCCCCGGCTGGGCGGGACCGGCGATGGCGTCGGCGACCAGCGCGGTGCTCTCGCCGCCGGTCGGCCGTTGCCCGGCGTCGGCGCCGGCCGGGCGGCCCTGCAACGCTCGCGCGCATTCGAGCAGGGTGGTCATGGCCCGCCGGTCCGCGGTACGGATCGCGGCCTGCCCGGCGAGTCGCGCGCCGTCCCACCACAGCCCGGTGTCGTGCAGCCCCCGGGCGGCGGCCTCCACCCGCACCGGGTCGACCGCGCCCCGCAGCACCTCCACCCAGCTCTCGCCGGCCGCCGCGACCACGGCCGCGTACCGGCTGTGGTCGGCGGCGGCGAGCAGCGCCGCGACGTGGTCGTCGGCGACGGCCGGCTCGTCGGTCAGGATCGCCGCGTGCAGGCCGCTCCAGTGCAGCGGGACACTCCACAGTGGCGGATCGTCCAGTCGGTTGAGCAGGGAGCGGCCCTCCCGCAGGTACGGTTCCAGTCGGGCCAGGTCACCCAGGCGGGCGCCGGCGATGGCGAGTTCACCCAGCGGCAGCAGCGTGAACAGGTCCACCGGGTGCCGCACCACCGCCTCCAGCGCCTGCCCCCAACCGTTCTTGAGGGCTCCGAGGTCGCTGTTGCGCCGGGCGATGCCCATCCGCAGCGCGGCGGCGAAGAGCAGATCGCGGGACTCCAGCGGCCGCCCGTCGACCGTGGCGGCGGCGAGACGGTCGGCGGCGGCGGCCGTCTGGCCCCGCACCATCAGGATCCAGGCCTGTAGCAGTCGGTGCCGGCGGGTCATCAGCGGACCCCCGACCCCGGCGGCCAGGGCCCGGTGCAGCACCCGCTCGGCGATCTCCAGCTCACCGCAGTGCACGGCGGTGAGGGCGGCCAGCGCCGCCGGGCTGTCCGGCAGGAGCGCGGCCCGGCCGTCCGGCTCCAGCAGAGCGGCGGCCTGCACGAGCGCCGACAGGGCGGCGGTCGGCGGGCCGGTGACGCTGTCGCGTACCCCGTCGGCCATCAACCGGGCGGCGCTGGCCTGCAACGTGGGTGGCTCGCCGGCCGGGTCGTCGGCCGGCGCCGTAGCGGCGGCGCTCAGATCGCCGCCGGCGAGACCGCCGACGGTGGCGAACGCGACCGACGAGGCGCTGCCCGACCACCGGTACAACTCCACGCTGCGACCGACGTGCCCGCGGTGCGCCAGGGCGGTCGCGGCCACCACGGCGGCCTCGGCGCGGTCGGTCGGCGCAGCGGTGGCGAGTAGCCGATCCGCCAGGCGCAGCGCCTCGTCGAGGTTGCCGGCGAGGGCGGTGGCGAGCGCCTGCTGGGCGCTCGCCGGCGCGCCCGCCGCCGTGGCCGCCGCGAACAGGTCGGCGGCGAACGCCGGCTCGTCGGCCAGCGCCTCCGTGGCGGCGGCCGTCAGCGTCGTGGCCGGGCAGTCGGCGAGCGCGCCGACCGCTCGCAGGGATCGGACCAGCGGCAGCACCGCGCCGCCGCGTGCCAGCTGCAACTCGGTGAGGCGGCGCCACACGGC
Source organism: Micromonospora sp. ALFpr18c (assembly GCF_008868155.1). Classification (GTDB taxonomy): domain Bacteria; phylum Actinomycetota; class Actinomycetes; order Mycobacteriales; family Micromonosporaceae; genus Micromonospora. The sequence continues at coordinate 68,303 of NZ_WBKR01000004.1, forward strand.
GGTGCGGTCGGTGGCCGGGCTGAGCGTGGTGACGACCCGCCGAACGATCGGCGCCAGCCGGCCGTCCGCGCCGATCAGCCCGGCCGCTCTGGTCGTGGCGATCAGTCCGTCCACGGCCTCCGGCTCCTGATCGAGGAGGGCGCCGAGCATGCTCACCGGTAGCGGTACGCCCGCCGCGACGGCGAGCAGCAGCCGCCGCACGGCGGTGGGTTGAGCGTCCAGATCCGGACCGAACTCGAGCAGGACGGACCGTGGTGGCTCCCCCGGAGTGTCCGCCCCGGCCAGCCCTCGGGCCAGCCGTTCCACGTCGCGGGGCACACCGGCGGTCTGCGTGTGGACGAAGTCCACCAGGTCGTCGCGTCGGCCCAGCTCGGGCATCGAGGCGAGGTGGGCCGCGGTCTGCTCCCGGCTGAACGGGCCGAGCAGCACCGCCTGCCCGTCGCGGCGCAGCACGTCGGCCAGCTCGGTGATCGCAGCCGACCGGGGCCACGGGCGGTACGCCACCACCAGCCGGTGGCGGCGGCCGGCCACCAGTCGCAGCAGCGCGCCGAGGCGGTCGTCGTCGAGCAGGTGCGCGTCGTCGACCAGCACCAGCGCGTCCGGGTCGACCGTCTCACCCGGCTCGGGAGCGCTCGTCCGCACGGTGACGCCGGCCCGCTGGTGCAGCCGTGCGACCTCGGCGAGCAGCGCGGTCTTGCCGTGGCCGCCGGGCCCGGACACCCCGACGGTGAGGGCGGCCCTCGGATCCCGGGCGACCAGGTCCAGAAGGGAGCGTGGCCCACTGCCCAGCAGCAGTCGGGACTCGGCGACGTCGTTCATGATCATTGTGGTCATCCTTCGCGTCCCCGGCTGAGGGTCAACGCCAGACGGGACGCCTTCGGCAGGTCCAGGGGGAGGATCCGGACCGGCGGACGGGGAGGGGGAGCAGCGGGAACGGTGGTGTCGTGGTGCGGGCGGCGCGGCACCGGGAGGCTGGCCCGCGCGGGACCGGCACCGCCCGCCCGGGGCCGTACCGGTGCCGGGTCGCGGGCCGGCGCGGGCCGGCGCGGCGACACCACCTGGCAGGCGGCCATGGCAGCCCCGGTCGCGGCGGTCAGCTGCGCGTCCGGCTGGACCTCGACGGGCACCGGAAGAGCCGCGCCGATCAGCTCGGTGACCAGCGGGATGCGGGCGGAACCGCCGGCCAGCAGGACGGCGTCGAGCTGCTCCGGTGCCCGGCCGGCGCCGTGCACCGTGCGGAGCAGGAGGTCGACGGTGGCCTGCACCGTCGGGCGGATCATGTCCTCGAACTGTGCCCGGGTCACCGGGATCCGCGCGGCGCCGCCCGGCAGGCTCAGCACCACGTCGGCGGTCAGGTCGACGGTCAGTTCCCGCTTGACCCGGTCACACTCCGCGCGCAGCCCGCGTAGTGCGGCCTGGGTGCCGCGGCGCGCGGTGGCCGCCAACTCCCGGGCCAGCACGGTACGGACGTGCGTGGCCAGCGCCTCGTCGAAGTCGGCGCCGCCGATCGGGTCGAGGCCCTGCGGGGTGCCGAACCCCTCGTACGTGCCGCGCGGGGTACGCCGCACCAGCGCCGCCTCGAAGCTGTTGCCGCCGAGGGCGTAGACCGCGGCCGTCGTACCCGCGAACCCGCGGGCGGCGTGGCTCTCGGCCACCGTCACCGTGCGGGGCAGCAGCGTCACGTGCCGCAGGCCCAGGTCGGACAGTGCTCGGTGCAGCAGATCCCGCCGGTACGGGCGCCAACCCGCCGGGTGGCTGAGCACGATCGCCTCGGCGGGCCCGCCCTCCAGGGCGTGCACCCGCTCCACCACCCACCCCGCCAGTTCGGCGGTCAGTGTCTGCGGCGCGCACGCCTCGCCGCCCAGCAGCAGGGGCACGTCGTCGCCAATCCGGCGGACGAAGTCCCGGGTGGTGCGGCTGCCGTCGTCGGTCGGCGGCTCACCGACGCGCAACGAGCCGTCCTCCGACAGGTACAGCACCGACGGGACGAGGGGCGAGTCGGCGCCCAGCCCGACGGGCTCGGGGCGCGTCCAGGTCGTGCCGTTACGCCGTGCGACGGCGGCGGCCGTGTTGGTGCTTCCGATGTCTATCCCCAGGACGTACCGCATCCGTCTCTTCTCTCCCCGTGAGGTGGCCGGTCGGTGGCGCTCGCGCCGACGACCACCCCCGGCGACCCCCCGCGGGCTCCTACGTTCGTACCAGAGATCGCTCCCTGGTCGGGACCCTAATCTGGCTGGGACGGTTTCCCCATCTCCCCCTAACGTACGAGGCGACGGAGCCCCTAGTTCAGCCGGATCGGATGCGGGTCGAGCCCCGATGTCCGGGGGCGCCCCCCACTCGTAGCGTTCGTGTCGACGCAAGACGGTCGCTGACGCCACATCCGAGGAGAACCGGCACATGGACTCGCAACAGACCCTCCACGACTTCGTGCTCGACCTGCTGACCAACCCTGACGCGCGGTCGGCGTTCGACCTCGACCCGGAGGGTGCGCTGCACGCCGCGGGGCTCACCGACATCACCGCCGCGGACGTGCAGGACGTCGTCCCGCTGGTGGTCGACTACGCGCCGGGGGCGGTCGCGCCGCTCGCCCCGGCCATCGGCCACCTCGGACTGGACCCGCTGGTGACCGACACCACTGACGTGGTCGGCCAGCTGCAGAGTGTGGCCCAGCAGATCAGCATCACCAGCTCGCCCAGCGGAGTGGACGTCAAGGCGGGCGTGCTGGGTGCCATCGCGGTCGACCCGAACACCGTCGCGGCCGGGGTCACCGTGCTGCCGGGGATCGGGCTGGGCGTTGGCCCGAGCGGCCTGGACACCGACCTGACCGGCGTGAACGACGTGGCGCACACCCTCGACGCCGACGTGGTGCAGCCGGTGGACGGCATCGCGGACCCGGTGCTCGGCGACGTCACCAGCACCGTCGGCCACCCGGCCGGTCTGCTCGACACCACCGACCACGGCCTGCTGGGCGGCGACGTGACCGGTGGCGTGCTGTCCGGCACCCAGGGTCACCTCGGCGGTGTCGTCGGCTCCCTCGGTGTCGGCGAGACTCTGGGCGGGCTGGGCCTCGGTGACCACGGCGGCGTCGTCCCGCCGCTGGATGTTCCGTCCACTGTGGATGGTGTGACGCACCAGGTGGAGGGTCTCCTCCCCGGTGTCACCGGCACGGTCGGTGACGTGACCGGCGGCGTCACCGACGGTGTGCTCGGCGACACGCACGATGGTGGCCCCGCCTCGTCGGACCACGGCCTGCTCGGTATCACCGGGGGCCTGCTCTGACGGGTTTTCCCACCTGGAGCGGGGGGTCGGACCGTATCGGGCGGTCCGGCCCTCTCCAGTTCCCCAACCGGTCCCTCTTGATAATTGAGCCGAAATCAGCACACTTGGTGCGGTGATGGCGGGGATCTGGTTGGACGTGCTGGACGAGATCGCCCGTACGTGCAGCTCTCACGGGCGGGACGACCTGCTCCAGACAGTGCGGCAGAAGCGTGCCCAGCTGCTGGACCCGAAGCTGCGCGTCCTGGTCGTCGGCGAGCCCAACCAGGGCAAGAGTCAGCTGATCAACGCGATCATCAACGCGCCGGCCTGCCCGGTGGGCGACGGTCGCACCACCGTCCTGCCGACCGTGGTGCAGCACGCCGAGGCCGCGTACGCCGCGGTGGCCCAGGCTCCGCCACCGGCGCCGGGGCGGCCCGCCGGCACCGCGGCCGCCGTCGCCATCGAGCGGACGCCGGTGGCGCTCAACCAGGTCGCGGCGGGGGTGGCCGGCACCGTCGGGCGTCGGCCGGGGGGCGGTCCGGCGTACGTCGAGATCGGCGTGCCCCGCGCCCTGCTCAGCGCCGGACTGGTGCTGGTGGACACTCCCGGCACCGACGAGGTCGCCGCTGTCGGTGGCGCGGGTACGGTCGCGTCTCCCGGCCGCGCGGACACGGTACTGCTGGTCACCGACTCCACCCGGGAACTCTCCGTCACCGAGCTGGACATGCTGCTGCACGTCATGCGTTCGCACCCGAACGTGGTGGTGGTGCAGAGCAAGACCGACCTCGTGGCGGACTGGCGTGCGGTGGCCGAGCGCAACCGGCAGCACCTGGCCGACGCCGGCATCCCGGCGCCGGTCATCCCGGTCTCGGCGGCGTTGCGGCTGCGCGCGGCCGCCGCCGATGACCGGGTCCTCAATGCGGAGTCCGGCTTCCCCGCGCTGATCGCCCGGTTGCAGCGGGACATGTCCGGCAAGGCCGATCAGGTGGCCCGGGTGGCGGTGCAGGCGGTGGCCCGGACGGTGGTGGAGCAGTTGGCGGCGCCGCTGCGTGCCGAGCTGGCGACCCAGGAGGCCGAGGAGCAGTCCGGGCCGATCTCCCGTCTGCACGCCGCCCAGCGTGAGGTGGACGAGTTGCGCCGCTGCTCCACCCGCTGGCAGAACACCCTGAACGACGAGGTCGCCGACCTGCTCTCCGACATCGAGTACGACCTGCGTGACCGGACCCGGCAGATCCTGCGGGCGGTGGACGAGGCGTTCGACACGGCGGATCCGCTGGTCGCCTGGGACACCTTCCAGGACTGGCTGGAGCGCAGCCTGGTGGAGGCGGCGGAGGCGAACCACGAGTGGCTGATCCAGCGCTGCGACTGGATCGCCCGCCGGGTGGCTGCCAACTTCACCCGCTACGGCTACGACGTGCTGCCACCGTGGTCGATGACGATGCCGGACGACATCGGCGAACGACTGCCCGAGCTGGAGCGGCCGAAGGTCGACCGGTTCACCACCGGTCAGAAGCTGTTCACCGGCATGAAGGGCTCGTACGGCGGCATGCTGATGTTCGGCCTGGCGACGACCCTGGCCGGAATGCCGATGATCAACCCGGTCTCGGTCGGCATCGGCGCGCTGTTCGGCGGCAAGAGCATCCGTGACGAGAGCAAGCAACTGCTGCGCCGTCGGCAGGCGACCGTGAAGACGGCCATCCAGCGGCACGTCGACGACGTCTTCGTGCGCGTCATCCGGGACTGCCGCGACGCCGTGCGGCAGGTGCAGCGGATGCTGCGGGACCACTTCACCGGGCTCACCGAGGAGCTTCAGGAGGCCATCGTCCAGTCGTTCCGCAGCGCGAAGCAGGAGGCCGACACCGACGTCGCCCTACGCGAGCAGCGGCAGCGCGAGATCCGACTGAAGATGACCCGGTTGGCCGCGCTCTACGAGCAGGCCCAACAGGTGAGCGGTGCCCGTGCCACTGGGGTGCAGTTGGAGCCTCGGGCATGACCGTCGGGGTGCGTCTGGACGAGGCGGCGTGGGGGTTGCTGCACCAGGCCCTCGACCTCTACCGGGACAATCCCCGGGCCGTCGGGCAGTTGCGCCACCAGGTGGCCCGGCTGGAGGAGCCGCTGCGGATCGCGGTCGCCGGCCCCTGGCGGTGCGGGAAGTCGACGGTGCTCAACGCGCTGATGGGTGAGGAGGTCGCGCCGGTCGAGGGCGCCGATGGCGCCTTCACCTGGTACGAGGACGGCGCCGCGCCGCGCGCCACCGCGTACCCGGTCGGTCAGCCCGCGCAGGAGCTGACCGTGGTGAAGTCGGCGACCGGGATGCGGGTGGATCTGGGCTGGCGCGCGGGGGAGGTACGCGACATCGTGGTGCAGTGGCCGACGCGGGCTCTGCGCCAGGTCACGCTGATCGACACCCCGGCGTTGACCGGCGCCGGTGAGCGGGGTCGCGTGTCGGTGATGGATCGGGTGCTGCGCGACGCGGACGCGGTGCTGTTCCTGACCCGCGATGGTCGTGACAGCGATCTGCGGGTGCTGGAGTCCGGCCGGGACAGCGCCGTCGGTCAGGCCGCCCCGGTGAACGTGATCATGGTGCTGTCCCGGGCCGACGAGACCGGCGGTGGCCGGATCGACGGCCTGCTCACCGCACGTCAACTGGCTCGACGGCACTACCGCGATCCCCGGGTGGGCGCCCTCGCCGTGAACGTGGTGGCGTGCAGCGGGTCGATCGGCCTGGCCGGTCGGATGCTCAGCGAGTCGGATGTCGCCGCCCTCGCGACGCTGGCCCGGGTGCCCCGGGCGGAGTTGGACGCCCACCTGCTCTCCGCCGACCGCTTCAGCCGTGGCGAACTGCCGGTCGCGATGGACCCGCAGTTGCGCACCGCCCTGCTGGACCGCTTCGGGCTCTTCGGGATCCGGTTGGCGACCACCCTGATCCGGTCCGGCTTCGACGACCGGGTGAAGCTCTCCGCCGAACTCATCCGGCGCAGCGGGCTCACCGAGCTGCGGGAGTCGATGACCCGTTGCTTCATCGACCGCCGCGACACGCTCAAAGCCCGGTCGGCGCTGGCCGCCGTGGAGGCCCTGCTGCGGGCCGAACCGGTGCGGGGTTCCGACGAGTTGGCCGGCGCGATCGAGCAGATCCTCGCCGGCGCCCACGAGTTCCGGGAGTTGCGCCTGCTGGTGGCGCTGCGCCACACCCGACTCGGGTTCGACGCCGAGCTGGCCGCGGAGGCGCAGCGGCTGATCGGCGGCGACGGGGTGGGGCTCGCCGCCCGACTCGGCGTCGAGCACGAGGCGACCGCGCAACGGCTCTGGGAGGTCGCCGCCGACGCGCAGTGGCGGTGGCGGGACCGGGCGGAGGATCCGGTGCTCCCACTGGCCCAGCGACGCGGCGCGGAGGTGGTCGTCCGCAGCTGCGAGGGGATGCTCGCCGAGTTGGCCGCCGGTGGCCGCTGAGACGCCGTCCCGGCGCGTGGTGTGCGGGAGGTCCTAGCGGGCAAGCCCGGCGAGGAGCTTCTCCACCCGGTCACGGATCTCGTCGCGGATCGGTCGGACGGCCTCGACGCCCTGGCCGGCCGGGTCATCGAGCTTCCAGTCCTCGTAGCGCTTGCCGGGGAAGACCGGGCAGGCGTCCCCACATCCCATCGTGATGATGACGTCCGACGACTCCGCGGTGGCGTACTCCAGGAGCTTGGGGGTCTGGTCGGTGATGTCGATGCCGACCTCCCGCATGGCCTGCACGGCGGCGGGGTTGACCGTCTCGGCCGGCGCGGAGCCGGCCGAGCGGACCTCGACGGCGTCACCGGCGAGGTGGCGCAGCCAGCCGGCGGCCATCTGGGACCGGCCGGCGTTGTGCACGCAGACGAACAGGACGCTGGGCTTGTCGCTCATGATGGTGCCTCTCGATCATCCGGTGGTGAAGAAACGGCGGCGCGCCCACAGCGAGACGTAGACCAGTCCGACCAGGACGGGCACCTCGATCAGCGGGCCGACGACCCCGGCGAGGGCCTGGCCGGAGGCGACGCCGAAGGTGCCGATCGCGACGGCGATGGCGAGTTCGAAGTTGTTGCCGGCGGCGGTGAAGGCCAGGGTGGTGGTGCGTTCGTAGCCGAGACCGATGGCCCGGCCGAGGGCGTAGGAGCCGGCCCACAGGAGCGCGAAGTACACCAGCAGGGGCAGGGCGATGCGGGCGACGTCCAGGGGGCGGCTGGTGATGGCGTCGCCCTGGAGGGCGAACAGGATCACGATGGTGAACAGCAGGCCGTAGAGGGCGGCGGGGCCGATCCTGGGCAGGAAGCGGGCCTCGTACCAGGTGCGGCCCTTCGCGCGTTCGCCGAGGCGGCGGGTGAGGTAGCCGGCGAGCAGCGGGATGCCGAGGAAGATGAGCACGTTGCGGGCGATGTCCCAGGCGGAGATGGTCAGCTCGGCGCCGGGTAGCCCCAGCCAGTCGGGAAGCACCGAGAGGTAGAACCAGCCGAGCAGGCCGAAGGCGACGACCTGGAAGACGGAGTTGAGCGCGACCAGGACGGCGGCGGCCTCCCGGTCGCCGCAGGCGAGGTCGTTCCAGATGATGACCATGGCGATGCAGCGGGCCAGGCCGACGATGATCAGACCGGTGCGGTACGCGGGCTGGTCGGCCAGGAAGATCCAGGCCAGGGCGAACATCACGGCGGGACCGACGAGCCAGTTGAGGACCAGTGAGGACACCAGCAGCCGCCGGTCACCGGTGACGGTGTCGAGCCGGTCGTAGCGGACCTTCGCCAGCACCGGGTACATCATGATCAGCAGGCCGATCGCGATGGGCAGCGAGATGCCGCTGATCGTCACCGAGTCGAGCGCGCTGTCCAGGCCGGGGATCAGCCGGCCGAGGAGCAGCCCGGCGACCATGGCCAGCCCGATCCAGACCGGCAGGAACCGGTCGAGTCGGGAGAGGCGACCGACCACCGCACTCCCGGCCGGGTCGGTCCGGGGGATCGTGCCGGTGCTCACGAACAATCCCGTCGGGCCGGTGCCTGGTGCGGCGGCTCGTCGACTGTGTCACCGGCGGGCAGGGCGCCGAGCAACCCGGCGAGCTGGCGCAGGATGGTCGGGCGGGCGCGGTAGTAGACCCAGGTGCCGCGGCGGTCGGCGTCGACGAGCCCCACCTCGCGCAGCGTCCGCAGGTGGTGCGAGATGGTCGGGCCGGTCAGGTCGAACGCGGGGGTCAGGTCGCACACGCAGATCTCCCCGCCCTCGGCCGAGGCGATCATCGACATCAGTTGGAGACGGACCGGGTCGCCGAGCGCCTTGAACGCGGGGGCGAGCACGGCGGCGGTCTCGGCCGGCACACGCCGTTCGGTCAGGGGCGGGCAGCAGGGCGCGTCCACGGCCGCTTGTTTCGACATTGCTCTAGGTTGACAGAGATCTAATCAGTGTGCAAGTGTCTGATTCGACAGACGTCGAGACAGTGCCCGCGAAGCGCGCCGACACCGAACGGAGCCCGCCCATGGCCACCCTCACCGTGCGTCCGATGGCCACCCGTGACGCCGACCGGGTCCTGGCGATCTACCAGGCCGGCCTCGACGCCGGCAACGCCAGCTTCGAGGTGACCGCCCCGACCTGGGCCGCGTTCGACGCCAGCCGGTTGACCGAGCACCGCTTCGTGGCCGTCGAGCCCGACGACACCATCCTCGGCTGGATCGCCGTCACCCCGACATCGAGCCGCCCGGTCTACGCCGGAGTGGTCGAACACTCCGTCTACGTCGACCCGGCAGCCCAGGGGCGCGGGGTCGGCCGACTGCTGCTCGACACGCTGATCGCGTCGACCGAGGCCGCCGGCATCTGGACGATCCAGTCCGGCATCTTCCCGGAGAACACCCCGAGCCTGGCCCTGCACGAGCGGGCCGGCTTCCGCGTCATCGGCGTGCGGGAGCGGGTCGGCCGCCACCACGGCCGCTGGCGCGACGTCGTCCTGCTGGAACGCCGCAGCCCCACCGTCACCTGACAAGGAGTCTCCCGATGAACGCTCTGGACAACCTTCCCGTCGTGGTCGTGGGTGCCGGCCCGACCGGTCTCGCCGCCGCCGCTCACCTGCACGAACGCGGCCTGCCGTACACCGTTCTGGAAGCCGGCGACACCCCCGGCGCCGCCGTGCGGCAGTGGGGGCACGTCCGGGTCTTCTCACCCTGGCGCTACAACATCGACCCGGCCGCCCGTCGGCTCCTCGACGAGGCCGGTTGGGTCGCCCCCGACCCGGAAGCACTGCCGACCGGGGCGGAGCTGGCCACCGCCTACCTCCAGCCGCTCGCGGAGCTGCCGCAGCTCAAGCCGCACGTGCGCTACGGCGCCCGGGTCCAGGCGATCAGCCGCCTCGGCCTCGACCGGCTGCGCAGCGCCGGCCGCGACACCACCCCGTTCCTGGTCCGCCTCGCCGACGGCACCGAGCTGCTGGCTCGCGCCGTCATCGACGCCTCCGGCACCTGGGGCACCCCGAATGTCCTCGGGGCGTCCGGCCTGCCCGCCCGGGGTGAGGCCGATGTCGCCGCGTACCTGGAGCACGCGCTGCCCGACGTGCTCGGCGTCGACCGGGACCGCTTCGCCGGCCGGCACACCCTCGTGGTGGGCGCCGGCCACTCCGCCGCGAACACCCTGCTGTCCCTGGCGGACCTGGCCGCCGCCGAGCCCGACACCGAGGTGACCTGGGCGATCCGCACCGCCACGCCCGCGCGGACGTACGGCGGCGGGGACGCCGACGCGCTGCCGGCGCGCGGTGCGCTCGGTTCGCGGTTGCGCGAGCACGTCGACGCCGGCCGGATCCGGCTGCTCACCGGCTTCTGGGTGCACGCCCTCACCCCGGCCGGCGGGCGCGTCAAGGTGGTCGTCCGGCACGCCGACGGCGGCGAGGAGTCGGTGCTCGTGGACCGGGCCGTCGCCGCCACCGGCTTCCGCCCCGACCACTCGATCACCTCCGAGCTACGGCTGGACCTGGACCCGGTGCTGGGCGCCACCCGCGCGCTCGCCCCGCTCATCGACCCGAACGAGCATTCCTGCGGCACCGTGCCTCCGCACGGCGTCGACGAACTCACCCACCCGGAGAGCGGCTACCACGCCGTCGGCATGAAGTCCTACGGTCGGGCGCCGACGTTCCTCATGGCCACCGGCTACCAGCAGGTCCGTTCCGTCGTCGCGGCCCTCGCCGGGGACTGGGCCGCCGCCCGCGACGTCCAGCTCGACCTTCCCGAGACTGGCGTGTGCACCAGCACCGCGGCCGACTCGGCGACCGGCGACAGCTGCTGCGCGTCGGCGGCGGAGCCCGAGCCGGCCGGACGAGGGCTGGCGACCGGCGTCACGGGAGGGCTGCTCAGCCTCGTCGCCGTCGACAGCGCGTCCGCCGGCGGCTGCTGCGCCAGCTGACCACCTGCACGGTGACGGCGGCCCGCCTGGTCCGGTGGGGCGCCGTCACCGTCGATTGGCGCAGGCCACACAGGTACGCGCCGACGGGCGGGCGGCCAGCCGCTCGGCCGGGATCGGGCGGGAACACCGCTCGCACACGCCGTAGCCACCGGCGTCGACGCGGTCCAGGGCCGCGTCCAGATCGGCGAGGCGCCGGCGTGCCGCGTCCAGGACGGCGGTGAGCTGTGCCCGTTCGAACGCGATCGTGCTGCCCTCGGGGTCGTGTTCGTCGTCGGCGTTGGACGACCGGGACGCCTCGAAGAGGCTCCGCAGGTCGTCCTCCAGTGCGGCCACCTGGGCCGCGGTCTCGTCACGTCGTCGACGGAGGTCCGCACGGATGGCGCTGGATTCGGAGGTCATGGCGCTTCCACGGTACGCCGCAGGACGGCGCCGGATCACCGCCTGGAGTGGGCGTCCTCGCGGTGCGCCCGGCCGTGCCCGTCCTCCCGGTCGATGCGCAGCTCCCGTTCCAGCTCGGCGATGACCGCCCGCAGGTCGTCCAGTCGCTGGGTGAGCGCGATGCGGTCCACCTCGTCGGGTACGCCGTCGCCGTCCTCGTCGTAGCCGGGGGCCAGCCGTTCGGTCATCTCCAGCCGGCGTGCCTCCTCCATCGAGTTGACGATGACCGCGATGAGGATGTTGAGCAGCAGGTTGACGGTGATCACCACGTAGCTGACGTAGTAGAGCACCGTCCACGGTGAGATGGCCAGGCCCTGCTCGATGAGGTCGGGCAGTGTCTCCAGCGACAGCAGCACGAACAACGTCAGCAGCGACCGTCCGATGTCGCCGTACTCGTCGGGGTAGCGGTTGCCGAAGATCAGCCAGCCGGCCATCCCGTACACGTAGAGCGTCACCACGGCCAGCGCGAGGAACCCGGTGACGCCCGGCAGGCTGCGCCACAGCGCGGAGACGATGGTGCGTAGGCCCGGCGAGAACCGCACCAGCCGGACCATCCGGGCGACCCGCACGACGCGCAGGAGCGCCGAGTCGCCGTGCAGGCCCGGGATGAAGATGGCCGCGATCACGACGAAGTCGAAGACGTTCCAGCCGTGCCGGAAGAAGTCCTGCGGACGTCGGCCGTAGGCCGCCAGCCGGATGCCGATCTCCACGACGAAGACGGCGCGGAACAGCAGCTCCAGTCCGTGCAGCGCGGTGCCCGCGGGGATCAGCCCGTCGTACGTCTCCAGGCCGAGGACGATCCCGTTGGCGAGGATGACGACGACGATGCCGATCTCGCAGGGACGTGATCGGGCGAGCCGCGCGCAGGCGTCGGCCAGCGCGGGCCGGCGGTGCGGGGGCATGGCCGCCAGCCTAGCCAAGATCAAGGAACGCGGACGGACCCGTTAACTGCGAACATCGTTCGCAATTTAGAGTGGGTCGGTGACCGACGCACCCCGGAGACCCGGCGACCGCGACACCGACCGGCAGCCGATCTGGGCCAGACCCGAACGGGGCAGCCGTGGCCCCGCCCCGACGCACAGCCGCGAGGCCATCGTCGCGGCCGCCATCACCCTGGCCGACGCCGAGGGGATCGCCGCGGTGTCCATGCGCGCCGTCGCCAACGTGCTCGGCACCGGCGCCGGCTCGCTCTACCGGTACCTGTCGTCCCGCGACGACCTCCTGGACCTGATGACGGACCGGGTCGTGGGGGAGCTGCGGCCGTACCCGCGGGCGGAGGTCGACTGGCTGGACACGATGCTGCTGCTGGCCCGCCGGCAGTTGGCACTGTTCCGCGCCCACCCGTGGCTGCTGGACGTGATTCACCGGCCGTCCGGCGTCGGCCCCGAGAGCCTGGCCTGGTTCGACACCTGCATCCGGATCCTGGAACCCGTGGGGTGCGCCGTCACCGCCAAGTTCGAGGCGATCGCCATGATGACCGGCGTGGTGAGCCTCTTCGCCCGCAGCGAGGCGGCCGAGCCGCCCGGCTTCGCCGGCGCGGACCTCGCGGCGTACCCGCACCTGGTCACGGCGTTCCGCCAACTCCCGGCGGCACCGCCCCGCACGGACCTCTTCGAGCGGGCGCTGCGCAGCCTGCTGACCGGGTTGCTCACCGCATCCCCGGAACCGGAAGCGACCTGAGCCGAGCGCGGTCGGGCGTTCCACCGTCCGGGGCGACCTCGGCTGGTCTAGGTTTCGGTGGGGAGAGGGGTGCGCGTGTCAGATTCTGATCTTGTCGGCATGCGGGAACGGGCCGCGAACGGCGACCGGGACGCGGTCGACCAGCTCGTCGAGCTGGCGGCCGAGAGGGCCGATGTCGGCGAACTTCGACGGCTCGCCGACAGCGGCAACCGGGACGCGGCCGACATGCTGGCCGACCTCACCGAACCGGACGACGAGGCGGAGTGACCGCGCGACGGGCGGGCGACGGAGGGCGTACCCCCGTGGCCCGCCCGGACGAACCGCGGCCGGTCAGGCCCGCGCGGCCCGGATGGCGTCGCGCAGCGGAGTGCTCGGCCGGCCGATCAGCCGGCTGAGGTCGTCGCTGTCGGTCGCCAGCTCGCCGAGGGCGATCGAGTGGTCGAGCGCGGCGACGAACCCGGCGGTGCCGGCGTCGAGCCCGACGTTCTGCAGGGTCGACGCCAGCTCGGTGGCCGACAGGTCGCGGTGGACGACCGTGCTGCCGGTGACCTCGCTGACGGCGTCGGCCAGCTCGTCGAAGGTGAACGCGGTGCCGCCCAGCTCGTAGACGGCGTTGCCGTCCTCCTCGCGGGTCAGCGCCGCCGCCGCGGCGGCCGCGTAGTCGACCCGGGGCGCGGCGGAGACCTTGCTGCCGCCGGTGGCGCCGAGGATCGCGCCGGTCTGCAGGTACTGCGGGAGCTGGTCGGTGTAGTTCTCGGTGTACCAGCTGTTGCGCAGCGCCGTGTACGGCAGGCCCGACGCGGCGAGGGCCTCCTCGGTGGCCTTGTGCTCCGGCGCGAGCGGGTTCGTGGTGGTGTCGGCCTTCAGGATGCTGGTGTAGACCAGGCGCTCGACGCCGGCGAGCTTGGCCGCGTCGATGACCGCGGTGTGCTGGGCGACCCGCTGGCCGGGCGTGTCACCGGAGATCAGCAGCAGGCGGCGGACGCCGGCCACGGCGCCGGGCAGCGTCGACGGGTCGTCGTAGTCGGCCCGGCGGACCTCGACCCCGCGTGCGGCCAGGTCGGCGGCCTTCTCCGGGGTGCGGACGATGGCGGCGATCTCGCTGGCGGGCACGCCGGTGTCGAGCAGCTGCTCGATCACCAGGCGGCCGAGCCGGCCGGTGGCGCCGGTGACGGCATAGGTGGGCATGGAAACCTCCGGTAGGGCGATGACGGTCTGCAAGCACTTACGAATCTACAGCACTATCGGTTGGTAAGCGTCGGGTAGGCTGGTGAGGTGAACGACATGCCGGCCCAGGACCCGGCGGGGCCTACCCAGGAACTCGTCAGCGATGTCTTCGCGCGGGGTTGCACCTCCCGCGCCGCCTTCGAGGACGTCACCTCGAAGTGGGCCTCGCTCGCCCTGCTCGCGCTCGGCGAGGGCCGGTACCGGTTCAACGCGCTACGCCGGCGCATCGACGGGGTCAGCGAGCGGATGCTCTCCCAGACCCTGCAGACCCTCGAACGCGACGGCATGCTCACCCGCGAGGTGCTCACCGCGATCCCGCCGCGCGTCGAATACTCGCTGACCCCCCTCGGCACGCGGGTCGCCGAGCAGCTACGCGGCCTCGCCGACCTGCTGGAGGCGGCGGTGCCCGAGTTGCAGACGGCCCGCGAGCGCGAGCGGGACTAGACCCGAGCGGGACTGGGTCGGTCCGCACCCGCCGGGCGCGCCGACCGGCGGGTGCGCTGGATCACCACGACGCATCCCAGCACCACCAGCGCCGCCCCGATCGAGGCGGGGGTGACGCTCTCGCCGAGCAGCAGCGCCGACCACCCGAGGGTGAGCACCGGCTGCGCGAGCTGGACCTGGCCGACCTGTGCGATGCCGCCCCGGGCCAGGCCCGCGTACCAGGCGAAGAAGCCCAGGAACATCGAGACGACGGTCAGGTAGCCGAACGCCGACCACCCGACGGCGTCGGCGTGCGGCCGGTCGGCCACCGCGGCGACGACCGTGATGGGCACCGTCGCGGGCAGCGCGAGCAGCAACGCCCAGCAGATCGTCCGGGCGCCGCCCATCTCGCGGGCGAGCGCGCCACCCTCGGCGTAGCCCAGCCCGCAGAGCACGACCGCCGCGAGCAGGAACGCGTCGGGCCGGGTGAACGCGCCGCGTACCGCACCACTGGCACCGAGGAAGATGAGCACCGCCAGCAGTCCGCCGGCGCTGGCGACCCAGAACAGCGGTGGCGGACGTTCGCCGGCGCGCAGCACCGCGAACACGGCCGTCATGGCGGGCAGCGCGGCGATGACGACCGCGCCGTGCGCCGAGGTCTGCGTGAGAAGCGCCAGTGAGGTGAACAACGGAAAGCCGACCACGACGCCGAGGGCGACGACCACCAGTCGCCGCCACTGCCCCCGGGTGGGCCGCGGCGCGCCGGTGAGCCGGAGGTACGCCCACGCCAGCAGCCCCGCGCCGACGGCCCGACCGAACGCGACGAACCACGGGTCGAGCTGCTGCACGGCGAGGCGGGTGGCGGGCAGCGAGAGGCTGAAACCGAGCACGCCCAGCGCGCCGAGGGCGAGGCCGCCGGCCCGATCCGTTGTTATCGTGGCGGCTGCAGTAGCGCTACTCTTGTCCCTCATGGAGAACGATAACGCAGTGCAGCGCGTTATCCAAGATCTACGCCGGCTGGTGGCCGCCGCCGCACCCGGCACCCGGCTGCCCTCGGTCCGGGAGCTGACCGCCCGGCACCAGGCCTCGCCGGTCACCGTCGCCGAGGCCATCCGCCGGTTGGTGGCCCAGGGGCTGATCGAGGCGCGACCCGGCAGGGGCACCTTCGTGGCCGCCCCGCCGGACGAGCGGCGCGTACCCGACCTGTCCTGGCAGACCGTCGCGCTCGGCCCCCGCCCGGCCGGCGAGGACGAGATGCAGGCGCTACTGGCGCTACCCCGCGCCGGTGCGATCCCGCTCTCCGGTGGTTACCTGGACGCGGATCTCCAGCCGGCCGCCGCGCTCGGCGCCGCCCTCACCCGTGCCGCCCGTCAGCCCGCGACCTGGCAGCGCGGGCCGGTCGAGGGGCGCGAGGACCTGCGCGCCTGGTTCGCCCGCGAGGCCGGGGCCGGCCTGCGGGCCGAGGACATGGTGATCTGCCCCGGCGGGCAGGCCGCGCTGTCGTCGGCGCTGCGGGCGCTCTCCGCCCCCGGCGACGCCCTGCTCGTCGAGTCGCCGACCTACCTGGGCGCGCTGGCCGTGGCCCGGGCGGCCGGACTCCGGGTGGTGCCGGTGCCGGCGGACGCCGACGGGGTACGCCCCGACCAGCTCGTCGCGGCGTTCGCCCGCACCGGGGCGCGGCTCTTCTACTGCCAGCCACTGCACGCCAACCCGCACGGCGCGACCCTGGCGGGCGACCGTCGGGCGCAGGTCGCCGACGCGGTACGCGACGCCGGGGCGTTCCTGATCGAGGACGACTACGCGCGCGACCTCACCATCGACGGTCCGGCCCCACCTCCGCTGGCCGCCGACGACCCCGACGGGCACGTCATCTACCTGCGCTCGTTGACCAAGTCGACCGCGCCCGGGCTGCGCGTCGCCGCGATCGGCGCCCGCGGCCCGGCCGGTGCCCGCCTGCGGGCGGCCCGCCTGCTCGACGACTTCTTCGTGGCCGGTCCACTGCAACAGGCGGCGCTGGAGTTCCTCACCTCCCCGGCGTGGCCGCGGCACCGCCGGGCCCTGAGCACGGCGCTCCGGGCCCGCCGCGAGGCGTTGCTGGCCGCGCTGCGTCGACACCTTCCCCACGTGTACCCGCGGTCGATCCCGCGCGGGGGCCTGCATCTCTGGGTCGGCCTGCCCGACGGCGCCGACGACGCGGCGGTGGCCGCGGCGGCTGCCGCCGAGGGCGTCATCGTCTTTCCGGGCCGCCCCTGGTACGCCGCCG
This sequence comes from Micromonospora sp. ALFpr18c, assembly GCF_008868155.1. GTDB lineage: Bacteria > Actinomycetota > Actinomycetes > Mycobacteriales > Micromonosporaceae > Micromonospora. The sequence continues at coordinate 84,978 of NZ_WBKR01000004.1, forward strand.
AACCCCCGGCCGCGCACCTGCGCCTCACCTACGCGGCCGCCGCACCCGACCTCATGGACGAGGCGGTCCGCCGCCTCGCCCGCGCCCTGCGCTGAACCGGCAGTAGAATGGTCGGCTTGAGTCGGGTTCGAGGACCAGGCCGGTGTGGGTCAGAAGCCTTCGAGTAGGTCAGGGCGGTACTGGATGCGCTTGAGCCGGTTGCGGACGGTCGCCAGGAGGTGGTCGACGCCGCGGACGGCGAGGTTGCCGATGCTGCGCTTGAGGTGTGACCAGACCTGCTCGGTGGGGTTGAGGTCGGGGGCGTAGGCGGGCAGGCGGATCACGGTCAGCCGTCTCGAGCGGCGATCATCTGCCGCATGGCGACGCTGATGTGGGTGTTGAGGTTGTCCCAGACGAGCACAATCGGCCCGCGCAGCTGCTGGTGGGCGGCGTCGAGCAGGCTGATGTAGTCCCGTTCGCCGAAGCTGCGCCTTTCGTTCTTGCGGCCCCGATGGGTGATCGTGCGGTAGATCAACCGGGGCGCTGGCCGGGTTTGTAGCAGGCCAGGCCGGCGATCGATACTCGTCCGGAGCCCTTGCCCGATACCGGGATCTGTGGAGTGTGGCCGCGTCGGCCCCAGGTGCGGTCCTTCGGTGGGCGCAGCGTCTGACCGGCCTCGTCCTCGAAGCAGAATCACGCCTCGCGCTGCGCCGCTACCGTTTTCCCGCCGGCCACACCTCCCGCCGCCACGTCGCGACCGCCTCCTCGTCACGCTCGACGGGGCCGATGCGAGGCACCTGCACCGACCAGCCGATGCGGTGCAGCGAGATGGTCTCCTTGCTGACCGAGGCGCCGTAGATCTCGGCGAAGTGCGCCGAGATCTCCCCGGTGGTGAGGCCTTTGGCATACAACGACAACACCACCTCGTCGACGCCTGACAACCGGCGCTGCCGCTTACGCACGATCTGCGGCTCGAACGTGCCAGCCCGATCCCGCGGCACGTCGATCTGCACCGGCCCCGACGCGTCGGTCAGCACCGTCTTCGCCCTGGCGACGTTGCCCGACTCCATCCCAGCCGACTCATGTTGTGCCGATCCGGATGCGGGTGGGCACCTGGCGGACGCGGCGTGCTCATAGCCGAGGTGCTCGGTCATCTCCTCGTTCAACGCGGTCTCCAGGACCGTCTTGGTCAACTGCTTCAGCAGCCCGTCCGGACCGGTCAGCGACAGGCCTTGTTCCTTCGCCGCCCGGACCAGCTCGGCGGCGGCCTTCGCCTCCGCCGACGGCTCCGCCCGCTTCTTACGTCCGGTCTGGTCGTTCAGTGTCGCGGTCATCACGGCACCCTCCTCACCAGGCGCGCAACGCCCGATGGGTCAGGCGGGAAACACCCGTTAGATCCGCACTCCCAACGCCGGGGCCGTGGGTCACAGCCCGGCTGGCCTCCGATTAGTAGTCTGCTGGTGCTGCGGTGTTGCGTACGTCGGTGGTGTTGCGTGCGTCGGTGCCGATGGGAAGTGCATGGACTGCTGATGCGCAAAGTACGTCCACTGCTGTTGCTGTGTTAGGTGCCGCGGTGCTGGCGGTGATGCCGGGTGCGGGGCTGGTGTTGCGGACGTCGATGGCGTTGCGTGCGTCGGTTGTGGTGTTGACTGCCGCTGTTCTGGATGAGGAGCCACATTGTCTATAGCATGAAGGCCGCTCATCTGGTGCTTATGCATTATCGCTACTGCCTTATTCTGATATTCGTCGGGCATATGAGGGAAAGTCTCTTCCCGACCTTCCCCGACCCAGTAGTATTGGTAAAAACTGGCGACGCAAGTACGCTCTGCTTCCGTAAGCTGCACAGTTCGAAGCCAATCATACCTACCCTCCCTGCACCGGTCGTAATAGTCGATGTAGGCCATTGATAGCTGCGCTGCACGTTCGTAGGATACCGGTTTCATTTTTTTTCCTTTCAATCGAGCGGATGTCTGTTGCCAGGTTGTTTGTGTCGAGCCTGGCTTGCCTGTTCTTGCCATGAACGGCTCTCTAGTGACAACGTAGGCGCTTGCTCTTGGGTTCAACGTCTACGCCCGCCCGCATGATCCGGCGGCGCCGGTGGTGTGCATGGACGAGAAGCCCTACCAACTCCTGGGTCATGCCTGTGACATCGATGTCCTCAAGACCGAACTGGCCGCCTGGCAGAACAGCACCAACACCGACCAGCGGCAGGTGAACTGGCACTTCACCACCAGCGACGCCCGCACCCGACTCCGCCACCTATGCCCAGAACGTTAGACACGACGCTCTACTAGGTGGTGTCCTGGGCGCAGATCGTGGTCATCTCGGCCAGGTAGCTCGCCAGCGTCGGCAGGCCGGCGTCGGCCCGGCGCCGCTCGACACCCGCCTCGTCCCGGATCGGGGTCGCCGGCACGGGGCCGTCGGGTCCACAGCGGATCTGTGTGCCGTACACTCGGGGCTCGCCCCTGCCCGCTGCCCGCCCCCCGGTCCCTGTCCA
>NZ_WBKR01000005.1 GCF_008868155.1 Micromonospora sp. ALFpr18c
CCCCCAACTCCGGCGGAGACTACGGCCTCCTGCCCTACCGACCCGGCCTCCTCACCCTGCAACGCTGACACCACCACGACAGGGCGGGCCCGGCACACCACCGGGCCCGCCCTGTCGTCGCGTGCGGGGAGTCGATCAGGGCTCCGGGCGGCGCAACCGGATCGACGCCCACGTGTGCCAGAGTGGTCCATGCCCTTGAGCGCGTATCACCTCAGAGCCTCGGTCGCCGTGTCCGACATACAGGTGGCGGTCGCCTTCTACGAGGGCAGGCTGGGCCTGGAGGCACTGCGGTCCGGTCCCAGCGCCACCATCGCCGACGGCAGCCGCATCTACGCCTCCGGTGGCGGGCCGGCGCTGAACGTGTACCAGTCGATCACCGCCGGGAAGACCCCGGCGACGCTGGCGACGTGGTACGTCGACGACATCGACCAGATCGTCGACGAGCTGACCTCGTCCGGTGTCGAGTTCGTCCGCTACGACCAACTCGAACACGACGCCCGGGGCATCACCGCGCGGGCCGGAGGCGGACGCATCGCGTGGTTCCAGGACCCGGACGGCAACACCTTCGCCCTCGAAGCCGACGTCTGACCCCGTCGGGCGTGGCGCCGCCTCAGGCCAGTAGCTGTTCCCGCAGCCGTGCGCCCAGGTTGAAGCCACCCACCGCCCGGGGTCCGGCCGGATCGTGCACACCCAGGGTGTTGTTGCGGCGCATCAGCTCCCGGACCGCGGGAGGCAGCCGGGGCGGGTCGTCCATGGCGGCGAGGATCTGCGCCGCGCTCGAGATCAGTCGATCGGCCAGGGCCGCGGCGTCGGCGTCCACCCGTACCCGGCCGTACTCCCAGCCGGCGGTGGTGAGGTCCAGCACCTCGAACACGCGGGTCACGAGCGGGCTCGGGTCGGTCACCCGATCGAGACGGCCCGCCTGGCCGCCGATCACGGTGACGGCGGCGGCCAGTTGCGCGTACGGGTGGAAGCCGCAGGGCAGAGCGAACAGCGGCCACCGCAGCGCCGGGCCCACCTCTTTCCACAGCGGCCGGTAGTTGCGGCGGTTCACCAGCAGCCGCCGGCCCGTCCGCCGGTGAATGTCCTGGGCCTGGGCCTGGAGGTCGGCGTGCGCCTCATCGGCGACCTGGCTCACGATCCGGGTCGCCACCACCAGGCCGTCATCGCTGTTCAGGAGCGCGGTGACCGCCTCCACCTGCTCGGGAAACCGGACCCGCGCATGAGCGCCGTACCCGTGGTGGACGTCCCGTAGCAACGCCTGCTGCCGTTCCGGATCGAGCTGGACCCGCCCGCCACCCAGCAACCGCTGGAGCCAACCCATTGCGCCTCGTTTCAGCATCGCCGTCCCGGACCGCGGCAATGCTAGTGCGTCGGACCGCGCTCGCGCTGAAGGGGTGGCGGGATCGCGGGTGGAGATCGGACCTGGTTCAGTGTCCCGCCCGGCCGGTGATCGTCTCCCGCATGCTCGGGGTCCCGCCGTTCTGCATGGCGTCCATGGTGTCGTGGGCGTTGCGCCACGCGCGACGGGCGCCCGCCTCGTCATCGAGGGACAGCCGGGTGTCGTGCAGCAGGATCTCGGCCTGGAAGACGTCGATCCGGTTCCGGGTCTCGGCTGCGACGCGGACGGCCTGGTCGAGCTGCCCCACGGCGTCGTCCGGGCGGCCGATCTCGACGAAATACCGCGCGAGAGACATCCGGATCTCGGGTTCGTCGGTCGTCCGCCCGGTCTTCTCGGCGAGCACGAGCGCCTTCTCCAGGCACTCCCGAGCCTGGTCGGTGTCGCCGAGCAGCACCAGTGACCGTCCCCGAGCCTCCGCCGTCCAGATCTCCGCGTCCTCGACGCCGACGGTCCGGTACAGCGCCCGGGCCCGTTCGCTGTGCTCGATCGCGGATTCGTGCTGGCCGAGTTCGCCGTAGGTGCGGTGCAGGTTCAGGTGCACGACGGCCTGCTCCAGGGGCATGTCGTTGTCCACGAAGATCTTCAGGGCGTCCGACAGCAGCTCACGGGCTTCCTGGTGGGCCCCGAAGAAGTGCCGGGCGCAGCCCAGGCTCCGCAAAGCGTGTGCCTCGCCGACCCGGTCCCCGGTCCTGCGGGCCGAGCGCAGGGACAGGCGCATGACGTCCTGCCAGTCATGGAACCGCCCGCTGCGCTGAAGCCACGACTGCATGCTGAGGGCCAGCTGCCAGGGGACGATGGCCGAGTCGAGGTCTCCCGCGACGCGTACCGCTTCGTGGAGCATCTCGTGGTTGTCGTCGAACCACCGGACGGCCTCGTCGAACGTGCCGGGCCGTTCCGGAACGACACCGACGCCGGCCGGGGGCGGCGCGGCCAGGGAGCCCTTCGGCCTGAGCACCGCCATGGCGTGCAGGCTGCTGTGCAGGTAGTGCTGGAGCAGCCGGGTGACGGCGGCGCGCCGGTCCGCCTCGGACTCCTCGGCCAGGAACAGCTCCTGCGCGTACGCCTTGACGAGGACGTGCGAGGTGAAGCGCCCCCGGTCGTCCTCGTCGAGCAGTGCCGCGTCGGCGAGTTCCGCGAGCAGGGCACGAACGACCAGCGGCGGAGTGCCGGCCAGGCTGGCACATGCCTCGGCGGTGATGCCGGGGGAGAGGGCGGCGGAGAACAGGCGGAAGAGCCGGGCCGCGTCCGGGCTGAGCTGGCGGTACGACCAGCCGAAGGCGGCCCGGGGATCGCGGACTCCACGGCCGCCGGGGAAGGACGCGAGCCGCTGTGTGCCGTCGCGCAGCTCGCTGGCCAGGGCCGCGAGGGACAGGCGGGGGCGGGCACTCAACCGGCCGCCCAGAATCGCCAGAGCCAGCGGCAGACGCCCACACAGCTCGATGATCTCGTCCAGGGCGTCGCCGGGCGCGGCGACGTCCGCGGCGGATCGGCCCGGCATGCGCTCGATCCGGCGCCTGAGCAGCGCACGGGCGGTCGGCATGTCCGGCGGGTCGAGGTGCAGCAGGTAGGCCCCGTCGAGAGCGGCGAGCCCGACGAGGGGCTTGCGGCTGGTCACCAGCACCAGACTCTCCGCCGAGTTCGGCAGCAGGGGGCGCACCTGGGTGAAGTCCTGAACGTTGTCCAGGAGGATCAGGATGCGCTGCCCCGCGGTCAGACTGCGCCACGTCCCGACGAGTGCCTCAAGCGTCTCCGGCATGCTCGACACCCGGACACCCTGGGACGACAGCAGCGAGCGCAGGGCCTCCCCGGCCGACATCGCGGCGTCCTCGGCGTCGTGACCGCGGAGATCCAGGCAGAACTGGCCGTCGACGAACTCGGGGGCGACCCGGTGGGCGAAGTGCGTGGCCAGCGTCGACTTGCCGACGCCGCCCATGCCGTCCAGGGCCACGACCAGTGGGCCGGTCCGAGCACTGTCACACGTCGTGAGCCACTCGTTGAGCGTCGCGAGTTCCTCGGTGCGGCCGACGAAGATCGGGAGGTCGGGTGGCAGCTGCGCCGGCCGTGTCAGCGGTGCGGGGGTGCCGGCCGCGGTGTCCGCGGGTGCGACGCCGGTGACGCCGGCCGTGACGGCCGGCGTCACCGTCTGACCCAGCACCTGCCGTTGCACCCTCTGCAGGCATTCGCCGGGGTCGAGGCCCAGGTCCTCGGCGAGGCGGGCACGGACCGTCTCGAACACCGACAGGGCCTCCGCCTGCTGCCCGGCGGCGGCCAGCGTGTAGATCCGGCTCGCCTGCACCTGCTCGTTCAACGGCGCGATGGACGCGGCCAGCCGCAGGGGTGGCAGCACCCGGGCCGGCTGACCGAGCGTCACCGCGAGATCGGCCGCCACTCCGCACACGTCGAGGAGCTCCTCGTCGAGGGCAGCGAAGATCGACGTCGCGGCCGGCCCGTACGCCAGCGCGTCACTCGAGGAGCCACGCCACAGGCAGAGCGCGTCGACGTAGAGGTCCAGGGCCTCCTCGCGGCGCTCCTCGGCGAGACTCGCCCTGGCGGCCCCGGCCAACTCCCGGAACGTCAACAGATCCACCATGCCGGTGCCTGCGGTCAACAGGTAGCCGTTGCCGTGACGCCGCAGGTACGAGCCGGTCTGCCGGACGGAGAGCGTGGGCTCCATCAGCCGCCGCAGGGCACCCACGTACTTGTGGATGACGTTGCGGGCGGCGGCCGGAGCCCCGTTGCCCCAGATGAGTTCGATCAGGCTGTCCGTGCTGATCGGTCGCCCCGCCCTGGCGAGCAGGAGTGCCAGCAGCAGGCGCTGCTGCTGCGGGCCGGGGTTCACCTCGATGCCGTCTCGCCAGAACCGGAGCGGACCGAGGATCTGGAAGCGCAGATTGTCGCTCGTGGCCTGCCCGCTCACCCGGTCGGTGCGGGGCGTGCTGGTCGGTCTGGGCAATTGCGTGGTCCTTTTCCGGTATTCGTGCGCCCTGCCGCGTGGTGCCGCGCTCGCCCGTCCGGCGGGCAAGTCTAGAAGCCTCGCTTCCCGCAGCCAGACAAGGGTACGCTCGGCGACCTGCCGCCAACCCTCGTCGAGGACCAGGCTGTGCCCACGGTCGTCGTACAGGTGGAAGTCGGTCACCGCCGGCGAGTCGGAGTAGAGGCGGTACGCCTTGCGGGCGACGGAACCCGGGACGGTGTGATCCTTGTCCGCCCCGATGAGCAGCGGTCCCGGTCGCCGCGTGCGGTGTCCACCTGCGCGGGCGACGACGGGTCCTTCTTCGCCGACGCCACCTCGAACAACGGCCGACCCGGGCCGGGGATCGTCCACCGACGGTGGAGTTCGTCGGATTCCTCCCGGGAGATGGCGTTGCCGAACCCGTACCGGAACTGTCGCTGGATCAGGCTGACCGGGCCGGTCCGGTTCTTTCTGCGCGACAGGACGGGGAACGCGCTGCGCAGCTGGCTCAGCGGGACGAGGCCGCCGATCGACCCGACGGGCACGTCCCCGGTCGCGTTGGAGAACAGAAACGTCCGGCGGTCCAGAACGCCGACGGCGTCCGGCCCCAACTCCGGTGGCAGGTTGCGCACCGTCTCGCTCGGTATGTCACTCCGACGCGTCAGGTGCGGCATCGGATCGGCCGGGGTAGGCCGGCGAGCATCGTTCGCCACGGCACACCTTCCGATGAGCGAGAACGAGCGGAGTGCGAGTGCTGCGCGACTCACCGTAACCCTGGCCGCTCGCTCCGGGCGGCGGAACCGTCCAGTCCCGGTCGCTCGGCCCCGGGACGGGGGACCGGCGTGGCCCCCGCCGCTGGAGGAGAGAAGGGGCCACGCCGGAGATCGTGACGAGAGTGAGGCTAGTGCCGAGTTGTGGAGGAACTCTTTCCGGACAGGTAATGCCGCCGCCGCTCCGGCTCGAACTTTTCGATGGCGTAGCGCAGCATGACCCGGGGCATGACCCGGTGCCGTCCGGCCAGGAATTCCTCCTCCGCCGTCCGGTCCCGGTTGCCGACCTCGCGCAGCATCCAGCCCACCGCCTTCTGAACGAGGTCGTGCGGGTCGTGAAGGAGCTGGTCAGCGAGCCGGAACGTCCACCGGAAGTCACCGGCCCTGATGAACGCGAACGTCGCCATGATGGCGATGCGTCGATCCCACACCAGGGCGGACCCGGCCAGCCGGTCCAGGACACTCCGGTCCTTGTCGAGCAGCCAGGGGCCGACGATGTACGGCGCGGACGAGTCCACCAGATCCCAGTTGTTGATGTGGGCGGTGTTGGCCAGCACGAGGCGGAAGATCCGGTCTCGCTCCTCCTCGTCGCCCTTGGCGTACTTGCGCACCAGGATGAGCAGCGACGTCAGCCTCTCCTCGTGTACGCCGCCGCGGAGCAGGTCGGCCGTGTCGACCAGGGAGAGGTCGCGCCAGTACCGGGCGGCGACCCTGCGTTGGTCCGGCACCCGGACACCGATGGTCCGGTCGCCCTCGCCGTAGCCGCCCGGGGTCATCTGCAGGAACCGGCTCGACGCCTCGGCGCGAAGTGGGTCGGCGAGGCGGGCGAGCTCCCGGCGGACGTCGGCGGTGGTGGCCATGATTACGCAACCTATCGCGCCTCCCGCCGCTCGGGCCGCCGTCGTTCAGGTGCGCGGAAGGCGGCCCGAGCGCCAGGTGTCGCCGTGCTCAGCTCCGCAGAGCCCACTGCTGGTTCTGTTGCCCGTTGCACGACCAGAGGATGAGTTTGGTGCCGTTGGCGGTGGCGGCGCCGTTGGCGTCGAGACAGAGTCCGGATTGGACGCCGGAGATGGTGCCGTTGGAGTTGAGGTTCCACTGCTGGTTGGTGCCGCCGTGACAGTCCCAGATGATGGCCTGGGTGCCGTTGGTGGTGCCCTGTCCGCTGGCGTCGAGGCACTTGTTGCCGTAGACCTGGAGTTGCTTGGCGGCGGTGTAGGTCCAGCGTTGGGCGGTGCTGGTGATGCAGTCCCAGAGTTGGACCTGGGTGCCGTTGGTGGTGGTGCCGTTGGGAACGTCGATGCAGCGGTTGGACTGCGCGCCGACGATCTGCACGTTCTGTTGCGGCGTGCTCCCGCCGGCCGGCGCGTATCCGGCGGCGGCGATGTTGGCCTGTACGGCGTTCTCGGTGGCGGCCGTCGGGTAGCCCGAGGTCAGCACCCCCTCGTAGAAGGTGCCGCGGCCCGTGATGCTGTTGTCGCCGCCGATGCCGAGCAGGATCGCCCCCTCCTTCTTCATCGGGTGGTAGCCATTGGGACGTGGCCCGTCGAAGTAGGTCGTGAGGCCGCCGGACTGTGCGTTTCCGCCCCGGATCGCCCAGTGGTTCGGCTCGCCCTTGACCATCGCCGTCACGAAACGGTGATTGACGGGCGCGATGTTGTTGTATCCCGCGTTCACGCCGGAGAAGAGGCCCCATTCCAGATCGGCCATGATCCACGGGCCGGCGCCGGCGCCGTAGCCCCACTGCTTGTTGGCGCCGAAGTAGACGGTCTCCATGATCGCGGGCGAGTCGGCCTGGCCGTCGGTCTGGGCGTTGCCGTAGTCGAAGCAGCACCACTGGTTGTAGTGCGTGCCGTCGACGACGGCGTAGATGCCCTCGGGCTGGTCGCCGGTCGCGACACCGTTGGTGGTGTTGTTGCGGTAGCCGGTGCCGGGGGCGATGTAGACGCCGTACGCCTTCTGGCCACCGACGGTGATCGGGGCCGCCTTGGCATCGGCGAGGTTGTCGTATCCGCCGGCGGCGGGACCGGGGAAGTGACCGGGCGGTGCCTGGGTGAGCCGGTTGTTGCGGCCGGACTGGTCGTAGATGATCGTGATGACGCAGGTGGTGCTGGCGCAGAACGAGTCCTGGGTGGCGGCGTTGGCGTAGCCGCCCGCGCTGAGCACGCCGACGTCGCGGGTGGTGTTGTCCGACGAGCGGCGGACCTGGTAGAGCGGGCCGTTGTACGCGCCGTAGAGCGCGCGGGTGGTGCTGTGCGCGGCCACGCACGGGGTGCCGCCGGAGGCGTAGATGTCACACGGTCCCGTGCCGGCGGCCAGGGCTCCCGGCGCGCCCGAGGTCACGTACGCCCCGGCGCCGACGACCAGGCCCAGCATGGTCCCCGCGGTGGCCAGGAGGCGGCTCACTCTCCTCTTCACGGTCATCGAATCCTTTCGGTGGTGGTGATGACGTCACGACGACGTAACACGTCATACCTATAAGATTAATGCCCATCAATGGAGCTGGCTAGCCGTCCTGGGTGCGGACCTGGCCGAGTGGCGAGATCGCCGAAATCCGGCCGGGTCAATTGCTCGTCCGAGGACCGAATTCAGGACGGTTATGCTCGGGAGGAAGCGTGGCGCGTCCCCGTCTCGGGGCAAGAATCGATTCGAGGGCGACGGATGAACATCGGGGAGATCGCCCGCCGGGCGGGAGTGTCCCGCAGCACCGTCTCCTACGTGCTGAGCGGCAAACGGACGGTGTCGGAGGCGACCCGGCAACGGATCCAGGCGGTCATCGACGAGCTGGACTACCGGCCGAACGCGAGCGCCCGCGCTCTGAAGGAGGGGCGCACCCGCACCCTCGGGCTGGTGATCCCTCCGGCCAGCCAGCGGTTGACCGACATGCAGTTGGGCTTCGTCGCCAGCGTCGTCGAGGCGGCCGCTCGCCATGATCTCGACGTGCTGCTGTCCCCGTCCGGTGGCGACCACGACCGGTCGTTCGAGCGGATCGTCACCGGCCGTCGCGTGGACGGTGTCGTCCTGATGGAGATCCGGTTGGAGGACGACCGGGTGACCCGGCTGGCCAGGGCGGGTCTGCCGTTCGTCACGATCGGTCGGATCGCCGACCCGCACGCAATGAGTTGGATCGACATCGACTACGCCGGTCTGATCGCCCGGTGCGTGCACCACCTGGCCGATCTCGGGCACCGGCACGTGGCCCTGGTCAACCGCTCCGCCGAACTGGTGGCCGCGGGCTACGGCCCCAGCCATCGCGCGCTGGCCGGTTTCCGGGCGGCCGTACTGGAACGCGGCCTGACCGGCGTCGACGTCTGCTGCGGTGACGACACGACATCCGGCGAGACGTGTGTGGAGCAGTTGCTCGCGACGCACCCGGACGTCACGGCGGTGGCCACCATCAACGAGGCCGCGTTGCCCGGCATGCAACGTGCGCTGACCGGCGCCGGGCTGGCCGTACCTGCGGACTTCTCCGTCACCGGGGTGGCCGCGCAGCACTGGGCGGAGGACTTCCGCCCGCCGTTGACCGCCGCGGACGTGCCGATGCGCGAGATGGGCGCCGAGGCGGTGGCGCTGCTGCTGGAGATCATCGCCGCTCCCGGGGCGGTGCCACGCCACCGCCTCTACAGCCCGCCCGTCTCCCTGCGCTCCAGCACCGGTCCGGTCCGGGCCCGCCGGTCCGGTCCGGTCACCCACCCCTGACCCGCCGCTCCTCCTGAGCAGCGGCGAGGATGAGGTAGCTGCTGGCGGTCCAGGTGTACGCGCGGTCACGGAGCCCGGCACCGGTCTCCGCGTCGAAGTTCTCCGCGAAGCCGGACTTCTCGCACAGCGCGAGGAACCGTTGGCTGATGTCGTCGGCGATACCGGTGTACCCGGCCCGGCGCAGGCCGTCCTCGACCAGCACCGTCGAGGGCGCCCAGATCGGGCCCCGCCAGTAGCCGTCGGCGACGTAATGTGCCGAGTCCGTCGGTTCGGTGGCCAACCCGTGCGTGGTCAGGTGCGCGTCGATGCCCCGGGCCAGTGCGTCGGCGACCGGGGCGGGCAGGTCCGCCCCGAGTGCGACCGGCATCAGGTCGAGCAGGCTGCGGCTCGCTCGCCGCCGGCCGGTGTGCGGGCTGCGGGCGGTGAAGCGTTCACCGTCCCACAGGTCCCGGAGCATGGCCGTGCGGATCCGCTCCGCCTCCCGGGACCACCGGTCGGCCGGCTCGCCCAACTCGGTGGCGAGATCGGCCAGGCAGCCGAGCTGCGAGACCAGGAACGCGGCGAGGTCGGCCGTCTCGAGGACCCGCTCGTCGTCGAAGGTGGTCGCGTTGTCCCAGCCGCTGTCGTTGCCGTGCTGATAGTGCGGCAGGTCGTGGCCGGGGGCTCGGCGCGCGTCGAGCCAGAACCCGGTCCAGCGCGCCAGCCGGTCGTACGTCTGCGCCAGCGCCGCCCGGTCCGGCGGCTGGGGGAGGCGTCGGCGCAGGTGACGTAGCGCCCAGCCGTGGATGGGCGGCTTGACGTAGTTGTGCAGAACCTCCGAGTGGGTGACCGAGTCGGGCAGGGCACCGGAGGCGTCCTGGTGGTCGAAGGGCAGCTGGAACTGGTGCCAGGCCAGTTCCGGATCGGCGGCCGCCAGGGCGATCGCGTTGAAGCAGTGGTCCCAGCTCCACACCTTGTCCATCCAGTGCTTCGACATCAGGACCGCCGGTCGGGTGACGAAGCCCGCCGGGGCGACGGTGGCCGACCACAGCACGTACGCGGCCAGTTCGGCCGACGGGGTGTCCGTGCCGCGCCACGGCGCGACCGCGTCGACGAACGCGGTGAACTCGCTGCTCCGGTCGTGGCACAGCTGGTCGAAGGGGACGGATGCGGTGTACGGCCGGCGGGCGGTGGCGTACTCCTCGATCGCGATCTCCCAGGGCTGGTCGCCCGGCAGGTCCAGGAACCGGTCCGCGGCGCCGAGCGCCTCCACGCCCCCGCTTCGACCCAGAGCGCCGGCGAGCACCGTGACCCGGTAGCGGCGCCCGGTCTCGTACGAGGTGAACACGTGCGTGCCGTCGACCGGGTCGAGATAGAGGTAGGTGCCGCTGAACGGGGTGAGGGTGCTCGCCGCCGCGGCCACCCGCAGGCCGAGCCGCCGGCCCCGGATCCGCAGGGTGTCCGGTCCGTCGTAGACGGCCTCGATCCGGCCGGGACCGGTCCGCCAGGTCAGCAGCGCGGGTGTGGCGACGACGGTGGTGCCGGCGACCTCGGGGGAGAGGCGCAGGACGGGGTGCAACCCGGTCTGGTGGGAGACCAGGTGCAGGTCGTCGGCGTACGTCTTCTCGGCTACCACCGGGGAGATGTTGAGCCAGGAGCCGCGGTAGCTGAACGGGATGTCCTGGATGGAGAACTCCGGACCGGACGGGGCGACGGTCATGGGTGGCGGTTGCCTTTCTGGTGCGGTTGGTCAGTCCTTGACGGCGCCGGCGGTGACGCCCATCGAGACGTACCGCTGGGCCAGGACCAGCAGCACGGCGGCGGGGATGGAGGCGACGACGGCGGTGGCCATGATGGCGTTCCACTGCTGGTTGTTGTTGCCGATGTAGTGGTAGATGCCGAGGGTGATCGGCTGGTGGTCACCACCACCGGCCAGGGTCGAGGCGAAGATGAAGTCCGACCAGGACCACAGGAACGCGAACAGGGCCACCGTGACGATCGAGTTGCGGCTGACCGGCAGCACGACCGACCAGAAGGTGCGCAGCCGGCCGGCGCCGTCGACCACCGCCGCCTGGAGCAGTTCGTCGGGGATTCCGGACATGAAGGCCGTGAAGATCAGGACGGCGAACGGCGCCGCCAGTGTCGTGTCGGCCAGGATCAGGCCCGGCAGCGTGTTGAGGACGCCGAGGGTGAGATAGATGGCGTAGAAGCCCATCGCCATGATGATTCCCGGGATCATCTGAGCGATCAGCAGGACGAAGCTCAGCGCCGGGCCGCCGGGTGGCCGCAGTTTCGCCAGCGCGTATCCGGCGGGGGCGGCCAGCGCCACGGTCAACGCCACCGTGCCGAGGCCGACCAGGAAGCTGGTGCCGAGGTACGGCAGCTGCTGGTCGAGCACGGCCCGGTAGCCGTCCAGCGTGCCGTTGGTCGGGACCAGGTGCGGAGGGCTGGCCCGCATGTCCTGGTCCCGGGTGAACGACACGTTGATCATCCAGTAGACGGGGAAGAGCATCAGCCCGGTCAGCACCAGGCCGACGGCGGTCTTCCACCAGACCCGGGGTGTGGAGGTGGTCATCGCAGGTGCTGCCTCCGCTCGATCCGGATGTAGATGAGCCCGGCGATCAGGGCCAGCACGATGAGCAGGTTGCCGATGGCCGCACCCGGACCGAATTCGGGCAGCAGGTTGCCGAAGCCGAGTCGGTACGACCAGGTGGCGAGCGTGGCGGAGGATCCGGTCGGGCCGCCCCTGGTCATGATCCAGATGATGTCGAAGACCTTCAGCGTGTAGATCAACCCCAGCAGCAGCGTGATCGCGGAGACGGGGCGCAGCAACGGGAAGGTGATGGACCGGAATCGCTGCCAGCCGGTCGCTCCGTCGAGCGCGGACGCCTCGTACACCTCGGTCGGGATCGCCTGGAGGCCGCTGTAGAGCACCACCAGGTTGAACGGGATACCGATCCAGATGTTGGCGATGATGACCGAGGTGAGCGACCAGCCCGGCGAGGTGAGCCAGTTGACCGGGTCGATCCCGACGACGCCCAGCGCGGCGTTGACCAGCCCCGAGTCGCTGTTGAGTAGCCACGACCAGGTCGACGCCGAGACGATCAGCGGCAGCAGCCACGGTACGAGGATCAGCGCGCGCAGGGTGCCCGACAGCGGGAAGTGCTGGTGGAAGAAGAGCGCCAGTGCCATGCCGATGGTGAACTGGGCGGCGAGCGAGGCGGCGGTGAAGACCACGGTGTGCGTCACCGTCGGCCAGAAGGTCGGGTCGGCCAGGACCGTGCGGTAGTTGTCCAGGCCGGCGAAGGGTGCGCCGCCCTGAACGAACGATCGGACGGTGTACTCGCGCAGGCTCAGCTCGACGTTGCGATAGAGCGGGTAGGCGTAGAAGGCCAGCAGGTAGACGGTCACCGGGGTCAGGAAGCCCCACGCCGCCCATCGGCGGGGTCGGCGGGCGCGGGACCGGGGAGGCCCGGCGGGGGCGGCGCTGGCCGCCGCACCGGTGTCCCGTGCGGTGGTGGAGGTCCGTGTGGTGGCGGGCATGGTGTGGGTTCGGCGCGCTTACCGGGTGGCGGCCGCGGCCTGCGCGGCCTTCAGCGCCTCCTGCGGTGACGTCCCACCGCTGAGGGCCGACTGGACCGCGGTCCAGAGAGCCTCGGAGATCTTCGGATACTTCGTGCCGAGGTTGTCACCGGTACGGCCCTTGGCTGCCCGGACCGCCTCCACCCAGACCTTGAGCTTGGGGTCGGTGGCGGCCTGGCGATCCTGGACGGCGGCCACGGGCGCGACGTAGGAGAGTGTGGTGTCGGTGGTGAGCAGGTTGTCGGCGCTGGTCAGGCAGGCGACCAGCTTCTGCGACGTGGCGTACCGGTCGGTCTTGTCCTGCACCGGGATGGAGACGAACTCGCCGCCGGTCGGTGCCGGCGCGGGGCCGCCCGCGCTGGCCGGGATCGCGATGGTGCCGTACGCGAAGCCGAGCTTCTCCGCGTTGGCCAGCTGCCAGGTGCCGTTCTCGGCGAACGCGTAGTCGCCGGTGGCGAACTCCTGCCAACTCGTGGTCTGGGTGTTGTTGATGACCGAGTTGGGGGCGTGACCCTGCTTGAGCCAGTCGGTCCAGAGTGTCAGGGCGGCCACCGCCTGCGGTGAGTCCAGACCGGTGAGCTGTGCTCCGGATCCCCAGAACCAGGGCAGGAACTGGAAGCTGCCCTCCTCGGTGCCGATCGCGGAGAAGGTGATGCCCTTCCTGCCCCTGGCCTTGACCGTGGTCAGCGCCGCGTTCAACGCTGCCCAGTCCGTGATCGCCGTCGGGTCGACGCCCGCGGCGGTCAGCAGGTCCTTGTTGTAGTAGAGGGCGAGGGTGTTCGCTCCGATCGGCACGCCGTACGTCTTACCCTCGCGCTGGCCGGCGCCGAGCAGGTTCGTCGCCATGCTCGACACGTCCAGTTTGTTCTCATCGGTGGTGGTGAGCGCGCCGGCCTCGGCCAGTGTCGAGATCACCGGGTTGTCCACGATCAGCACGTCCGGCGAGTTTCCCTGCTGGGCGGCGAGCAGCGCCTTGTTGGTCAGGTCGGTGGTGTCGTAGCCGGTCCGCTCGACCGTCACTCCCGCCGAGGTGCCGCACCTCTTGAGCAGCGCGACCCATTCGGAGTCGTCGGCGAACTGCGGGTACGGATCCCAGACGACGTAGGCGCCGCCACCGTCGGAGGACCCGCCGCCGGACGACGAGCAGGCGGCCCCGGCCACCGCGGAGAGAGCTATCACGGCGACGGCGGCCAGGCGCCGTCGACGGCTGATTCCGGTCATCTGCTGCCTCACTTCAAGTCGATCGTCAGGTGGGTGTGTGGGTGGTGACCGCGGGCCGGACGAGGTATGGCCATGGGGCGAATCGATTCGACGAATCGGTTCGCCCGAAGATAGGACCGTCTATGGTTGGCGGTCAAGGGGTGATCAGCTGCGGAGACGTAACGCCGGGAAACACCAGCTTTACCGCGGCGTCACTTCATTGACATGGTTCAGTGTCCGGCCCTACGATCCCTGCGAATCGATTCGCAAGCGCAGCCTCCGGAGAGCGTCCCCCACGCCCCACCAAGGAGCCGCCCGTGAAAACCCCGTCCCGCGGCAGGTCAGGACGAGCCCGTTCGCTCGTCGCCCGACTCGTGGTCGGCCTGCTCGCCGCCGCCAGCGCCGTAACCGTCGCCGCGCCCGCCGCCCGGGCCGCCGACGAATCCATCAGCGTCAACTTCTCCACGACCAGCGGTACGCCGACCTATCGCGCGTCCGGCTGGATCTACGGCATGACCGAGAACGCCAGCGGTCCGGCCGACCACTTCTACCGGGACGTCAAGTTCCAGTACATGCGCGCCGGCGGGGCGCAACTGCCCGGCAGCGGCTGGGTCGGCGGGAGCTACGACCGTCGGTGGAACTCCACGCTCGCCCAGGCTCGCCGGACCGTCGCCCTGGGCGGCCAGTTCATCATCCTGCCGCACGACCTGTGGGGCGCGGACGGCGCCGGGATCTCCCGCTTCCCCGGCGACAACGGCAACTGGACCGACTACGACAACTTCCTGACCCGCCTCATCGCCGACGTCCGGGCGTCCGGGCTGTCCGTGCAGTGGGACATCTGGAACGAACCCAACATCACGATCTTCTGGAACCGGCCGATCTCGCAGTACCTCGAACTGTGGCGCCGCACCCACCAGCGCATCCGGGCGGAGTTCCCCAACCAGCTCATCGTCGGGCCGAGCTGCGCCTGCGTGCCGTCGACCACGCACACCTTCTGGAACCAGTACCTGGACTTCGTCCGCTCGACCAACACGGTGCCGGACATCATCAGCTGGCACTCGCTGCCCGGTGACCCGGTCGCCAACGTCGCGGCCGCCAACGCCACCCTCGACCCGCGCGGCATCGCCCACCCCCGGCCGTACCAGATCAACGAGTACGGCGCGCCCGACGAACAGAACCCCGCCGACGGCGCCTGGTACATCGCCCGGCTGGAGCGGGCGCGCGCGGACGGCCTGCGGGCGAACTGGGCCAGCGGCGGCAGCCTGCACAACGACCTCGGCAACCTGCTGGTCCGCAACTCGGCCGGCGTGCACCAGCCGAAGGGGGAGTGGTGGGCCTACCGCTACTACGCCTCCCAGACCGGGCAGACCGCGTCGGTGACCGCCAGCCAGTCGTACGACGCGTACGCCACGAAGGCGACCGGCGTAGCGAAGGTCCTCGTCGGCGGTGGTCGTACCACCGGGAACCTGACCGTCAACCTGCAGCGCCTGGACACCACGAGCGGCATCGTGCAGAACAACCAGGTCCGGGTGCTCACCCAGCGCATCCCGCACAATGGCGGTGGCGCCGTGCAGGGGCCGATCACGGTCTCGAACAGCGTCGTCACGCTCGCGAACAACACCGCCACCGTGACGCTGCCGTACGCCAACCCGACCGACACCTACACCGTCACCCCGCTGCCGCCCTCGGACGGGAGCTTCCAGTCGGTGGCGGTGGCCCAGCACTCGCAGCAGTGTCTGGACAACCCCGGCCTGAGCACCGTCGACGGCACCGTGCAGCAGCAGTACCACTGCGAGGGCGGCGACCAGCAGCTCTGGAACTTCCGGCCGGTCGCCGGCGTGGCCAACACGTACACGGTGGTCAACCAGCAGAGCGGCAAGTGCCTCGACGTCAGCGGCGTGTCCACCGCTGACGGCGCGGCCGTGCACCAGTGGACCTGCCTGAACGGCCTCAACCAGCAGTTCACCCTCCGCAGGGTGACCTACTCCGGCAACGACTCGCACGACTATCAGCTCGTCGCCCGGCACAGCGGCAAGTGCGTCGACGTCAGCACGATCTCCACCGCGCCACGCGCGCCGATCCACCAGTGGACCTGCAACGCGGTCGGCCAGGGCAACCCGTTGAACCAGACGTGGCGGATCCTGGGCCGATAGGCCCCGCAGGGGAGGCGCCGGCGCTGGCAGCCCGCACACGACCAGCGCCGGCACCGCCTAAGCCATTCGTTGACTTCAATGTGAGCGTGAACATACGATCGCTGCGAATCGATTCGTCGCCCCCACCACCGCCCGTGGCGCGTCGACAAGCCCCCGCGCTTCCACGACCCCGAGGAGCAACCTCGTGCGAACCCCGTCCCCCGGCGGGCCAGGAAAGGCCCGCGAACCCATCCCGAGGCGCCAACGCGCCCGACGCCTGACCGCTCTGGCGGGTGCCCTGGTCGGCGTCCTCGCCGGCATCGGCGCCGCCCCCGGTGCCCTGGCGCCGACCGCCGAGGCCGCGCCGATGGCGGCCGCCATCGAGCCCGGGCGCAGCACCCCGATCATCGGTACCGCGTCCGGCCGCTGCCTCGAAGTGCCCAACTCCAGCTCCACCAACGGCACCCAGACGCAACTCTGGGACTGCAACAGCGCTGCCGGCCAGACCTGGACCTGGACGTCGAGCAGGCAGCTCACGGTGTACGGCAACAAGTGTCTGGACGCCTCGGGCCGAGGCACCACCAACGGCACGCAGGCGATCATCTGGGACTGCAACGGCCAGACCAACCAGCAGTGGAACGTCAACAGCAACGGCAGCATCACCGGCGTGCAGTCCGGGCTCTGCCTCGACGCCAACGGCGCCGCCACCGCGAACGGCACCAAGGTCATCCTCTGGGCCTGCAACGGCGGCAGCAACCAGCAGTGGGCCTCGCCGACCACCACCGCGCCGCCGACCACCCCGCCGACCGGTGCGCGTCCGTGCGACATCTACGCCTCCGGCGGCACCCCGTGCATCGCGGCGCACAGCACGACGCGGGCGCTCTACGAGGCGTACGCGGGCAACCTGTACCAGGTCCGCCGCTCGTCGGACAACACGACCCGCAACATCGGGCTCACGGGTACCGGCGGCACCGCCAACGCGGCGACACAGGACTCGTTCTGCGCCGGCACGACCTGCGTCGTCACGGTCGTCTTCGACCAGTCCGGGCGCGGAAACGACCTCTGGTACCAGGGGTCGAGCGTGGTGCCCGGCTCACCGCAGAGCAGGCCGGCGATCGCCACCTCAGAGTCGCTGACCGTGGGCGGCGCCAAGGCGTACTCGCTCTACATCAACCCCGGCAACAGCTACTGGCGGGACGGACACCTGACCGGGGTGCCGACCGGCGCGGCACCCGAGGGCATGTACATGGTGACCAGCGGCACCCACGTCAACAGCGGCTGCTGCTTCGACTACGGCAACAGCGAGACGACGCGCAAGGCCGACGCCGCCGGGGCGATGGACGCCATCAACTTCGGCACGCAGTGCTGGTTCGGTGGCTGCTCCGGCACCGGACCCTGGGTCCAGGCGGACCTGGAGTGGGGCCTGTTCCCCGGCGGAAGCAGCTCCTGGAACCCGAACCAGCGGGCCTTCACCAGCAAGTTCGTGACCGCGACGCTGAAGAACAACGGCACGAGCCGCTTCGCCATCAAGGGCAGCAACGCCCAGTCCGGCAGCCTCTACACCCTCTGGGACGGCTCACTCCCGCCGGGATACAGCCCGATGAAGAAGCAGGGCGCGATCATCCTGGGCAGTGGCGGTGACTGCTGCAAGCCCGACGGCGGCGCGAACCTGAGCGCCGGCACGTTCTACGAGGGGGCCATGGTCGCCGGCTACCCCACCGACGCCACCGAGAACGCGGTGCAGGCCAACGTGGTCAGCGCCGGCTATCGCTGACCCCGGCCGACCAAGGCGTACGCCGGTCACCACCGCACGCCGGTGGTGGCCGGTGTACGCGCCGCCGGTCAGGAGATCGCGGCCCGCACCAGTGCGACGACCCGCTTCTCCACCTCGGGGCTCCACTTCTGCAGCGCGTACGCCACCGGCCACAGGTCGCCGTCGTCGAGGTTGGCCGTGTCCTGGAATCCCAGCGTCGAGTACCGGTAGTTGAACTTGCCGGAGTCCTGGAAGAAGACGACGATCTTGCCGTCCTCGTTCGCGTAGGCGGGCATCCCGTACCAGGTCTTCGGTGCCAGGTCCGGGGCGGCGGCGGTCACCGTCACGTGCACACGCTCGGCGAGCGCGCGATCCTCCGGCTCCATCTGCGCGATCCGGTCGAGGACCGCCTGCAGCCCGTCGGCCCGCTTGGCGCCCTTCCTGCCCTCGGCGCGCAGCTCGGCGGCGCGCTCCTTCATCGCGGCGCGCTCCTCGGCGGTGAAACCGTCGGACCCGGTCGTCGAAGTCTGTGCGGCCATGCTCGGGCTCCCTCTCGCTGCAAGGCTCGGCGTGATGCCGGCTACCTGGGAAAAGGCTAGGCCCGGCGGCTCTCGGTCGCTTCTTGATTCCTGATCGATCACCGGCCGACCGTCGGCGGCCGGCCCGCCGAAAATGCGCACCCGGGCGGGGCCGTGGATGCGTAGTGTTGCCGGTCGTGATGGATCTTGTGGAGCGGCACACCGTCCTCGCCGTCGTGGTGGGTTCGCGGGCGTACGGGCTGGAGGGCCCGGGCTCCGACGTCGACCGGCGCGGCGTGTACGTCGCCCCGACCCGCGCGTTCTGGCACCTCGACAAGCCGCCCACCCACCTGGACGGGCCGGCGCCGGAACAGTTCTCCTGGGAGTTCGAGCGGTTCTGCGCGCTGGCGTTGCAGGGCAACCCGACAGTGCTGGAGGCGCTCTGGTCCCCGCTGATCGAGTCGGTCACCGCGGACGGGGACCTGCTGCTCGCGCAGCGGCAGGCGTTCCTGTCCCAGCGGCTCGCCCAGACCTACGGCGGTTACGCCCGGGACCAGCTCGACCGGGTGGCCGCACGCCGCGAGCGTACCGGCGAGATCAATCACAAGCAGGCCATGCACATGCTCCGGCTGCTGACCGCCGGGGCGCACGCCCTGCGCACCGGGAAGATCCTGGTCGACGTGCGGCACCTGCGCGACAAGCTGCTCGCGGTGCGGCGGGGCGACCTGGCCTGGACGGCGGTGACCGCCTGGGCCGCGGACCTGTTCGCCGACCTGTCCGACGCCGCCGCCGACAGCATCCTGCCCGAACAACCCGACCGGGACGCCGTGGATCGGCTGCTCGCCGTCGTACGAGAAAGGAACCTGCGGTGACCCTCGACGTGCCGCCGTGGGCCGCGGAGGTCGCCCGCGGGCTGCCCCGCCCCCTGCTGTTCGCCGCGGTCAGCGGCGCGCACCTGTACGGGTTCGCGTCCGTCGACTCGGACCTGGACCTGCGCGCCGCGCACCTGCTGGCGCCGGCGGAGGTCGTCGGTCTGCGCACCGGACCGCAGACGCTGCAACACACCGGCGTGCGCGACGGCGTGGAACTGGACGTGGTCAGTCACGATCTGCTGAAGTTCGCCACCCTGCTGAACAGCCGCAACGGGTACGTCCTGGAGCAGTTGCTGTCCCCAACCTGATGCGCACCGGCCACCTGGAGACGGACCTCAACGTGCTCGGGACCGGTCTGGCATACGTGCCGGACCTCATCGCCGCCAAACGGGAGGCCGAGCACGGGCCGTTCCCCGCGGGCGCCGCGCAGCGACTCGCCGTCGACGTACCCCGACTCCGCGCCGAGCTGGAGGCGGCCCGGGACGCCTCGACGCTGCCCGAGCACGCCGACCCGGCGGCCGTGGCCGCGCTGCACGACCTGGTCGTCCGTACCCGCCTGGGCTGAGCTCGCGTACAGCCCTGGTCGGTCGAGGTCCGAGCAGGGCTGTGCGGTGCTCGCTGTCCGCCTCGGCCGATCGGTGCTCAGATCGTCCAGATCTTCGTCGGACCGGCGCGGGGATGATCCGGTGAGTCATCGCTACGGAGCTGGTAGAGGGTGGCAGCGGTGCCGCGGGTGCCCGGATGGTCCTCGCCCAGCACCCGTTCCTGGTCGGTGAGGAGCTGCTCCAGCAGCCGGATCGCCTCGTCCGGGCGGTTGGCGGCGGCGAGGACGAGCGCGAGAGCGCTGCGGGTGCCGAGCGTGTCGGGGTGATCGTCGCCGAGGACCCGGCGACGGTCGGCGAGCACGCGATGAAGTTCGGTGGCCGCCTCGTCGAGCCGCCCCAGCCGCTGCAGGATGTACGTGAGGTTGTGTCGCGTGGCGAGCGTCGCCGGGTGGTCGTCGCCGAGGACCCGGCGGCGGTCGGCGAGGACCTGCTCGAGCAGGGTGAACGCCTCAGGCAGCCGCCCCTCGTCGGCGATCGCGAGGGCCAGGTTGTTGCGGGACGCGAGCGTGTCCGGATGGTCCTCGCCGAGCACCCGGCGGGATGCGGTGAACACCCGTAGCAGCAGCTCGATCGCCTGTTCGGCGCGGCCGGCCGACTGGTACGCGCGGGCCAGGTTGTTCTGCGAGGCGAGCGTGTCCGGATGCTCGTCGCCGAGCATCCGCCGGTAGACGGAGAGGACGTGCTCGTGCAGGACGATCGCCTCGTCGACCCGCCCCGCCGTCTGGTAGGCCGAGGCCAGGTTGTGCCGGGAGGTCAGCGTGTCCGGGTGCTCGTCGCCGAGCATCCGGCGCCGCCCGGCGACGACCTGCTCGAAGTGGGTGATCGCGGCCGGAACCTGCCCTTGGAACAGCCGGTACGTGGCCGCCTGCTCCACCGCGTACAGCAGGTCGGGGGTGAGGCGCAGAGGTCCCGAGTTGTCGAGCAGCGCGTCGATGTGCGGCAGCAGGAGGTTCCAGCGTGGCCATCCGGCCACGTTGGCGATCGGGTCGGCCGGGATCGCGGACCGTAGGACCGTCGCGGCGAGCGCGGCCGCCCCGGCATCGTCCTCGCCGGACGTCTGCTCCGAGCGGGCGACAGCCTGCACGAGGCGATGCGAGCTGACCAGGCCGTCGGCGCGGTTCACCAGGCTGTACGAGGCCAGCAGCGCCAACGCGTCCCCGAGCGCCGGCCCGGATCGCGTCAACGGCAGCAGGACATCCTCGGGCAACGCGTCGGGCGCCAGCCAGGCGAGCACGCCCCACACCTGGCTGGCCAACGGTGACCGGACCGTCACCGCGCCCATGCTGACCCGCC
Source organism: Micromonospora sp. ALFpr18c (assembly GCF_008868155.1). Taxonomy (GTDB): domain Bacteria; phylum Actinomycetota; class Actinomycetes; order Mycobacteriales; family Micromonosporaceae; genus Micromonospora. The sequence goes on from NZ_WBKR01000005.1 coordinate 20,756, forward strand.
ACACCTGGGCGGCGGTTCGACCCCGCGAACCGCCCTCGCCGGCGTCCGCGGTCACCGTGCCGAACCGGTGAGTCAACAGGTCGTGGTAGTCGTCGAAGCTCATGCCGGCGTGCTGGCCGAGGTAGGCGGCCGCCTGCTCCAGCGCCAACGGATGCCCGCCCAGTTCGTCGGCGAGCCGTCCGGCGCCGTGCTCGTCGTCCAGGCCGGTCAGTCGGGTGAGCATCCGTACGCTCGCCGCACGGTCCAGCGCGTCGAGTCGCACCGAGGTCAGGCCGAGTCGTGCCCACCGGGCCACACCGAGACTGCGGCGGGTGGTGATCACCACCTCGCCCCGGCCGGTGAGCTGGCCGAGCAGCGGCTCCACATCGGTGACGTCCTGGACGTCGTCGAGGATCAGCAGCCAGTCGCGGTTGTTCTGCAACCAGTCCACGGCCCACACCTGCGCGTCGGCGAGTGTCCCGACCGGATGCAGCCGGGTGCTCATCGCCGCGAGGCCCAGGTCGATGTTCTGCGGTGTGTCGGCGGTAATCCACCAGACCACCCGGTACCGGTCGCGAAACGTGTGCGCGTACCGCAGAGCGAGTTCGGTCTTGCCGATGCCGGCGAGTCCGTACACCGCCGCTCGGCCGACAACCGAGTTGCCTCCGGCCCGGAGCAACGCCTCGGCGAGCACTCCGACGTTGCGGCCCTCGAACACGGCCGAGCCGAGTGGCAGATTGTCCACCAACGCCTGCGGGGAGTCGTGTGTCAGCGGCGCGCGGGGAAAGATCGTGACGGTGACGGCCTCCCCGGAGCGCACCACGACCGGTTCGGCGGAGCCGTGCTGGTGGCAGTCACGGACGGCTCGCGGAATTCCGGCGCCCTCGCTCTCCACCAGCTTGTTCCAGCTCAGCACGTGAGCCAGCCAGAAGTTGCGTTGGCGCGACTCGCCGCGCAGCTCACTGAGCGGCTGTCGCTCGCCGTCGGCCAGGTCGGCGCCGCTCCAGACGCCCGGACTGGTCACCTCGATGCGGTCGGAGAAGACCCGGACGTGCACGCACATCTCACGATGCTGATAGTCGCGGTGCACGAGCGCGTTGGCGATGATCTCCCGGACGGCGATCATCGGGTAGCGGTACACCCGCTCGGTGACCGCCCCGTCCGCGGTCGGCGCCTCACCGAGTTGGGCGAGGTCGGCAACGAAGTCGCGTGCCTGCGTGATCTGCTCGGGGATCGTCCCACCCAGGGTGCGCTTGTCCATCGGCGCGTCCTTACCCGGACCGTGGAAATGGGTGCACTGGACGGTGGCGGTGGGCACCACGGCGGTCGGGTCCTCGCCGAACAACAGCGCGCCGGCCCTGGTCAGGCGGCCCTCGCGCATCAACAGGGCGGCCCGCATGAAGTCGGCCGCGGACCCTCGACGCGGCACCGGTCGGCCCACGTCCCTACGCATGGCCGACCGGAAGCGGCTGACCCGCCGCGGGCTGAGGACGGTGGCGGAGGTCGTGCCGTCCAGGAACGGGTGATCCGCCTCGTCGGCAGACGCCGAGAGGCTGCCGGACGACAGTCGCTGTTCCGGAATCTCGTCGGCCGCCGGCACGGGTCTGCGGGCGATCGGCACGTTGCCGAACCCGTCGAACCGGTGCCGAGGCTCCGACGAGCCGTGCAATGCGCCCTGCAGGTACGCGTACAGGTCCGCGAGGTCGACGGCGCCGTCGCCGTCCTTGTCGTCGGCGCCGTGCAGCAGCCCGTTCACCAACGCGCTCGTGAACGGGCTCGGCAGGTCGTCACCATCGGCGTCGGCGGCCGACTCGAACGCGGCGGTGGCGGTGAGGACAAACCGGCCCTTGCCTGCCAACAGCCGCTCAACCGCGACCGGTCCCTTGAACGCGCCGCTGTGACAGCAGTCCAGGACGATCACCTTGGCGCGGGCCACCGAGTCGCCGATGATGTCGTTGAGCGTGTCGTTGGAGACCGCGGTGCCGGGCAGTAGACCGGCCACGGTGTCCCGGGCGCAGAGGTACAGCTTCTGGTTGCGGCTGCGGCCGTGCCCGCTGAAGTAGAAGAGAACCACGTCGTCCGGCTCGGCGTCGCTGAAGAACCGGTTGGCGGCCTCCGCGATCTCGCTGCGGGACGCGTCGAAGAGGATCGTCACCTGTGCGGTGGCGAACATGCCCATCTCGTCGTCGGTCAACGCGGCACCCAGCAGTCGGCCATCGGTACGTGGGCCGTGCAGGGAGTGCAGCCTCGGGTCGGCCTCGTACACGGAGTTGCAGACGAGAAGTGCCCGGTACATCGGCGGCTCCCGGCTCGCGGTTTTCCGACGAGGTCTTACCCTACGGCTACCGGCAGAGCACCGCCGTCAGTCTGGAGGCTCCTCTCGTGCCAGCTAACCGGATCATGCTGCTCCCCGCACTCTCCACGCTCACGCCCGCGGACGAGCCGCTGCAGGCGGCGACCGCCGAGCTGGTCGCCGACCTGCGCGAGGTCGACGGTCTGCGGGTGACCGAGGAGGACACCCCGGCGGTGGGGCAGAAGGGACAGTGGACGGACCTGGTGATCGCGCTCGGCGGACCGAGTGTGGTGGCGGGTGCGGTGACGGTCTTCCGGCTGTGGCTCGGCCGTGACCGGCGCCGGTCGCTCACGCTCACCGCGTGGCGGGCCGGTGCGGACCCGTTGCGGATCGAGATCAGTGGCGACAACGTCGCGGAGCGGACCGTACACGAGGCCGTCCAGCGGTTGCTCGGCGCGACGGACCCGGCGGTGGGCACCTCGCCGGACGACCCGGACGCCGACCCGGACCGGTCGGCCCCGCCGGCGATCACACCCTGACGGCGAGACCTCGGTTCGGCCCTTATCGGGTCCGGCCGTCGACGGCTAGGCTTCGGCGTATGTCCAGCTCGCGATGGCAGGGCCGGGCTGCGAACGTGGCCGTGGTGTTCGTGGTCGGCCTGGTCGCGCTCGTCGGCCTGCTGGTGCAGTCGGAGGGCGTCGACACCACCGCCGACCGGTTGGCGTTGCTGGTCGTGCTGGTCTCGTCCGGTGCGCTGTACCTGCGCCGCCGCCATCCGGTGTGGGTGGGTGTGGCGGCGCTGGCGGCCGTCGGCGCGTACGGTGCGTTGCTGCACCGGCCGGGACCGATCATGCTGGTCTTCGTCGTGGCGCTCTACACCGTGGTCGACGAGGGTCATCTCGCGGTGGCGATCGGGCTCGGGTCCGCCTCGGTGGTCGCCTTCGCCGTCGCGGACGGCGCCGGGCGGGCCGGGCCGACCTCCAACGGGGCGACGCTGCTGCACGCCGGGTGGCTCGTCGCGGTCATCGTCGGTGTCACCCGCAACCGCCGGGCGTACGTCGCGGAGGCGCGGGCCCGGGTGTTCGAGGCGGAACAGGGCATGCGGGAGGAGGCCCGTCGCCGGGCCACCGAGGAGCGGCTGCGCATCGCGCGTGAGGTGCACGACGCGCTCGGCCACCACCTCTCGCTGATCAACGTGCAGGCGAGCGCCGCGCTGCACCGTCCGGATCCCGCCCGGTCCGTGCAGGCGCTCACCGCGATCAAGCAGACGAGCAAGGAGACCCTGCGCGAGTTGCGCGCGACACTGGACGTCCTGCGGCAGGAGAGCGAGACACCCGCCGCGGTGCCCGGCCTGAACCGTCTCGACGAGTTGGTGAGCGTGGCCGCAGGGTCCGGGTTGACGATCCAGGTCGAGGTGACCGAGACCCGGCCGTTGCCGCCGGAGGTCGACCTGGCGGTGTACCGGATCGTCCAGGAGGCGCTCACCAACGTGGCCCGGCACGCGGACGCGTCCGCCGCGCTGGTCCGGGTCCGACCCGATGGGGACGACGTGCTGGTCGAGGTCGACGACGACGGCAGCGGCTCAGCCGGGCCGCCCGGCAACGGGATCCTCGGCATGGGTGAGCGGGCCCGGTCGTTGGGCGGATCGCTGACCGCGTGCCCGGACCCGGACGGCGGCTTCCGGGTGCGCGCCCGCCTTCCGCTGCGCCGCGGCACCGTACCGGCGGGGGTGCCGGCGTGATCCGGGTCCTGCTCGCCGACGACCAGACCCTGGTGCGCGCCGGGTTCCGGTCGATCCTGGAGGGTGAGGACGGCATCGAGGTGGTCGGTGAGGCCGCCGACGGCGCCGAGGCGGTGCGGCAGGCCCGGTGGGTGCGCCCGGACGTCGTCCTCATGGACATCCGGATGCCCGGGCTGGACGGCCTGGCGGCGACCCGCGAGATCGTCGCGAGTTCCGACATTCGCGTGATCATCTTGACGACGTTCGACCTGGACGACTACGTCTACGGCGCGCTGCGCGCCGGCGCGAGTGGGTTTCTGGTGAAGGACACCGAGCCGGCGGAGTTGATCCACGGGGTGCGGGTGGTGGCCCGGGGCGACGCGCTGATCGCACCGTCGATCACCCGCCGGCTGATCTCCGAGTTCGCCGCCCGGGTCCGGCATCCGGACCCGGGCCCGCGGTTGAGCGCGCTCACCGACCGGGAACGCGAGGTCATGGCGCTGGTCGCGGCCGGTCTGTCCAACGACGAGATCGCGGCACGGCTGGTGCTGAGCCCGGCCACCGCGAAGACGCACGTCAGCCGGATCATGACCAAGGCACAGGTCCGCGACCGGGCCCAGTTGGTGATCCTCGCGTACGAGTCGGGGCTGACCGTTCCCGGTTGGCTCACCCGGGACTGACCGCGACCTCGCCGCGGGGGCGGTCAGCCGGCGCGGCGGGCGCGGGCCAACGCCAGCCCGCCGAGCACGATGCCGACCGACCCGACCCCCAGGGCCACGAAGGCGCCGCCTCGACCGTTGCCGGTGCCGATGCCACTGTCGGAGGTCGCCACGACGAGGCCACCGAGGGCGACGCCGACCAGCCCCGCCGTCAGGGCCACGACGGCTCGGAGCCGCGCGTTGCCGGTGCCGGTGCGGGCCAACGCGAGCCCGCCGATGATCACGCCGGCCAGGCCCAGCACGGCGGCCACGGAGGCGCCGAGACGTCCGGCGCTCATGGTCGTGACGCTGGCGGCGGCGAGCAGGTGCGAGTCGTACATGGGGGTTTCCCTTCGCTCACGGACGGTGCCGGTGCAGCGTATGGAGCCGCGGGGTCACCGGTCGTCCGGCCGGAGTTGCCGAAGGGCGTACCACCGGGGTCGTACGCGTCCGACGCGACGCACCACCCCGGTTGTGTCGGTGGCCGCGAGCGAGCGCCGCCGCCGGCCGTACCTCGACCGGCGGCGGCGCGGGCGGGACCGATCAGGAGTACGGGAGCCGGAGCACCGACTGGTTGCCGACGCCCAGCGTGCTGGGGTTGTTGCCGATCGCCGACCAGACCTCCACCCGGACCGTGCCGTTGCTCAGCGTGCCCAACGAGCCGGTGGCCGAGGCGAGGCCGGCGTTCTGGGTGTAGTTCTCGTAGCCGGGGACCGGGTCGGTGGCGAAGTAGCGCCACGTCTCGGTCCGTTCCCAGCTGCCGTTGCCGGTCAGGTCGTAGGAGACCCGCACCTGCACGCCGTTACCGACCGCCGACCCGGCGTCCACGAACAGGTCGAACGTGGTCTGCGCGCCGGAGTAGGCGAGGTTGAGCCCGGTCGCGGTGAAGACCTGCGGGTTGGTGGGCGTACCGTCGTGGTTTCCGTTGGCGGCCGCGACCGTGGTCGTGGCCGCGCCACCGGCGGTGCCCAGACCACCGCCGGGCAGCAGGTACCGCGTCGGGCCGCCGGAGGACGGCGGCGGGTCGGTCGTCGGCGGCGGGTCCGTCGGCGTCGTCGGAGGGACGCCGCCGGCCGCGTTACCGCCACTCCAGGTGTACGCCCCGGTGGTGGCCGTCTTTCCGGCACCCACGGTGAGCGTGGTGCCGTTGGAGAACGTCACCGTGACCGGCGACGCGGTCGGGTTGGACGCCACGTAGGTGCGCGCGCCGTTGCGCGCGAAGACCGCCGACAGGGGGTGGTTGCCGGTGACCGTCGTGTCGACGGTGCCCAGCGCCGCGAGGTTGCGGATCCAGTGGAAGGTGTGTGCCCGGCTCTCCCCCTCCTCGGGTGTGTAGCCGGGGTTCGCCCGCAGGTTCGCCAGCGCCGCGTCGCCGTCGCCGAGGGCCTGGAACTGCCAGAGGATGTCCTGCCACACCGTCGGTTGCCCACCGTTGTTGCGGACGAGTTCGGCGTAGTTGGTCCGCACGTACGCCGGGTTGTTGCCCAGGTACAGGTGTCCGCCGGTGACGGGCAGCAGGTTGATGCCCTGGATCATCTCCGGCTCGCCGCTGAACCAGGTGGCGTACGCGCCGCCGTCGCCCCAGACCATGCCGACCGTCGAGTGCCCGAAGGCGGCGGGGAAGTTCTGGTCGCTGACGTCGAACCAGTACTCCTGGATGGCGGCGGCCTGCGTGGTGTAGAGGAAGACGCCGGCGTCGCGCACGGCGGTGTTGCCGGTGACCTGCCCCCACTGGATGAGGGCGTTGGCGAAGTTCATCCCCTCCGACGAGGACTCCTGGTTGTTGCCGGAGCCGAACGACCCGTGCCCGGACGCCCAGTCGTGCCCGGCGTAGATGTCGAAGTCACGCAGGTAGGGGAAGCGGGTGTCGTCGCGCCGGTAGTTGTTGGCGTCGCGGATCAGCAGGTCGACCATGCCGCCGTAGCGGCTGGTGGCGGCCCACGCCGGATCGAACTTGGCGAGCGTCGCCGCGGCGGCGATGTAGTAGCCGTAGTGGAAGTGGTGGTCGTTGAGCTCCTGGTCGGAGCCGTACGACGCCGGGTAGCCGATCAGGGTGCCCCAGTTGTTGTCGTAGTAGAAGACCTTGCTGGTCTTGCCGCTGGACGCGGTGAACCAGTCGGTGAGCGTGCTGCGGATGGCGTTCAGCGCGCTGTCGCGGGTCGTGGTGTCGTTGACCAGGTCGGCCACCTCGGCGAGGCGGGCGGCCCGGCCCAGGCCCTTGCCCGTCCAGTACGTGTCGCCGCCCCGCTGGTCCATCGGGTTCGAGCGGGCGGCGGCCAGGTGGCCGGTGAGGGTCGCCAGGTCGGCGCCGCTGCCGTCACCGACGGCCGGCAGTTCCGGCAGGACACCCTGGAACTTCATGGCGGTACGGAACTGGTTGATGCCGGTGAGCACCTTCATCCGGCCGCGTGCCGACGGGTAGGTCGGTGTGATCGGGGTGGACCCGCTCAGCGACTTCCACTGGTGCGGGTAGAGGCTGACCACCGTCTGCGTGGCGGTCCCCTCCCGGGCGGTGGTGGTGAACGCGTACGTGGTGGTCAGCCCGCTGGTCGCCGGGTTGTAGGCGGAGGACACCTGGGTGCCGGTGACGTGGGCGTGCGCGTACCGGCCGTAGGTGGTGGCCAGGTCGGCGCGTTCCGTGGCGCTCGACGTCGGGGGCAGGAGGGCGACGGAGAAGTAGCCCCGACCGGCCAGGGTGGACGTGATCCGGCCGGACGCCACGGTCCAGGTGGCGCCGCTGGGCGCGTACCCGACGTAGTCGTGGCCGTTGACCCGGAAGCCGATGGTGGCACCGCTGGTGGACCAGACCTCCGGGGTGCCGGCGGTGCTGATCTGCGCGTTCCCACCGGTGGTCTGGAAGTACGCGAAGGGCAGCCCGTGGCCGATGGTGGCGCGCATGGTGCGGGTGCCGTCGCTCCAGTAGGGGCTGACCGTCCAGTCGGTCCAACCATCGACCTTGACCAGTGGCGCGGCGAGCCCGGCCACGCCGACCCGGATGTCCTGGACGTACGGGTAGTGGTATTCGCCGACGCCGGTGGCGGTGCCGCTGATGGCGGGTGTGGAGTTGGCGGAGAAGCCGAGGCCGTCGGTGAAGGTGTCGTACGAGACGGGGTGGGCGTGCAGGGGCTCGCTGAAGGCACAGTCGGTGCGCTTCCAGAGCAGTGAGGACCACCAGTCGTTGGTGGGCACCGCGCCAGCGGGGGCGTTGGCGGTGGCGAACTGCCGGGGATTGGTGGACATCGGCCCGCAGCCGGAGGGGAGCGGGCCGACCGGCGTGGTGGTGTAGCTGCCGGCCCCGACGGGGGCCGCCTCGGCGGGGCCGCTGACGGGGATGGTGAGGCCGCCGACGACCAGGGCCAGGGCGGTGGTGACGGCCAGTGCCCATCGGCGGTGGGGGACGGGAGGTTTCATGGTGCCTCCATCGCGCGCCGGTGCCGGCGGGGGCCGGGATCGACGCCTGCGTCTGAATTGAGGAGAAGGTCTATCGAGAGAGCGCTCTCTCATCGGGCACGGTAATCGAACGCCGAGATCCCCGTCAATGTGTCCGGCCGGTTGCGTGCTGATGTCGCGATTTGCCGCCGGGCGGCTAACGGCGGGGCGGCGGCGGAGGCGTAGCCGCCCCGGGTCGGGCCGGTGGCCGCGTGCGCGGACCGGTCAGGTCATCCCAGCGGGCCAGCTCATTGGCCACGGCGACACGGACCGGGTCCGGGTTCGCCCAGCTCCAGTTGGGGTGCGCCCGGTTGGTGAGCAGGACGAGCACGCGTCTGCGGGCCGGGTCGACGAGCAGCGAGGTGCCGGTGAAGCCGGTGTGCCCGAAGGTGGTCGGACGACTGAGCCGGCCCATGAACCAGGGCTGGTTGAGCACCACGCCGAGACCGTGGTCGCTGCTGCGACCCGGTCGCTCGGGGTCGACGGCGGGCAGGCCGACGTTGGCGTTGGTCAGCATCCGCCGCACGGTGCTCTCGGCGAGGATCCGCTGCCCGCCGTAGACGCCGCCGTCGAGCAGGAGCTGACCGATGACGGCGACCTCCTGGGCGGTGCTGAAGACGCCGGCGTGCCCGGCGACGCCACCGAGGTGGTTGGCGACGTCGTCGTGCACGATCCCGCGCAGCAGCCCGCGCGACGAGCGGGCGTCGGTGGCCACCATCCGGGCGGCTCGTTCGGCGCTGCTGATCCAGGTGTTCGGCGTGAAGCCGGTCCACCGCAGGCCGAGCGGGTCGGCCAGGTTGGACTTCAGCGCCTGGTCGAGGGTCTGGCCGGTGACCTTCTCGACAAGCTTGCCGGCGACCATCAGGCCGACGCTGGAGTAGCGGTACACCCGGCCGGGCACGGCGCCACTGACCAGCGGGGTGGCCAGCACCGCCTTCCACCTCGCGGCGAGACTGCCGGAGCTGGTGCCGCTGGCGCCCACCGGCAGACCGCTCGTGTGCGTCAGGAGCATCGCCACGGTGACGGCCGACTTGCCGGTGCCGGTGAACTCGGGCAGATAGCTCACCACCGGCGCGTTCAGGTCGAGGCGACCCTTCTCCACCTGCTGCAGCACGAGGATCGACGTGTAGACCTTCGTGATCGACGCCAGGTCGAAGATCGAGTCGGGGCGCATCGGGACCCGCTGCGCGGCCGGCAGGAGCACCGGCCCCGCATCGAAGCGCAGTGCCTCACCGACGGTCGCCTGCGCGCTCGTCTGCCCGCCGGTGAGCTCCAGCGCCACCGCGCCCGCGTACGCCGGGTGCGAGGGATTCTGGCTGGTGGGTTGCAGGTGGACGGTGAGGAGGCCGGTCAGTCGCTGGCTGACCGTTCCCACCGTGCGACCCAGCGGGACGGCGCGCACGGCTCCACCCTGGCCGGCCGTGTCCGTCGACGGGGCCTGCCACGACCCGGCCTGCCCCGCCGGGGACTTCGCCTGGCAGCCGGTGAGCGCTGCGGCGGCGGCGGACAGCCCGAGGCCGAGCATCGAACGACGATGGATACGCACGGCAGGATCATGTCACCCGATCGGGCGTGACGACAGGGCTTACGCCCCCGCCACGACTCCCGCGCGACGTCAGCGGAGGCCGGCGAAGAGATCGTCCTCGGGCACCGGTGCGCCGGTGGTGTCCCGGACCCGTACGAACGTCTCCATGCCCATCAGCTCGGTGAACCGCTCCTGGCCCAGCTGGAGGAAGAAGATGTTCTCGGTCTGGCTGGCATGCGTCGCCAACGCCTCGAACTTCTGCGCGCCGTACGCACGTGTGTCCACCCAGGTGCTGATCTCGTCGTCGGGCAGACCGAGCTGCGGCTGCGGCTCGTCCGGCTCGGCCCACTCGACGCCCAGCTCCTGCATGATCTTGCCGAACTCCGCGAACGCCGTACGCGGCACGGTGGTCCAGTACACCTTGGCGGGGACGTCGGTCTTCGCGACGGCGGCCATCGTGATCCGGTGGGCCTGAATGTGGTCCGGGTGGCCGTAGAAGCCGTTCTCGTCGTAGGTGACGACGACGTCCGGACGGTACTGCCGGATCAGCTCCGCCAACCGGTCCGCCGCCTCGTCCACCGGTGTGGTCCAGAACGAGCCGGGCAGGTCGTTGGTCGGCCAACCCATCATCCCGGAATCGGCGTACCCGAGCGTCTCCAGGTGCGTGACCTTCAACGCCGCGCAGCTGGCCTCCAGCTCGGCCTGGCGCATCGTCACGACGGCGGCCGGATCGTGGCCCGGATCGCCGGGCTTCACACCGCCCGGGCCGTCACCACACCGCCCGTCGGTGCAGGTCACGAGCACCGTCGTGACCCCCTCCGCCGCGTAGCGGGCCAGGACGCCGCCGGTGCTCGTCGCCTCGTCGTCGGGGTGGGCGTGCACCGCCATCAGGGTCAGGGATTGTTCAGCCATGCCGTCAGCCTACGAGGATCGGTCGGGGGTCGGTGGCCGCCAGCACCACCGGGGCGGTCAGGTGTCGTCCGGGTCGCTGTCGAGGTGCGGCCCGTTAGCGCCGCGCAACCGGTCGACCAGCTGCTCCAGGGCCGTGATCTCGGCGTGCAGCGCCACCCGGCCCTCCCGCGTCAGTCGCAACCAGGTGGCGGGCCGGCGGCCCTCGTACCCCTTGATCACCTGGAGCAGGTTCGCCTGCTCCAGGATCCGCAGATGCCTGTTGAGGTTGCCGTCGGTCAGGCTCAGCTCGTCGCGCAGGGTGGAGAACCGGCACTCCCGCGCCTCGCTGAGCATGGTCAGGATTGCCAGCCGTACGCGCTGGTGCACGGTGTCGTTCAGCGCGAGCGCCGGATGAGGCGGTGGTGACGGGGCGTCAGCCATGGTGGGCGGTCCGCCAGCTCTGCCAACCACGCACCGCCGCGAAGGCGATCAGTGGCAGGGCCATCAGGATGAGCCAGAAGCCCGGCCGCCAGTCGAGCTGGCCGCCGAACGAGTACGACCCGTCCAGCGCTGCGGCGAGGTCACCCGCGAGGACGTCGATGGCCCAGCCGGGCAGGCGGCCCATCGGGAACCACCCGCAGAGCCAGACCGTGAGGGCCGCTATCCATCCACCGGCGACCAGCAGACCTGTGCTGCGCTCGACCCAGCCGAGGGCCACCACCGCCGCCGCGATCGGCAGCAGCGGCGTCAGCAGGCCTGCCAGCCAGAAGTAGTCGGGATTCGTGACCAGGGTGTCGGCCAGCCGCTGTTCCTGTCGGGGCACGGCCGCGAGCACGGCCAGGAGGAGGAGAACGCCGAGGCCGGTGCCGACGAATGGCCGCCAGGCCACCCGCAGGCCCAGTGTGAGCGACCGCCGGTGATACCAGACGCCGATGGCGGCGAACAGCAGCGGCGTGCCGAGGAACCAGAACAGACAGGACGCGAGCGGGCTGCGTTGCTGATCGGGCAGGCCGGCCCAGAACGGGGAATCGGCGGAGATGCCCCCACACGGCCTCTCCTTGTCGGATCGCCCGACACGCTCGTCCGGACGCCCCTACGATCTGGGCTTGTCGAGGGCCGCGAAATCGCAGGCAGACACCGGGAAGAGCGCCGGAAGGGGACTGCGGGGATGGCACTGTTCGACGAGGTGAAGCAGGTCGACGCCGGCGTCCTGACCGTCGGATACGTGGAGGCCGGGCCGTCCGACGGCCCCGCCGTGATCCTCCTGCACGGCTGGCCGTACGACATCCACAGCTTCGTCGATGTCGTACCCCTGCTGGTGGATGCCGGCCACCGGGTGGTCGTGCCGTACCTGCGCGGCTACGGCACGACACGGTTCCGCTCCGCCGACACGATGCGAAACGGCGAGCCGGCGGCCATGGGCCTCGACCTGATCGCCCTCATGGACGCCCTGAGCATCGATACCGCGAAACTCGCCGGCTTCGACTGGGGTGCGCGCACGGCCGACGTGGTGGCCGCGCTGTGGCCCGAGCGCTGCCGGGGTCTGGTCTCGGTGAGCGGCTACCTGATCGACGGGCAGAAGTCGGGCACGGTGCCGCTGCCGCCGAAGGCCGAACTCTCCTGGTGGTACCAGTACTACTTCGCCACCGAGCGCGGCCGGAAGGGCTACGACACGAACCGGCGCGACTTCGCCAGACTGATCTGGCACACCGCCTCACCGAAGTGGACCTTCGACGACGCGACGTTCGAACGCAGCGCGGCGGCCTTCGACAATCCCGACCACGTCGACATCGTGATCCACAACTACCGGTGGCGGCCGGCCCTCGCCGACGGCGAGCCGCAGTACGACGAATGGGAGAAGCGTCTGGCGGCCAAGCCGAAGATCACGGTGCCCAGCATCTCCCTGGAAGGCGACGCCAACGGCGCGCCGCACCTGGACCCCGGCGTCTACGGCAAACAGTTCGCCGGGCAGTACGAGCACCGGACCGTCGGCGGCGGGGTCGGGCACAACCTTCCGCAGGAGGCGCCCCAGGCGTTCGCCGAGGCGGTGCTCGACGTCTGACCTCAGCGCGGAGCCGTCGGCCGTTCGACGCGCACGGGGTCGCCCCGGACCAGTTCGTCGTGGACGCGCCAGCGGGCGGTGACGACAGCGCGCCGGGCCGCCTCGTCGCCGTCCTCGACGCGCTGGCGCAGAAGGCGCAACGCGATGCGACGGTTGAGGCTGAACTGCCGCTCCTCGTCCACCACCACGACGATGCCCGACGGTCGGTGGGTCGCCCGTACCGCGGTGCTGGCCTTGTTCCGGTGCTGACCGCCGGGCCCACCGGTACGGCAGGCCACGATGTCGACGTCCGCCTCCGCGAACGGCGTGGGCGGGGCGTCGCTCTCGGGTGCCCGGGCGGTGACGTACCAGTTCTTCCGGCCGGTGCTCGCCCGGTACGGGCTGGGCGCCTGCCAGCACAGGGTGCCGGTCCACGAGGCGGCGAACGCCTCGGCGTGCGCGCCGGAGATCCGGATCAGCACCGACCGGTAGGTGCCGGGCCGCTCACCCGGCACGGCCTCGACCTGCTGAACCGTCAACCCCTGACGGTCGGCGTCGGTACGCAGACGGTGCAGCAGCCGGGCCACCGCCCACGCGCACTCCTGCGGCCCACGACCGGCGGACAGCAACAGGTACGTGCTCACGACCGGCCCCGCCCGCGCCGCCGGTCCCGCCGCTCGGGCCGGGGCACGGACCCCAGGTCGGGCGTCTTGTAGGTCACCAGGGGCGTCGTGCTGAGCACCGGAGTGGCCAGGTCGTGCGCGACGAGATCGGCGATCACCCGCTCGATGCGCTTGTACGCCGTCGGCGCCTCCTCGAAGAGCAACTGCCGGTCGCCGCACACCACCAGCGAGCCCACCGGCGTACGACGCAGCTCCTCGACCGTGTGCTTGGCCCGGCCCCGGCGCAGCGCGTCGGCGCGCGACATCTTGCGGCCCGCGCCGTGCGCCACCGAATGGTTGGCCTCCGCCCCGGCGTGGGCGGCCACGAGATAGGAGGCGGTGCCCCGGGTGCCGGCGATCAGCACGTCCCGGCCGTCGCCCGGCGCCGCTCCCTTACGGTGCAGGTAGATCCCGTCGCGGACCTCGACGAGGTTGTGGCACTGGTCGACGATCGGCTCGGTCGGCTCGGCTCCCAACGCGTGCGCAACCCGGGCCGCGAGCACCCGGCGGTTGAGCGATCCCCAGCGCACCGCGGCGTCGTGCAGCGCCAGGTAGGCGTCGGTGTCGACCGCCGGGCCCGCGCCGTGGACCTCGGTGTGCGTCCGCAGGATCCGCTCGCCCAGCCCACGCGAACCGCTGTGGACGATGAGCAGGAGCGCCCCGGCCTCCAGCCCGAGCCGGCTCGCGTGAGCCGAGTCGAGCACCGTGTCGACACGCGCCAGCTCGACGAAGTGGTTGCCCCGGCCGACCGTACCCAGCCCATCCAGGTGACCCGCCGGAACACTGCCCTGCACGACCGCCCAGGCCGGGTCGTCGGCGTCCCGCTGCGGGTCCAGCGCACGGTCGAGGTCGGGGAATCGCGTGGCGAGCCGTTCGGGTACGGCACGCTTGAGTCCGATGGGGAACACGGCGATGCCGCAGCCGATGTCGGAGCCCACCAGGTGTGGGTACAGCACGCTCGACGTCATGGCCGCGCCGATGGGAGCGCCCTTGCCGGGGTGCAGATCCGGCATCGCGGCAACGTGGAGCATGCCGTCGAGGGCGGCCACCTGCTGACACCGCGCGAGCGCTGCGGACTCGATCCAGCTCTCCGGCGAGGCGAACACGGTGACGGTGGCGGGCGTGGAGGAGTGGTCCTGAGACAAGGATGCTCACTTTTCGGGGCGAGAACGGACGGACGACGGCACGGCCCCGGGGAAACGTCACCGGGGCGTGGAGCGAGGGGTGGTCCGTCAGTACGTCATGGCTGGCACTCTCGCGGAGCCCGCCGCGCGCGGCAACCGGGTTTCCCTCGCCACGTACGCTGCCGCGGTGAGCGCACCCCGACGCATCCTGGTCTACGGGGTGTACGGCACCGGCAAGTCCACCCTCGCGGCACGCCTGGCCGAACACCTCGCGGTGCCCTGGTATCCGGTGGACGACCTGCTGTGGCAGCCGGGCTGGATCGAGGTGCCGGTCGCGCAGCAGCGCAGCCGGATCGAGGAGGTCTGCCGACGGGACCGCTGGATCATCGACGGGGCGTACCACGGGTGGCGGGACGTGCCCCTGGCCCACGCCGACCTGGTGATCGGCCTCGACTATCCGCGGTGGCGCTCGTTCTGGCAGTTGCTGCGCCGCACCATGCGCCGTCTGCGTACGCGCGAGGTGATCTGCAACGGCAACCGCGAGTCGCTGGGCAGCGTGCTGTCCCCCGACTCGATCCTGGTCTGGCACGTCACCGCGTTCGGCCGGGCCCGACGACGGATGCGCGCCTGGCAGGCTGACCCGTCCGGGCCGCCGGTGCTGCTGTTCAGCAAACCAGCAGCCCTCAACGACTGGATGACCACACTGCCCCGACGTAACCCCCCATAAGACCCCCGCGCCCGGACCTCCCCATACCGCGATTGTCCACTTTCTGTCCCGACGCAAGGGGCATTCCACCCATGTTGACAACCGAAAGTGCAAGATCGGCGCGATCTATGGCTGGGCACACGCCGGGACGCGAACACGGTCCTGGGCGGCCCGGCCGGTGGGTTACCGGCCGGGCCGCCGGTGGTCAGGACTCCTGGCGTCGGCGCCGGGCGAGGAGGAACGCGAGCCCGCCGAGGGCGACCATGGTCGTTCCCGCGCCGGTCAAGGCCTTCAGGCGGCCGTCACCGGTCACCGGCAGGATGGGAGCTTCCCCGCCGGGGCTGCCGGGTGCTCCAAGCGCTCCGGGGCTGCCGGGTGCTCCAGGGCTGCCGGGTGCTCCGGGCGCTCCGGGGCTGCCGGGTGCTCCGGGCGCTCCAGGGCTCCCGGGCGCTCCGGGTGCTCCGGGTGCTCCGGGCGCTCCAGGCGCTCCGGGGCTGCCGGGTGCTCCGGGGCTGCCGGGCGCTCCGGGTGCTCCAGGGCTGCCGGGTGCTCCAGGGCTGCCGGGCGCTCCGGGTGCTCCAGGGCTGCCGGGTGCTCCGGGGCTGCCGGGTGCTCCGGGGCTGCCGGGTGCTCCGGGGCTGCCGGGTGGACCGGACGGTCCGGGTGGACCGGTGGGCCCGGGGGGACCGGTCGGTCCGGCGCAGGTCGGCGCGGAGATGACGTTGGTGTCGAGGGTGACGGCGGCCGTTCGCGCCAGCGCGCGTCCCTGAAGCGTCGCGCCGGTGGCCATGGTGATCGCGGCCTGAGCCATGATCGTGCCGACGAAGGTCGTGCCCGTGCCGATCGTCGCCGAGCTGCCGATCTTCCAGAACACATTGCAGGCCGACGCGCCGTTGATGAGGACCACGCTGCTGTTCGACGCCGTCGTCAACGAGGAGTCGACCTGGAAGATGAACACGGCGGCCGGGTCGCCCTGGCCGTTGAGTGTCAACGCCCCGGTGAGCTGTGCGGCCCCGATCCGGTAGACACCCGGATTGAGGGTGTTGCCGCCGAGTTCCGCCGGGATGTTGGTGAACGGCGTCCGGCCGGCGGCGTCGTTGAAGGCGATGGTCAGGTCGCTCTGAGCCTGAAGGGCGACCGCGTCACCGAGGTGAACCTCGCCGCCGATGGTCGCCGTGCCGAAGCCCGAAGCGGTGTTTCCGGGGAACCTCCCGAGGCTCTGCGCCAGGAAGCTCGGGCCGGTGTTGGTCGGTTCGGCCCCGGCGAGGACGGAGAAGTCGGCTGCCGTCCCCAGGTTCACCGGCGCATCTGCCGCGCTGGCCGGGGTCGAGTTGAGCAGTAACAGGCTCGCTGCCATGGCGGCGGCCGCGGACGCCGCGAGCGCGGGTAGGAGCCTTCGCCGAAGGCGATGACTGGTTTTCGCTGTCACAGAACACCCTCCGTGGGTACAACTCGCAGGAGGCGTCTCAGGAGCCGCATCCTGCGTTGAGCGGCATAGATGGCAAGTAAGTGCGCTGACCACCACACCACGTCAGAGGGTCTTATACCATCAAAACGGGACAATACAGAGGACCGACGACGGCATTCATGGTGTCCGGAGTGCACGGTGTCGAGAAACTCACTCGCGTCCGCCCGTTGTGGACGCCGGCGGTCGTCTTCAGCGCGGGCGCACCGGCACGGGTCGGACCGCGCGTCCGAGTGCGCAGGGTGAGGACGGGCTGTTGCTGCCGGCCGGGAAACGGAACCGACGCAGATCCTCGATGACGAACTCCTGCGCCCTGATGGCGGCGACGGTGTCACGGTTGGTGTGGCAGCCGGCGAACAGGCTCGGCCACACCGTCGCGTCCACCAGCCGCTGGACCCGCCGCAGACGGTCGGGCTCCTCGGCGGCGACGTGCTCGAAGAACCGCAGCTGACCACCGGGGCGCAGCACCCGACCGACCTCGGCGAGCGCGGCCGCCTGATCGGGCACGGTGCACAACACCAACGCGACCACGGCCGCGTCGAACTCGGCGTCCCGGGCGGGCAGGGCCTGGGCCAGGCCGTCGACGACCGTGACCGGTACGGGTGCCGTCGGTGCCGCCCGGAGGGCCGCGGCGCGCAGGCGTGGTTCCGGTTCGACCGCCACAACCTCGGTCACGGCCGGCGGATAGTGGGAGAACATTCGGCCGTTGCCCGCACCGACCTCGATCACCCGGCGCCGGACAGCCCGGCGACCAGGTCCCGTCGGAACTCCGCCGTCCCGGCGCGGTCCATGGCGACGCTGAGCCGCTCGTAGACCCGGGCGAACACCGGGTGGGAGACCGCGGCCACGTCGACCTCCAGAGTTGGCGGGTGGCACCGTTCTTCGTCGATTGTCGCGCATCCGCGCATCCGCTCGCCGGTGCCGACGCCCGGTACTTCGGTGCCAAGCTGGGGGAGCGCTCGCTCGTCCCCGCGACGGCGCCCGCATCGCCGGTACACGGCTGGACGACTGGCGTGCCCGCTCGGCCGGCGGGAGGTGACCCGGCCCGTTACGGCGGCGGGTCGATCCGCCCGCCGAGGCGCCGCACCAACTCCCGCACCGCCTCGGTGAACGGCTCGTCGGACTCGCCGGGCCAGTGCCCCTCGATCGGTGGCGGGACGCTGTCGCTGGGTGGCGTCACCACGTCGCGCGGGTCGCGCTGGCGGCGATCCACCGAGGTGGCCGGGTCACCCGTGGTGGCCGGTGCCGACGACCGGTGGCCGGAGAAGATCCAGCCGCCTACCGGGTCCGTGTCGCGCCACAGGTTCACCCAGCGCCAGCCGACGCGGTGGCCGATCTCGCGCAGCGCGGCGTCGTTGACGTAGGCGGGGAAGAGTCGCGCGTAGAGCCGTCGCAGCGGCGACCCGTGGGTGAGCAGGGCGACCCGGCCGCCGATGTGCGGTGGCAACTGGAGCACCGTCGCGGCGAGCAGCACCGACCCGTGGCTGTGCCCGGTGAGCAGCACCGCGTCGCCGCGTCCGACGAGGTACGTGATGCGCCGGGTCAGTTCCGGCACGGCGCGTTCGGAATAGCAGGGGGGCGCGAACGGGTGGGCGGCCCGGGGCCAGAAGGTGCCGAGGTCCCAGAGCACGCCGACGTGCCGGCGGAACGGAACGCTCCGGTAGGCGAAGACGCCGCCGACGACCAGGCCGAGGATGATCGCCGCGATCACCCAACTGCCGAACGCGATGCCGAAGGTGACCGCGCCGGCCGGCAGACCGGCGAACCGCTCGACGATGTCGCTCGGAAAGTGCCCGAGCAGGCCGACGGTGGTGGTGGCCGTGCCCAGCCCGGCGAGGCAGCCGTAGACGACGGCCAGTGGCACCAGCTTCTCGGTGAACCGGGCGCGGGCTATCGCGTCGCGGACCTGCCGAAGTCGGGGTCCGGCCTCCGCCGGCGGGTGCGGATGGTCGTGCGCGACGATGGCCGCCGCGGCGTGCTGCCGGCCGCGTCGGGAGATGAGGGCGATCAGGCCCGCGACGATCACCGTGAGCAGCGCCGCGCGCAGAAAACCGAAGATCGCCCAGGTGTACGCGCGGGGCGGGCCGGTGGCGATGCCCTGCCCGGTCGGCGCGTCCCGGTCGAGGAAGTCCGCCGCCCGGTAGACCAGCTCGGCGGCGTACGCCACCGCCAGACTGATCCCGGTGGCCGCGATCACGAGGGCGCCCAACCCGAACATCGGGGTGACGCCTCGCCGCCGGTCGCGGCGCCACAGCAACACCACGCCGAGGGCGGCGAGCAGCGTCGTCTGGGCGACGAACAGTCCGGCCAGGGTCGCGTCGTAGCCGGGAAGGCCACGGCGCTCGCTCCACGGTTGCGGGCTGGCCAGCACGTGGACCACCACGACGACGGTCAGGATGACCGCGATGCTCCGCAGCGCGGACGTGATCGCGTCGAGCCGGCGGTCGGCGGCGCCCCGGTCGATCAGCGGCGGTGTGCAGAGCAGGCCCACGCAGGCGGCCAGGACCACGGCGGTGACCACGGTCAGCGCGATCGTGGTGGCTGTGGCGCCGATGTCGGCCCGGGCGAGGAGCAGGGTGAGGTCCAGTGTCGCGAACGCGGCCGCGACGTGGATCGAGCGCAGCCGGCCGACCAGCGGCTCGGCGTCCCACTGACCGACCGCGGCGAGTGGATGCGCGGAGCCCTCCGTCTCGGGGGCGCGAAACGCGTCGAACGCCCTCCCCGGTCGGTTGCTGAACCGCCAGACCAGGCCGATGGCGGCGACCGGGACGAGCGCGAGCACCGCCAGCCGCACGCCCACCGGTTGCCCGCCCAACCAGGACAACCAGGAGCGTCCGGTCATGCAGCGGGCCGAGCCGGTGCACTTCCAACCGAGCAGATCCAGGGCGACGCCGGCGATGGCGAGCACGTACAGCGCGGTGAGGGTGAGCGCCAGCACCCGGCACAGGGACCTGACCATGGCCTCCGAGCCGGGGTGCGCCGGACGCATCCAGATCGCGACGTTGACCAGCATGAACGGCAGCAGGAAGACCAACGCCACGGTACGAGCCACGGTCCCGGACGGCAGGTCGCCCCAGCGGTACGCCTCCAGCGTCACTCCGTGCACCGCGCTGGTGTCCGTACGCTGGGGTCGTTGCCGGTAGAAGCCTCCGCTGCGGTCGCCCGCGACCTGCGCGATCTGCCGCAGGTCGAGTACCTGGTCGGGGCTCGCGCCGGAGACCCCGTGCACCCGCAACTCCACGACGTCGGGCACGTCCGGACCGGGGACGGCCGGCCCGCTCAACTGCGCTGATCCATCCGACATCCCCCCGACGCGTCTCGGCCAGCCTCCGGCGGCTCCTCCCGCCGAGGCCGGTCCCGCCGACCCCGCGTTCTACCGACCCGAGCGGCCCCAATCGCCGCCCGGCGCAACGGTCGACTAGCCGGGCTGGGCGGCGGCGCGGACCAACTGTCGGTAGGTGCGCGGTGAGACCCCGGTGGTGCGCTTGAAGGCGACGCTGAGCGCGCTCTCCGAGCCGTAGCCGACGGCCTGGGCGATGCTGGCCACCGTGTCGGATCCGCGCCGGATGCGGTCG
The DNA here is from genome assembly GCF_008868155.1 of Micromonospora sp. ALFpr18c. Lineage (GTDB taxonomy): Bacteria > Actinomycetota > Actinomycetes > Mycobacteriales > Micromonosporaceae > Micromonospora. Next base: position 40,864 of record NZ_WBKR01000005.1, read on the forward strand.
GCGGCCAACTCGATCCGCCAGTTCGTGAGGTACTCCAGTGGGCCGACACCGACCACCCGCTTGAAGCGGGCGGCCAACGTCGACCGGGAGACGGTGGCGGCGCGGGCGAGGTCGTCCACGGTCCACGGTTGTGCGGGCCGGGCGTGCAGCGCCCGCAGCGCCGGGGCGACCACCGGGTCGGCGAGGCCGGCCAGCCAGCCGGTGGTGGCCCCAGGGTCGCGGGCCAGGTGCAACCGGAGGACCCGGATGAGCAGGACGAGCGCGAGATGCTCGGCGACGAGCCTCGACCCGAGCTGTGTCCGCTGCAACTCGGCGTCGATCTCGGTGAGGGCCCACCGGACGGCACCGGCCTCCGGGGTGTCGGCGGGTACGTGGATGACCGGCGGGAGGCTGTCGAGCAGAAGGCTGCGGGCCCGGTCGCCCAGGGTGAACGCGCCGCCGACGAGGAAGACGTCGTCCCCGTCGCCGACCTGCGCCACGCCGTCGACGGCGGTGGCGAAGATCGGGTGCGCCGGCTCGACCGGCACGTCGGCGTCGCTGAAGAGTGTGTAGGCCACCGGCCGGGTCAGCAGGAAACAGTCGCCCTCGTCGAGGCGGATCGGGTCGGGTTCGCCGTCGACCCGCAGGAAGCATCGGCCGCGCCGGACGGCGTTGAACTTGGCCCCGGCCGGCGGCTCGAACGCGACGGCCCAGCGTCCGCCGGCGACCAGGCCGGCGGAGACGCGACTCGTCGCGCCGAGCAGAGCCAGCACGTCCTCAAGCGGATCCACCCCACACCCCCTGGACGCTTACTAAAGTATGACGGAGTTCAGACTGTAGGCGGTCCAGCGGGTTCGTTCGTAGCCTGGCTGACATGACAGCGAACCAACGTCTCACCACCCCGTTCACCGCACGCACCACCGCCGCCGAAATCCTGCGCGGGGTTGACCTGAGTGGGCGCCGGATGATCGTCACCGGGGGTGCCTCCGGTATCGGCGTCGAGACGGTGCGCGCCCTGGCCGGTGCCGGCGCCGAGGTCACCGTCGCCACCCGTGATCCCCGGCGCGCCGAGGCGCTCGTCGCGGAGTTCGCCGGCCGTGGCGTGGTCCGGTCGGCCGCGCTCGACCTCTCCGACCTGGAGTCGGTCGACGCGTTCGTCGACGGGTGGCAGGGCCCGCTCGACGCCCTGGTCGCCAACGCCGGGATCATGGCGATCCCCACCCGCCAGCTCACCGCGCAGGGTTGGGAACTCCAGCTCGCGACCAACTACCTCGGTCACTTCGCGCTCGCCCTGGGGCTGCACGACAGCCTGCGGGAGGCGCGGGCCGGACGGGTCGTGGTGGTCAGCTCCGGCGCCCACCTGGCCGCGCCGTTCGACTTCGACGACCCGCAGTTCGAGCGGCGTGCGTACGACCCGTGGTCGGCCTACGGCCAGTCGAAGACCGCGGAGGCCCTGCTCGCGGTCGGCATCACCAGTCGGTGGGCGCAGGACGGGATCGCCGCCAACGCCCTCAACCCCGGCTACATCTTCACCAACCTCCAGCGCCACATCGACGACGACACGATGCGGGCCATGGGTGCCATGGACGAGGCGGGCAACCTCATCGAGGCGGACTACTACAAGACGCCGGCCCAGGGCGCGTCGACGACCGTGCTGCTGGCCGGCTCGCCCCTGCTCGACGGTGTCAGCGGACGGTACTTCAACGACAACCAGGAGGCCGAGATCGTGCCCGGCGGCCCCGACGCCACCGGCGGTGTGGCCGCCCACGCGCTGGACCCGGCCGCCGCCGACCGGCTCTGGACGTACGCCGAGAAGGCGGTGGTTACGCGCTGAGCGCGGCGCGACGACGTCCCGCGCCGCCCGGCCGCTCCGGCGGGGACGCGCGCCGACAGGATTGATCTGGTCCCGGCGGGGTTGATCTGGTCACGGCCGGGTAGGTGCCGCCATGGTCGCTGCCGATCGGCCCGCCGCGGGCGGGGGCACGCCGAGCCGGGACGACACCAGTGCGCGTGTGGGACCGTCGGCGACCGTCGTCCGCCTCCGTGACCGCTCGGTCGAGGCGCTGCGGGACCGGTCGCGTCGGGTGCGTGCCATCGGCGGGCTCGCCGTGCAGGCCGGACTGGCCGCGGCGCTGTCCTGGCTGGTGGCGCACCAGCTGCTGCAGATCTCGCAGCCGGTGTTCGCGCCGATCTCGGCGGTGTCGACGCTCGCCGCGTCGGTCGGTCAACGGCTGCGCCGCACCGTCGAGCTGATCATCGGTGTCGCCGTCGGGGTGCTGATCGGTGACCTGCTGATCCTGGTGATCGGCACCGGATGGTGGCAGCTCGGCCTGATGGTCGTGCTGGCCATCATGGTGGCGTTGTTCCTCGTGGGCAGTGCGGCGGTGGTGATCCAGGCTGGTGCCACGGCGGTGCTCATCGCCACGCTCAGCCCGTCGGTGCGTGACCTGGAGTTCCCCCGGTTCGTGGACGCCCTCATCGGAGGGGCGGTGGCGCTGCTGGTGACGGCCGTGCTGCTGCCGTTGAACCCGTTGCGGGTGCTCAACCGGGCGGCGCGGCCGGCGCTGGATCTGCTCGCCGCCCAGCTCGACGCCACCGTGCACGCCCTGCGCGAGGGTGATGTGGCCCGTGCGCGTGCCGCGCTGATCGAGCTGCGGCGGAACAGCGACGAGGTGAACGCTCTGATCGAGGCGACGAAGGGTGCTCGGGAGGCCAGCACCCTGTCACCGGTCAACTGGCATCACCGGCACGGGCCGGTGGGCCGGTACGCACACGTGGCGGAGCCGATCGACCGGTCGATGCGGAACAGCGGGACGTTGATCCGCCGGGCGGTGACGCTGCTCGAGGACCGGGAGCAGGTCCCGGAGTCGATGCCGAGGGCGGTCGCCGAGTTGGCCGAGACGGTCCGGCTGCTCAAGCGGCAGTTCGCCGCCGGGGAGGAGCCGCTCCGGGCGCGGGAGCAGGCCTTGCGGGCGGTCTGCGCGGCCGGTGACGCGTACCGGGAGGGCGTCGGGTTCTCCGGTGCCGTCGTGATCGCGCAGGTCCGGACGACCGCCAGCGACCTGATGGTGGGCACGGGGTTGACCCAGGAGACCGCGAACCGCCTGGTCCGGCGCGCGTTCGGCGAGCTGCGACCTCCTGGCGCCGCCCGGCTTCGGTGACAGGTGGTGGCACTCGGTGGCACCAGGTTGAGCCAGCCTGTTGCGCCCTGAGCCAAAGTGGTGCCATGATGGTGCCATGGAGCTGAGGTCGTATGTCGAGAACCTGCGTGACGAGTTCGCCGTGGCGGCGGAGGGCGTCGACCCGGAGGCACGGGAGTTGGCCGAGAGGCTCTTCACCCAGTTGGAGGCGGCGACCCGCCTCACGCTGCTCGAGGCGCTCTCCGACGCGGCCGACGAGATCACCCGTGAGCTTGCTCCGGGCGCCGTGCACGTCCGGCTGCGCGGACGCGAGCCGGACTTCGTGGTGACGCCGGCCAACCCGCCGACGGAGGGGCCGGGGGAGGCCAGCGAGCCGGCCCCGATGCCGGCGCCGCTGCTCCCACCCGAGGGTGACGACGGCGGCACGTCCCGGATCAACCTGCGCCTGCCCGACCATCTGAAGGCCAGCGTCGACGAGGCGGCCAGCCGGGCCGGGCTGTCCGTCAACGCCTGGCTGGTGCGAGCCGTCGCCGGCGCCGTCGGAGCGGGCGGCCCGGACCGTCAACCACCCCGCCGGGTGGAGCCGCCACGGTCCGGCCAGCACTTCACCGGCTGGGCGCGCTGACCCGTACCCCTTTCCCTTCACCCGCCGCCCACCAGCGGCGACGTCCACCGACCACCTTTCGGGAGACCACCATGCCTGTTTTCGACACGCCAGAGCCGATTTCCGTCCAGATCGAGATGCCCGTCGGGGACGCGTGGATCGCCGCGACCGACCGCACCGACACGGTGGTGCGGGTGCGCCCCCGGGATCCGTCGAGCAAGGCCGACGTCGGCGCTGCCGAGCAGACGACCGTCGAGTACGCCGCCGGCAAACTGCTGATCAGGGTGCCGAAGAGTTGGCGTCGCTACGGCTTCGGCGCCGGGCCGTCGGTCGACGTCCTGATCGAGGTGCCCAGCGGGTCACGGCTGCACGCCGAGGCGTCGTGGGCCGCGTTCCGCTGCGAGGGCCGGCTCGGCGAGTGCCGCATCAAGACCGGCAGTGGGATCCGGCTCGACGAGACCGGGCCGCTCGACATCGACAGCAGCCACGGCGAGATCGCGGTGGAACGCGTCGCCGGTTCCGCCCGGGTGAAGGCGTCCTCCGGCAAGGTGCGCATCGGTGCCGTCGACGGCACCGCCGAGATCAAGAACTCCTCGGGTGACTGCTGGATCGGCCAGAGCGGCGGGGACGTGCGGATCAACACCGCCTACGGCGACATCACCGTCGACGCACCGATGACCTCGGTGAACGCCCGCACCGCCTACGGCAACGTCCGGCTGGGTCAGGTCGTGCGGGGGTCGATCGAGTTGCAGACCTCGTACGGCGCGATCGAGGTCGGCGTCCGGCGCGGCACCGCGGCCTGGCTCGACGTCAGCTCCCGGCACGGCCGGGTGCACAACGCGCTCGAGACCACCGACAGCCCGGCGCAGACCGACGAGACGGTCGAGGTCCGGGCGAACACCTCCTACGGCGACATCATGATCCGCCGCGCCTGATCCGCAGTCCCTCCGCTCGTCCACGAATCGAGGAATCATGGCCCGACCCCTACGACCCGCGATCACCGCGAGCGGGCTGCGAAAGTCCTACGGCGACAAGGTGGTGCTCGACGGCATCGACCTGGAGATCGCCGAGGGAACGATATTCGCGCTGCTCGGCCCCAACGGCGCCGGCAAGACCACCATCGTGCGGATCCTGTCCACCCTGATCAACGCCGACGGCGGCGAGGCCCGCATCGCCGCTCACGACCTGAGCCGGGAGGCCGACGCGGTACGCGCCCTGATCGGCGTCACCGGCCAGTTCTCCGCCGTCGACAACCTGCTCACCGGGCGGGAGAATCTGCGCCTCATGGCCGACCTGTGTCACCTGGACCGGGCGGCCGGACGGCGGCGCACCGACGACCTGCTCACCCAGTTCGACCTCGTGGAGGTGGCGGGCAAGCCGGTGTCGACGTACTCCGGTGGCATGCGTCGACGGCTCGACCTCGCGATGACGCTGGTCGGCGAACCCCGCGTCATCTTCCTCGACGAGCCGACCACCGGCCTCGACCCGCGCAGCCGCCGCGCCATGTGGCAGATCATCCGCGACCTCGTCGCCGGCGGTGTCACCATCCTGCTCACGACCCAGTACCTGGAGGAGGCCGACCAGCTCGCCGATCGGGTCGCGTTCCTCGACCACGGCCGGCTCATCGCCGAGGGCACCCCGCGTGAGCTCAAGCGGCTCATCCCCGGCGGCCACGTCGTGCTCCAGTTCGCCGACCAGGCGGGGCTCGACGCCGCGGCGCGCGCCCTCACCGCGTCCACCCGCGACGACGCGGCGCTCACCCTCCAGGTGCCGAGCGACGGTGGGGTCGGGTCGCTGCGATCCCTGCTCGACCAGCTCGACCGTGCCTCGATCAGCGTCGCCGGCCTCGCCGTGCACACCCCCGACCTCGACGACGTCTTCCTCACCCTGACCGGCCAACCCGACCACGAAAGGGCCATGGCGCGATGAGCACCCTCACCCTCGCCGTCCGCGACTCGAGCACGATGCTGCGGCGCAACCTCCTGCACATGCGGCGGTACCCGTCGTTGACGCTCATGCTCGTCGGTCTCCCGGTCATCCTGCTGCTGCTGTTCGTCTACGTCTTCGGTGGAACGCTCGGCGCGGGCCTCGGGCCGACCGGTGACCGCGCCGACTACGCCAACTACGTCACCCCCGGTATCCTGCTCATCACGGTGGTCAGCGCGGCGCAGGGCACCGCCATCTCGGTCGCCATGGACATGACCGAGGGGATCATCGCTCGTTTCCGTACCATGGCGATCTTCCGGCCCTCGGTCCTCACCGCCCACGTGCTGGGCAGTGTGATCCAGACGGTGCTCAGTCTCGCGGCCGTCACCGGCGTGGCACTGCTGGTCGGGTTCCGCCCCACCGCCAACCCGGTCGAGTGGCTCGCCGTGTTCGGCGTCCTCGCCATGATCACTCTCGCGGTCACCTGGTTGGCCGTCGCCCTCGGCCTGGTGAGCGACAGTGTCGAGACGGCGAGCAACCTGCCGATGCCGCTGGTGCTCCTGCCGTTCCTCGGCAGCGGGTTCGTCCCCACCGACTCCATGCCGACGCCGGTGCGGTGGTTCGCCGACTACCAGCCGTTCACACCCGTCATGGAGACCCTTCGCGGCCTGTTGTTCGGCACCGGGATCGGCTCCAACGCGATCCTCGCGGTCGCCTGGTGCGCCGTCATCACCGTGGCCTGCTTCCTCTGGGCCAAGGCCCAGTACAACCGCTCCCGGGCCTGATCCGCGCCACGCCCTCGCGGGCGATCCCACCCGACGACAGCCCGGCCCCGGTGGGCCGGGCTGTCGCCCTGTCCGTCGACGTGGAGTCGCCGCACCCCCGGAAGACGGCGCCGAGATACTCGAAACGTCGAATGTTATCGATAACACACTGTGCGCGTCGAGCGGCGTGCCGCGCGCATCGTCGCCCGGGGCGCTCGACCGTGGGGCCGGCGGCGACCGAGGGCCATGACGTCGATCTGATCAGGGGGCCGTGCCGCCCGGCGATGTTATCGCTGACATCGCCGCTGGACGTCGATCGATCGTGAGTGGAGCGTCGGCTCGCAGCCGTCCGGAGGCCCGGATCTGTCGCCCTGCCTGCCGGGAGGTCTCGGGCCGGCCGTCGGCCGTGTGGGGATCTTGTCGGTCGGCGGATCGGCGCTCGGCTCCGAGGATTGCGGCTTTTGCACCGGTCCGATATCAACGCGCCCGAGTCGGTCCTGCTTTGGCGTTCCGTTACGTAGCTGTTGCGGGCAGATGTCTTGACGAGTCTGGATGTGAGCGTTAACACTATCCCCGTTAACGGTGGAGGTGAACATGAACCGTGTGGACGGAGCTGGCGACCGCTACGTCGTCGGTGTCGACTACGGCACCCTGTCCGGACGAGCTCTGGTGGTCCGTGTCGGTGATGGTGCCGAGTTGGGGACCGCGGTGCACGAGTACGGCGACGCAGTCATCAGCACGGCGCTCCCGGGAGGTCGACAACTACCCCCGGACTGGGCCCTGCAGAACCCGGAGGACTACCGCGACGTGCTGCGGTACGCCGTCCCGGCGGCGGTGTCCGCCGCGGGGGTGGACCCCGCCGCGGTGGTCGGCATCGGCATCGACTTCACCGCCTGCACGGTGCTGCCGACACTCGCCGACGGCACCCCGCTGTGCGAGACCGCCGAGCTGCGCGACCGGCCGCACGCCTGGGTGAAGCTGTGGAAGCACCACGCCGCGCAGCCGCACGCCGACCGGATCAACGCGCTCGCCCACGAGCGGGCCGAGCCGTGGATCGGCCGGTACGGCGGCAAGATCTCCGCCGAGTGGCAGTACGCCAAGGGCCTGCAGATGCTGGAGGAGGATCCGGAGGTCTACCACCGGGCCGAGCGCTTCGTCGAGGCGGCCGACTGGATCGTGTGGCAGCTCTGCGGCGCCGAGACCCGTAACGTCTGCACGGCCGGCTACAAGGGCATCCTGCAGGACGGCCACTATCCCTCCGAGGGCTTCCTCACGGCGCTCAACCCGGACTTCGGCGACTTCGTGTCCAAGCTGGACGGCCCGTTGCTACCTCTCGGTGCCCGAGCCGGCGCGCTCACCGCCCAGGCGGCCGCGTGGACCGGCCTGCCGGAGGGGATCGCGGTGGCCGTCGGCAACGTCGACGCGCACGTCACCGCCGCGTCCGCGCAGGCCGTTCAACCCGGCCGACTCGTCGCCATCATGGGCACCTCGACCTGTCACGTGGTCAACGGCACCGATCTCGCCGAGGTGGCCGGGATGTGCGGGGTTGTCGACGGCGGCATCAGCCCGGGCGCGTGGGGTTACGAGGCCGGGCAGAGCGGCGTCGGCGACATCTTCGGCTGGTTCGTCGAGCAGGCGGCCCCGGCCGGTGTCGCCTCGCACGAACGCCTCACCGAGCTGGCCGCCGACCAACCGGTCGGCGCGCACGGCCTGATCGCGCTGGACTGGTGGAACGGCAACCGTTCCCTGCTGGTCAACCACGACCTCAGCGGAATGATCGTCGGAATGACCCTGGCCACCCGGCCGCAGGACATCTACCGGGCGCTGCTGGAGTCCACCGCGTACGGCACTCGGATGATCATCGAGGCGTTCGTCGACGCCGGCGTCCCCGTGAACGACCTGGTGATCGCCGGCGGCCTCACCAACAACGCGCTGCTGATGCAGATCTACGCCGACGTGACCAGGCGGCCGCTGAACATCATCGGCTCCGCGCAGGGGCCGGCGCTGGGCTCGGCGATCCACGCGGCCGTCGCCGCCGGCGAGTACCCCTCGATCCACGAGGCGTCGCAGGCGATGGGTCGGGTGCACGAGGCCGTCTACCGGCCGGATCCCGACCGGGCGCGTGCCTACGACGCCCTGTACGCGGAGTACCGGACGCTGCACGACCACTTCGGACGCGGCGGCAACGACGTCATGCTCCGTCTCCGGGCGATCCGTAACGCGGCGGTCGAGACCGCCGCCACCAGGCACGAGACCGCGCTGGAGGTCGTCGCGTGAACACCGAGGTGACCCGACAGATCCGCGAGCTGCGCGAGACCGTGGCACGCCTGCACGCCGAGCTGACCCGCTACAGCCTGGTCGCCTGGACGTCCGGCAACGTCTCCGCGCGGGTTCCCGGCCAGGACCTCATGGTGATCAAGCCGAGCGGTGTCAGCTATGACGACCTCACGGCGGCCACCATGGTGGTGTGCGACCTCGACGGCGTCCTCGTCGAGGGGGACTTCGCCCCGTCCAGCGACACCGCGGCCCACGCCTACGTCTACCGGGCCATGCCGGAGGTCGGCGGCGTCGTCCACACGCACAGCTCGTACGCCACCGCCTGGGCGGCGTGCGGGGAGTCGATTCCCTGCCACCTCACGGCACAGGCCGACGAGTTCGGTGGGGAGATCCCGATCGGCCCGTTCGCCCTGATCGGCGGCGACGACATCGGCAAGGGCATCGTCGCCACGCTCGCCGGGCACCGCTCGCCCGCGGTGCTGATGCGTAACCACGGTGTCTTCACCATCGGCCGGGACGCCCGCGCCGCGGTCAAGGCCGCGGTCATGTGCGAGGACGTGGCCCGTACCGCGCACCTGGCCCGTGCCCTCGGGCAGCCCGTCGAGATGGCGCAGGCCGACATCGACGCCCTCTACCACCGCTACCAGAACGTCTACGGCCAACAACCAGTCGCACCGGCGGGTTCCTGACGTCCATCGGACACCCGGAACCGGTCGGTCTGCACCACCGACGCACCAGCACGCACCACCCGCGTACGCCGCATGCGCACCTCGGCGGTTGGCGCGGTCACCCACCACACCCAGCCAAGGAGAACTGATGAGAAAGATGCGAACGCAGCGCGCTGTCGCGATCCTCGCCAGCGTGTTGCTCGTCGGCGGCGTGGCGGCCTGCGGCAACAGCGACACCGGCGGCGGGTCCAAGGACGACGGCAAGATCACGATGGGCTTCTCCCAGGTCGGTGCGGAGAGCGGGTGGCGTACCGCGAACACCACCTCGATCAAGGAGTCGGCCGCCGCCGCGGGGATCGAGCTGAAGTTCGACGACGCGCAGCAGAAGCAGGAAAACCAGATCAAGGCGATCCGCAACTACATCCAGCAGAAGGTCGACGTGATCGCCTTCTCGCCGGTCGTGGAGTCCGGCTGGGACACCGTGCTCAAGGAGGCCAAGGACGCCGGCATCCCGGTCATCCTGACCGACCGCTCGGTCGACTCGGCCGACAAGACCCTCTACAAGACGTTCCTCGGCTCGGACTTCGTCAAGGAGGGCCGGCTCGCCGGTGAGTGGCTGGTCGAGCAGAAGAAGACCGCCTCGGGCCCGGTGAACATCGTGGAGCTGCAGGGCAACACCGGCGCGGCGCCGGCGAACGACCGCAAGAAGGGCTTCGGCGAGGCGATCGCCGTCAACCCGAACCTGAAGATCATCGCTTCCCAACCGGGTGACTTCACCCGGGCGGGTGGCAAGCAGGTCATGGAGCAGTTCCTCAAGGCGAACCCGAAGATCGACGTGCTGTTCGCGCACAACGACGACATGGGTCTCGGCGCGCTCGAGGCGATCACCGCCGCCGGCAAGGTGCCGGGCAAGGACATCACCATCATCACGGTCGACGCGGTCAAGGACGGTATGCAGGCCCTCGCCGACGGCAAGTTCAACTTCATCGCGGAGTGCAGCCCGCTGCTCGGCCCGCAGCTGATGGACCTCGCCAAGAAGGTCAAGGCCGGCGAGGAGGTGCCTGCTCGGATCGAGACCGAGGAGACCACCTTCACCCAGGAGCAGGCCAAGGAAGCGCTGCCCACCCGTAAGTACTGATCGACGCCGGGGTCGCCGCGCACGCGTGGCGGCCCCGCCGCGTCGTCGCCCTTGCCCACAACGGACCGGGCATGGCCGCGACCATCCCCGTACCCGCCCGCCCGGACGATCCGCTGGGACGACCGGGCGGGCGCACGGGAGCGCAGCGGCCCTTCCGTGTCGACAACCCAGAAGAGGTCTGATGGGATGACGGATAGCCGTCCGGTCCTGACGATGACCGGGATCAGCAAGTCCTTCCCCGGGGTGCGTGCACTCCACGACGTCAACTTCCGGCTCTTCCCCGGCGAGGTGCACGCCCTGATGGGCGAGAACGGCGCCGGCAAGTCGACCCTCATCAAGGTGCTGACCGGCGTCTACGACACCGACGAGGGCACGATCACCCTCGACGGCGAGCCGGTGTCGTTCAGCGGGCCGATGCGGGCGACCGCCGCCGGGGTGAGCACGGTCTTCCAGGAGGTCAACCTCTGCACCAACCTCTCGGTGGCGGAGAACATCTTCATCGGCCGCGAACCCCGGGTCTTCGGCGCCGTCCGCTGGGGTGAGGTTCGCCGTCGGGCCCGCGCCCTGCTGGCCCGCCTCGACCTCGACCTCGACGTCAGCGCGCCGCTCGGCTCCTACTCTCTGGCGATCCAGCAGATGGTCGCGATCGCCCGCGCGATCGACATCCAGGCCCGGGTGCTGATCCTCGACGAGCCGACGTCCAGCCTCGACGCCGGCGAGGTGGCGCAGCTCTTCCGCATCATGCGGCAGCTGCGCGACGAGGGTATCGCCATCCTGTTCGTGACCCACTTCCTCGACCAGGTCTACGAGATCGCCGACCGGATCACCGTGTTGCGCAACGGCGGCCTCGTCGGCGAGTACCTGACCACCGAGCTGCCCCAACTCTCCCTGGTCGAGAAGATGATCGGCAAGGAACTCGACGTCCTGGAGGGCATCGAGGAGCACTCCCGCCGGGATCTGGCCGCGCTGGAGGAGGGCACCCCCCTGGTGGCGGTGTCGAACGTCGGTCGGGCCGGTGCGGTCGAGCCGTTCAGCCTCACCATCCACGCCGGCGAGGTGGTGGGCCTGGCCGGCCTGCTGGGCTCGGGGCGTACCGAGGTCGCGCGGCTGCTGTTCGGCGCGGACCGGACCGACGGCGGTCAGGTCGCGGTGGACGGTACGGCGAGCAGTCTGCGTACCCCCGCCCAGGCCATCGACCACGGCGTCGGCTTCTGTTCGGAGAACCGCCGCGCGGAGGGCATCGTCGCCGACCTGTCGGTCCGGGAGAACATGATCCTCGCCATGCAGGCGGCCCGCGGCTGGCTGCGGCCCATCCCGCGCCGCCGCCAGGACGAGCTGGTCGACAAGTACGTCAAGGCACTCAACATCCGGCCCGCGGACCCGGAGGTGCCGGTACGCAACCTCTCCGGCGGCAACCAGCAGAAGGTGCTCCTGGCCCGCTGGCTGATCACCGAGCCGCGACTGTTGATCCTCGACGAACCGACCCGGGGCATCGACATCGGCGCGAAGACCGAGATCCAGAAGCTCGTGACCCAGTTGTCCGACGGCGGCATGGCGGTGCTGTTCATCTCCGCCGAGCTGGAGGAGGTGCTGCGGCTCAGCCACAAGGTGGCCGTCATGCGGGACCGGCAGATGGTCGCGCAGCTCGCCAACGACGACAGCCTCGACGCCGACCGCATCATGCAGACCATCGCCAGTGGGTCCCACCGGGAGGAGGCAGACCGATGAACGCCACCATGGGCCGCTACCGGGCGGTGACCGGTCACCGGCTGTTCTGGCCCGCGGCCGTGCTGGTTGTCATGCTCGCCGCGAACACGATCTACCGGCCCGGATTCCTGTCGATCGAACTCAAGGACGGGCACCTGTACGGCTCGCCGATCGACATCCTGCGGCTGAGCGCGCCGCTGATCCTCGTCGCGCTGGGCATGACCCTGGTCATCTCGACCGGCGGCATCGACCTGTCGGTCGGCTCGGTGTGCGCGATCAGTGGTGCGATCGCCTGCATGTACATCAGCAAGCAGTCCGACCAGAACAGCCTCGCCGTGGTGCTGACCGCCCTCGCGATGGCGTTGGGGGTCGCGCTGGTGCTCGGCGCGTGGAACGGGGTGCTGGTGGCCGTGATCGGGATCCAACCGATCATCGCCACCCTGATCCTGATGGTGGCCGGCCGGGGCCTCGCCCAGCTGATCACCCAGGGCCAGATCATCACCATCAACTCGGAGCCGTTTCGGGCGATCGGGCTGGGTCACCTGTTGACCCTGCCACTGGCCATCTTCATCGCCCTCGCCGCGGCCCTGCTGGTCGCCGCGTTCACCCGCCGTACCGCGCTCGGGATGATCGTCGAATCGGTGGGCGGTAACGCCGAGGCGAGCCGGCTGGCCGGCATCCGCTCCGGCCGGGTCATCTTCCTGGCGTACGTGCTCAGCGCCGCGTGCGCCGCGATCGCGGGCTTCATGATGACGGCCAACGTGTCCAGTGCCGACGGGAACGCCGTCGGCCTCTGGGTGGAGCTGGACGCCATCCTCGCGGTCGTCATCGGCGGCACGTCCCTCGCGGGCGGCCGGTTCTTCCTCAGCGGCACGATCATCGGCGCGCTGATCATCCAGACCCTGACCACCACGGTGTACGCCATGGACATCTCACCGCAGACCTCGCTGCTGTTCAAAGCGGTCGTCGTCATCGCCGTCTGCCTCATCCAGGCGCCGGCCTTCCGGGCCCGGTTCGTCCGCCGTCGGCGCAACGTCGCGACGCCCAACGCCATCGCCGACAAGCCGAAGGAGCAGGTGCCGGCATGACCACTGGATCGCTCACCGCTGGTCGTGCCCGGTTCCGGCTGCCGAGACGGCAGATACCGGTCCTGGCCACGCTCGCCCTGCTGCTGGTCATGTACGGCATCGGTGTGTCGCAGTACACGGCGTTCTCCAACGTGCAGGTCATCTTCAACGTCTTCATCGACAACGGGTTCCTGCTCGTGGTCGCGATCGGGATGACCTTCGTGATCCTGACCGGCGGCATCGACCTGTCGGTCGGGTCGGTCGTCGCCATGACGGCGATGGTGTCGGCCTGGCTGCTCCAGGAGGGTCTGCCGGCGGCACTGGTGCTCGTCATCGCCCTGCTCATCGGTCCGACGCTCGGCCTGCTGATGGGCTGCGCCATCCATTTCTTCGAGATCCAGCCGTTCATCGTGACGCTCGCCGGGATGTTCTTCGCCCGCGGGATGTGCACGTTCATCTCCGGCTCGTCCATCCCGATCACCGACGGGTTCTGGACCAGGATGTCGCAGGAGCGGATCGGCGACCCGCGGGGCAACTTCGTCTCGATCAGCGTCCTGATCGCCTTCGTCGTGGTCCTCGTCGCCGCGTACACGCTGGCCTACACCCGGCTGGGGCGCAACGTGTACGCGATCGGCGGCAACCCCCAGTCGGCCCTGCTGATGGGCCTGCCGGTGGGGCGTACCCGGATCGCCGTCTACACGATCAGCGGTCTGTGTTCCGCGATCGGCGGGATCCTGCTGTCCTTCTACACCCTGTCCGGCGCGCCCCTGATCGCCGTCGGCATGGAGTTGGACGTCATCGCCGCCGTCGTCATCGGAGGCACCGTGCTCACCGGCGGCTCGGGTTACGTCTTCGGCACGGTGCTCGGCGTCCTGGTCCTGGGCGTGATCCAAACGCTCATCACCTTCGACGGGAGTCTCAACTCCTGGTGGACCAAGATCGTGATCGGCGGCCTGCTCTTCGCGTTCATCCTCCTCCAACGCCTCATCGGAATCCGTTACAAGTGACCGCCCCTCTCGCGGAAGGCAACCCCATGGCACCACACATCGAACCCGAGATCTGGTTCCTCACCGGCAGCCAAGGCATGTACGGCGAGGAGACGCTCCGGCAGGTCGCCGAGCAGTCCCGCCAGATCGCGGCCGCGCTCGACGACTCGCCGCAGATACCCGCCCGCGTGGTCTGGAAGCCCGTCCTGACCAACAGTGGTGAGATCCTGCAGGTCTGCCGGGACGCCGCCGCCCAGGGCGCTGTCGGGGTCATCGCGTGGATGCACACCTTCTCCCCGGCGAAGATGTGGATCGCCGGTCTGGACGCGCTGCAGACGCCGCTGCTGCACCTGCACACCCAGGCCAATGTCCTGTTGCCGTGGAACGACATCGACATGGACTTCATGAACCTGAACCAGGCCGCGCACGGCGACCGCGAGTTCGGGTACATCCAGACCCGTCTCGGTGTCGCCCGCAAGACGGTGGCCGGGCACGTCAGCGACCCGCGGGTCAGCGCCCGGGTCGGTGCGTGGGCCCGCGCCGCGCTCGGCTGGTCGGCGATGCGGTCGTTGCGCCTGGCCCGCTTCGGCGACAACATGCGCGACGTGGCGGTGACCGAGGGCGACAAGGTCGAGGCGGAGCTGCGCTTCGGCGTCTCGGTCAACACCTACGGCGTCAACGACCTGGTCGAGGTGGTCGGCGAGGTCACCGACGCGCAGGTGGACGAGCTCGTCAAGGAGTACGAGGACACCTACCGCGTCGTGCCGGAGCTGCTCTCCTCGGGTGAGCGGCACGACTCCCTGCGCTACGCGGCGCGCCTGGAACTCGGCATGCGCGCCTTCCTGGACGCGGGCGGCTTCCGGGCCTTCACCACGAACTTCGAGGACCTCGGTGGTCTGCGTCAGCTGCCGGGCATCGCCGTGCAGCGGCTGATGGCCGACGGCTACGGCTTCGGTGGTGAGGGCGACTGGAAGACGTCTGTGCTGGTCCGGACCCTCAAGGCGATGTCGGTGGGGGTAGAGGGCGGCACGTCGTTCATGGAGGACTACACCTACGACCTCACCCCGGGCGAGGAACTGGTGCTCGGTGCCCACATGCTGGAGGTCTGTCCGACCATCGCGTCCGGCGTGCCGAACGTGGAGATTCATCCGCTGAGCATCGGCGGGCGGGAGGACCCGGTCCGGCTCGTCTTCGACGCCGCGCCCGGTCCGGCGGTGGTGCTGGGGCTGGCCGACATGGGGGAGCGTTTCCGGCTCGTGGCCAACGAGATCGACGTGGTCGCTCCGCCCCAGCCGCTGCGCCGGCTGCCGGTGGCCCGCGCCGTCTGGCGGCCGCGACCCGACCTGCCGGGCTCGGCCGAGGCGTGGATCACCGCTGGCGCACCGCATCACACCGTGCTGTCCCAGGCGGTGGGTGTGGAGGAGTTGCACGACCTGGCCGAGATGAGCCGGACCGAACTCGTCGTCATCGACGCCGACACGCAGCCCCGCCGCTTCGCCGACGAGATCCGCTGGAACCAGGCCTACTACCGGTTGGCCCGCGGTTTCTGAGGGCGCGGCTGGCGCACCGGCCTGACCGACTCCGGCGCGCTGGCCCCGGGGGGTCCGTCTGCCCTGGACGCCCTGGCATCCGGACAGCCGAGTCGCCCCGTGTGAGTCCCCGCCTCCAGTTGCAGCGAAGCGTCCGCCCCCGGTTCGGGGGCGGGCGCTTCGCGCTTGTCGCGGTCGCCGGTGTCTCGTGATCGTTGGCAGCTGAGCGACCCGACACGCCGCGCACCGCGCTGCCGAGGTGCCACAGATCGTCGCGCCGATCCCGTGTGGCCAGCCCAGGCGCTGCCGGATGTTTCGGCTTGACTACGGTCATGTTATCGATAACATTAAACATCTATCGAGTTCGATGCTTCCGTCAAGCAGGTCTGGTCCACGCCTTCCCGTCGAGGTCGGCTGGCCCCAGCGGCCTGGCGAGAAGGCTGTTAGCGATCACATTGACGGTCCATTGAGTCGACCGGCGATGCGGATGCCGGCCCGGAACGTCCGGCACCTCAGGCCAGCGAAGGAGGATCATGTTTTCCATCGGTCGGGTTCCCCGGGGCGCGCCACGCCGGCGCGGGTGGATGTCGCGACTCGTGGTCGCCGCGATGGCGGTGGTGGTCGGCGGCGCGGCCGCGGCCGTCGCCCCGTCGCCCGCGTCGGCCGCGACGGTGGACACCAGTGCCTGGTACGTGCTGGTGAACCGCAACAGCGGCAAGGCGCTGGACGTCTACAACCAGGCGACGAACGACGGCGCGCGCATCACCCAGTGGGCGCGCAACGACGGCGCCTGGCAGCAGTGGCAGTTCGTGGACTCCGGTGGGGGCAACTACCGGCTCAGGTCGCGCCACTCGGGCAAGGTGCTCGACGTCTACAACTTCTCGACCGCCAACGGCGCGTCGATCGTGCAGTGGGCCGACGGCAACGGGACCAACCAGCAGTTCCGGCTGGCCGACTCGGCCGGCGGCTACGTCCGGTTGATCAACCGGAACAGCAACAGGGTGATGGAGGTGCAGGGCGCCTCGACCGCCGACGGCGGCAACATCGTGCAGTACGACGACTGGGGCGGCACCAACCAGCAGTGGCAACTCGTGCAGGTCGGCGGGACCACCCCGCCGCCGTCGGGCGGCACGCCGTACTCGAATCCGGTCGTCTGGCAGGACTTCGCCGACGTCGACATCATCCGGGTGGACAACGCCTACTACCTGTCGGCGTCCACCATGCACTACTCGCCGGGCGCGCCGGTGCTGCGCTCATACGACCTGGTGAACTGGGAGTTCGCCGGGCACTCCGTACCCCGGCTCGAGTTCGGGTCGAAGTACGACATGAGTGGCGGTAACGCGTACGTCGACGGGATCTGGGCGTCGACGCTGAACTACCGGCCGAGCAACCGGACGTACTACTGGGCCGGGTGCATCGACTTCGCGCAGACCCACATCTACACCGCGTCCGCCGTCGACGGCACGTGGAGCAAGCACACCACCATCCCCAACTGCTACTACGACGCCGGGATGCTGATCGACGACAACGACACCATGTACGTGGCATACGGCAACGGCACCATCAGCGTCGCGCAGCTGTCCGCCGACGGGAAGTCGCAGGTCCGCGCCCAGCAGGTGTACCAGACGCCGTCGAGCATCGGGACGCTGGAGGGCACCCGGTTCTACAAGCGCAACGGCGCCTACTACATCTGGCTCACCCGGCCGGCCAACGGCCAGTACGTGCTGAAGTCGACGAACGGCCCCTTTGGCCCGTACGAGCAGCGTCAGGTGCTGCTCAACCTGCCCGGCCCGATCTCCGGTGGCGGCGTGCCACACCAGGGTGGACTGGTGCAGACCCAGAACGGCGACTGGTACTACATGGCCTTCGTCGACGCGTACCCCGGTGGTCGGATGCCGGCCATGGCCCCGATCACCTGGACCGGCGACGGCTGGCCCGTGCTGCAGACCGTCAACGGGGCGTGGGGCAGCTCCTACCCGCGACCGAACCTGCCCGCGGCACCGCGGGCGGTGAAACCGCTCACCGGCACCGACACGTTCGCCGGCGCCACCCTCGGCCCGCAGTGGGAGTGGAACCACAACCCGGACAACAGCCGGTGGTCGGTCAACAACGGGCTGAACCTGCAGACCGCCACCGTCACCGGCGACCTGTACGCCGCGCGCAACACGTTGACGCACCGGATCCAGGGCCCCACCTCCACCGCCACCATCGAGCTGGACTACTCCACCATGCGCGACGGTGACCGCACCGGCCTGGCGGTGCTGCGCAACTCGTCCGCCTGGATCGGGGTCCGGCGCGACAACGGCTCGACGAGGCTGGTCATGCAGAACGGCCTCACGATGGACGGCAACTGGAACACCACCAGCACCGGCAGCGAGGTGGCGAGCACCGCCGTCTCCGGTGGCCGGATCTGGTTGCGGGCCAACGCCGACATCAGACCCGGGTCCGGTCGGCAGGCCCGCTTCTCGTACAGCACCGACGGCGTGAACTTCACCTCGTTCGGCAACGCCCTGACCCTCGCCAACAACTGGCAGTTCTTCATGGGCTACCGGTTCGCCATCTTCAACCACGCCACGCAGGCGCTCGGTGGCGCGGTCACGGTGCGCCGATTCGATCTCACGACACCGTGACACCAGTCACAGGACGACCGGTGGACCGGTGGTGGGCCTGACCGCGTACCCGCCCGGCAGGTGAAGCCCACGTCACCGCGACGTACCGCCGCCGGCCTGCTCCATGCCCTGTCCCCGGGGCGTGCGGCGGGCCGGCGGTCGCGTCCGGCGGGCGCCGCACGCCGGATCCCGTGTGCCCGCTTGAGGAGTACGCCGCGAAAGCGTCGCGGATGTTCCCTTCGCGCCGCACGCCGCGCCGCTGTCGGGGGCCGTGGCTGGCGTAGACTGTCGGCGATCCAGCGCTGGTCACCTGGGATTCAGCACCAACGTGGTGGCTGAGCGAGGGGATCGGGCCGGGCCGCTCCAGTCGACGTCGGCGGGGCCGCGGGCCGGAGATGTAGCGGGGGGAGTGAAATGGCCGTCCACGGTCCCGCGATGACGGACGTTGCTCGTCTCGCCGGTGTCTCCCATCAGACGGTGTCGCGGGTGCTCAACGGGCACCCCAACGTCCGCGAGCAGACCCGGCTGCGGGTGCGGGCGGCGATCGCCGAGCTCGGCTACCGCCCGAACGGCGCGGCACGCGCGCTGGTGACCGGCCGGTCGCAGGTCATCGGTGTGGTCGCACAGAACACGACCCTCTACGGTCCGGCGTCACTGCTGGCCGCGTTGGAGCAGACGGCCGCGGAGGAGGGTTTCGCGGTCAGCGTGGGCAGCGTCCGTAACCTGGACCACCGTTCCATCTCGGCGGCCGTCGAGCGGCACCTGTCGCACCGGGTCGCCGGGATCGTGGTCATCGCGCCGGTCGAGTCGGCCGGTGAGGCGCTGGAACGCCTGCCGCAGGACGTCCCGCTGGTGACGGTCGACGGTGACCCGAGCCGGCCGGTGCCACTGGTGACGGTCGATCAGGTGGCGGGCGCCCGGGCGGCGACGCAGCATCTGCTCGACGCGGGGCATCGCACCGTCTGGCACGTCTCCGGGCCGTCGGACTGGTTCGACAGCGTCGGCCGCATCGACGGCTGGCGGGAGGCGCTGCTGGCCGCGGGGACGGATCCGCCGCCGCTGATGCCGGGGGACTGGTCCGCGGCGTCGGGTTACCGGTGCGGGCAGATGTTGGCGCGGATGCCGGAGGTCACCGCGGTCTTCACCGCCAACGACCACCTCGCGCTGGGCGTGCTGCGGGCGTTGCACGAGTTCGGCCGACGTGTGCCGGACGACATCAGCGTGGTCGGCTTCGACGACGTGCCCGAGGCCGCGTACTTCATCCCGCCGTTGACCACCGTTCGACCGGACTTCGACGCGGTGGCGCGGGCGAGTCTGCAAATGCTGCTGGCCCAGATCGAGTCGGGCACCGGCGGCGCGTTGCGGCAGAGCGTCGCCCCGACCCTGGTCTCCCGGGACAGCGTCGCCCCGCCACGCCGCTGACCGACCGATCCGGGTCAATTCATCATGCCGTGACGTCGATCGATAACTGATCGCGCCCAGAAAATGACGTTCGCCGATTCGTCCAGGCGTAACTATTGAACGAGCGGAAATCCCCCCGTAACATGATGGCCGTCACTGTTAGCGTTAACAACATTGGTGCCCAGCTATCGGTCCACGGGTCAGCGATCCTCGTCGTGAGGCGGGCGCCACCGACAAGGAGGCTCGATGAACCGCATCGCCCGAGGTCGTCGTTGGGGAAGCGTACTGGCGGCCGGACTGCTGCTGGCCGGCGCCCTGGTCGGCCTCCGCGCCCCCGCGGCGCAGGCGTTGGAGAACGGGGTGGCCCGCACGCCCCCGATGGGCTGGAATTCGTGGAACTCGTTCGGCTGCAACATCAACGAGGGGCTGATCCGGCAGACAGCGGACGCGATCGTCAGCGGCGGAATGCGCGACCTGGGTTACCAGTACGTGGTGGTCGACGACTGCTGGTTCAACCCGAACCGGGACGCGTCCGGCAACATCCAGGGCGACCCCGGCCGGTTCCCCAGCGGGATGAAGGCGCTCGGCGACTACCTGCACGCCCGGGGCCTGAAGTTCGGCCTCTACCAGGTGCCGGTCGACAAGACCTGCGCGCAGTACTTCGGCTCCTACCCCGGCGCCACCGGCAGCCGGGGTCACGAGGTGCAGGACGCCCGCCAGTTCGCCGCCTGGGGTGTCGACTTCCTCAAGTACGACTGGTGCTCGCCGGAGGGCAGCATCACCGACCAGGTGACCACCTTCGCCAAGATGCGCGACGCGCTGGCCGCCACCGGCCGGCCGATCGTCTACAGCATCAACCCCAACAGCATCCACGCGAAGACCGGCCCACAGCGCAACTGGGGCGACGTGGCGAACATGTGGCGTACCACCGAGGACATCACCAACGCGTGGGACACCGGCCAGACCAACGGCTATCCGATGGGCATCCAGAACATCATCAACGTGACCGTTCCGCTGGCGTCGTACGCGAGGCCGGGTGGGTTCAACGACCCGGACATGATGGAGGTCGGTCGCGGTGGCATGAACGACACGGAGATGCGCAGCCACTTCGCGATGTGGGCGATCATGGCCTCGCCGCTGATCGCCGGCAACGACGTGCGGAACATGAACGCCGCGACGCAGACCATCCTCAAGAACGCCAACCTGATCGCGATCAACCAGGACTCGCTCGGGTTGCAGGCGACGCAGGTGTCGTTCGACGGCACGCGTCGGGTGCTGGCCAAGCGTCTCGCCAACGGTGACGTCGCGGTCGCCCTGTTCAACCAGGGCGGCTCGACGACGACGATCTCGACGACGGCCGCCGCCATCGGCAAGTCGGGCACGTCGTTCACGCTGGTGGACGCCTGGACCGGTGGCACCAGCTCCAGCGGCGGGGCCATCAGTGCCAGCGTCCCCGCGCACGGCACGGTGGTGTTCCGGGTCAGTGGGGGCGGCACGACGACCCCGCCGCCGACCACGTCGAGCGCGCTCGTCAGCGCCGCCTCCGGCCGCTGCCTGGACGTGCCGAACAGCAACACGAGCAACGGCACCCAGCCGGTGATCTGGGACTGCAACGGCGCCCCCAACCAGAGCTGGACCGTGAACGGGCAGACCCTGCAGTCCCTCGGCAAGTGCCTGGACGCGCCCCTCAACGCCACGGCCGGCGCCAAGGTGCAGCTCTGGGACTGCAACGGTGGGGCCAACCAGCGGTGGACCCTGAACGCCAGCGGCACGATCAGCGGCGCGCAGTCCGGGCTCTGCCTGGACGTCAACAACAACGGCACGGCCAACGGCACCACGGTGATCCTCTGGACCTGCACCGCGGCGGCGAACCAGCGGTGGTCGCAGCGGTAGCCGATCGGCTCCGCCGCCCGACCGGCCCGCGGCGGGCCACCTGAACCGCCGGCAGTGCGGGTGCCCGCGGACGACGATCGTCGTCCGCGGGCATCGGTCTGCGCCCGACGCCCGCCCGACGCCGGTGCAGCGCCGCGACCTGCGCATCGGGCGGATCGGTCCGCCGGCGACGCGTGCGCGGGCGCCTCCGTTACGAGACCGTGACACCGGTATTTCGGATGAGGTGTTGACGTGCCCTATGTGAGCGCTAACACTACCCGAAAGGTGACAGTTGGCCCCGGCACTCGACGGGGGAGTCCAGAGAGGAGAGGCCCGTGGGCAGGAGATTCCTGGTTGCTCTCGGCAGCGCGGTGCTGGCGCTAAGCCTGGCGGCATGCAGTGGCGAGGGTGCGGGCGGCAGTGGGGACAAGAGCGGGGACAAGCCCGGCGACCTGACCATCGGCGTCTCGATGCCGACCCAGACCTCCGAGCGCTGGATCGCCGACGGCAACGCGGTCAAGCAGAAGCTCGAGGCCAAGGGCTACAAGGTCGAGCTCCAGTACGCCGGCGACGACATCCCCACCCAGTCGCAGCAGGTCGACCAGATGATCACCCAGGGCGCGGACGTCCTGGTCATCGCCGCGATCGACGGCACCGCCCTCAACAGCCAGTTGCAGGCCGCCGCCGCCGCGAAGATCCCGGTCATCTCGTACGACCGGCTGATCCGCGGCAGCAAGGACGTCGACTTCTACGTCAGCTTCGACAACTACAAGGTCGGCGTCGCCCAGGGCACCGCGCTGCTCGTCGGCCTCGGCCTGCTGAACAAGGACGGCTCGAAGGGCACGGCGAAGGGCCCGTTCAACGTCGAGCTGTTCGCGGGCTCGCTGGACGACAACAACACGCAGTACTTCTTCGGCGGCGCGATGGACACGCTGAAGCCGTTCATCGACAACGGCACGCTGATCGTGAAGTCCAAGCAGACCACCCCCGAGCAGGTGGCCATCCTGCGGTGGCAGCAGGAGACCGCGCAGAAGCGGATGGAGAACCTGCTCACCTCCAGCTACAACGACGGCTCGAAGGTCGACGGCGTGCTGTCGCCGTACGACGGCATCTCCCGCGGCATCATCACCGCCCTGCAGAACGCCGGCTACGGCAGCGGCGCGAAGAAGCTCCCGGTGGTGACCGGCCAGGACGCCGAGATCGCGTCGATCAAGCTGATCAACGACGGGGTGCAGAACTCCACGGTCTTCAAGGACACCCGCCTGCTCGCCGAGCAGGCCGTGAACGCCGCCGAGGCGTTCCTGCAGAAGAAGCAGCCGCAGGCCAACGACACGCAGACGTACAACAACGGCGTCAAGGTCGTCCCGGCGTACCTGCTGCCGATCGCGACCGTCTACAAGGACGACATCAAGGCTACGCTGATCGACTCCGGCTACTGGACGGCGGAAGAGGTCGCCGCCGGTCAGGCCAAGAAGTAGACCACCCGTCGGGCTCGGCGGGTGACCGCCGAGCCCGACGCCGTGGCGTACCACGTCCGACCTGACAGAGGACAGTGACCATGGACGACACCATCCTCGAGATGCGCCGCATCACGAAGACCTTCCCCGGGGTGACCGCGCTGGAGGATGTCACCCTCTCGGTACGCCGGGGAGAGATCCACGCCATCTGCGGTGAGAACGGCGCCGGCAAGTCCACCCTGATGAAGGTGCTCTCCGGCGTGCACCCCACCGGCTCGTACGACGGGGAGATCCTGTTCGACGGCAAACCGGTGCAGTTCCGTGGCATCCGCGACAGCGAGGCCAACGGCATCGTCATCATCCACCAGGAGCTGGCCCTGGTGCCGTACCTGTCGATCGCGGAGAACATCTTCCTCGGCAACGAGCGGCGCGGTCGCGGCGGGCTGATCGACTGGAACCGGGCCAACGCCGAGGCGGCGCAGCTGCTGGAGTCCGTCGGGCTGCACGAGAACCCGGTCACCCCGGTCATCCAGCTCGGCGTGGGCAAGCAGCAGCTGGTGGAGATCGCCAAGGCGCTGTCGAAGAAGGTGCGCCTGCTCATCCTGGACGAGCCCACCGCCGCCCTCAACGACATCGACTCGGCCCACCTGCTCGACCTGTTGCGGGCCCTCCGGGACCAGGGCATCACCTGCATCATGATCTCGCACAAGCTCAACGAGATCACCGCCATCGCCGACTCGACCACCGTCATCCGGGACGGGCACACGGTGGAGACGCTCGACATGTTGGCCGACGAGGTGACCCAGCAGCGGATCATTCGGGGCATGGTCGGACGGGACATCGACAGCTTCTACCCCGACCGGGAGTCGTCCCCCGGCGAGGAGGTCCTGCGGATCGAGGACTGGACGGTACGCCACCCCGTCCAGGACCGGATGGTCGTCGAGGGCGTCGGCTTGTCCGTCCGCGCCGGTGAGGTCGTCGGCATCGCCGGTCTGATGGGGGCCGGTCGCACCGAGCTGGCGATGAGCGTGTTCGGCCGGTCGTACGGGCGGGACATCAGCGGCCGGCTCTTCGTACGCGGGCGGGAGGTGCACGCGCGCACGGTCGCGGAGGCGATCGACAACGGCATCGCGTACGTCACCGAGGACCGCAAGCGCTACGGCCTCAACCTCATCGACGACGTCCGCCGCAACGTCTCGGCCGCCGCGTTGGACCGGTTGTCCCGGCTCGGTTGGGTGAACGGCAACGAGGAGATCAAGGTCGCCGAGTCGAGCCGGCGGGAGATGAACATCAGGACCACCAGCGTCATGGCGGTGGTCGGCAAGCTGTCCGGCGGCAACCAGCAGAAGGTCGTGCTGTCGAAATGGCTGTTCACCGACCCGGACGTGCTGATCCTGGACGAACCGACGCGCGGGATCGACGTCGGTGCCAAGTACGAGATTTACACCATCATCAATCGGCTGGTGGCCGCCGGCAAGGCGGTGATCGTCATCTCCTCGGAGCTGCCGGAGCTGCTCGGGATGTGCGACCGCATCTACACCCTCGCCGCCGGCCGGATCACCGGTGAGATGCCGGTGGGCGAGGCGACCCAGGAGAGCCTCATGGAGCTGATGACCAAGGACAAGGAGCTCGTCGGATGACCAGCATCAAGACCCCCTCGACGGAGCGCCCGACGCCCTCGGACAGCACACCCGCCGCCGCCCTGCACACCGGGACGAGTGACCTGCGGGCGTTGGTGTTGAACAACCTGCGGCAGAGCGGGATCTACGTCGCCCTGGTCGTCATCGTCGCGCTCTTCGCGCTCCTGACCGACGGTGTGTTGCTGAGCCCCGGCAACATCACCAACATCGTTCTGCAGTACTCGTACATCCTAGTCCTCGCGATCGGGATGGTCATCCTGATCATCGGCGGGCACATCGACCTGTCGGTGGGATCGGTGGTCGCGCTGACCGGGGCGGTCTCCGCCGTCCTGGTGATCCAGCAGGGGCACCCGTGGTGGATCGGCGTCGTCGCCGCCCTGGTCGTCGGCGTGGCGGTGGGCGCGTGGCACGGGTTCTGGGTCGCGTACGCCGGCATCCCGGCCTTCATCGTCACCCTGGCCGGCATGCTGCTGTTCCGGGGCCTCACCCTGCAGGTGCTCGACAACATCTCGCTGTCGCCGTTCCCGGCCGAATACCAGAAGGTCGCCGCGGGCTTCCTCAACGGACTGCTCGGCGGTAACGGCTTCGACGCCTTCACGCTGCTGATCGGCGCCCTCGCGGTGGCCGGCTACGCGGTGAGCGGCTTCCGCACCCGCGTCGCGCGCATCCGCTACCAGCAGCCCGTGGAGTCGTTCCCGCTGTTCGTCGCCCGGGTCGTCGCGGTCGGCGCGGTCATCATGTACTTCGCCTGGCAGTTGGCGCACGCCCGCGGTCTGCCGATCGTGCTGATCATCCTGGCGGCCCTGGTGCTGGTCTACGGCCTGCTCACCCGGCGGACCGTCTTCGGTCGGCAGGTCTACGCGATCGGTGGCAATCTGTCGGCGGCGGCGCTGTCCGGCGTGAAGGTGCGCACCGTCAACTTCTGGATGTTCGTCAACATGGGCTTCCTGGCGGCGGTGGCGGGTGTCATCTACTCGTCGCGGTCCAACGGCGCGCAGCCGGCCGCTGGCAACATGTTCGAGCTCGACGCGATCGCCGCGGCGTTCATCGGCGGCGCGGCGGTCACCGGTGGCGTGGGCACCGTGGTCGGCGCGATGGTCGGTGGTCTGATCATGGCGGTGATGAGCAACGGCATGCAGCTGATGGGCGTCGACCAGTCGACCCAGTCGGTGGTCAAGGGCCTCGTGCTGCTCGTCGCCGTCGCCTTCGACGTCTACAACAAGCGCCGCGCCGGCTCGGCCCGCTGACCCGCGTCCCACGCAGGTGGCCCCTGACCCGCTCTGCGGTCAGGGGCCACGTGCCGTTCAGAGCCCGACTCCGCGATCGTGCACTGTGTGTCGACGATCCGCACCTTGTGCGGCATAAGTCGGGGCAGGAAGTGCACGATCGGCGGGGTGGGGGTGGGGGGTTAGTGGCAGGTGGTGGTGCCGCTGTCGTTGTAGGTTTGGCCGGCTACCGGCACGAACTGCCAGTCGTAGCTGTTGGAGTGCAGGGTGAACTTCAGGACACCCCACGCTGAGCTGTTGCGCGCCTCGCTGTTGGGCTGGATGGTGCCGAAGCCGTAGTGGCCGGCACCGCCCATCCCGGCGACGAAGCTCCGCAGCCCCCGGCTGGCGTCGGCGCCACCGGACGGGTTCATCGGCCCGAACCGCTCGTACACGTGGTTGTGCCCCCACACCACGACGTCGGCGTTGTAGTCGTAGAGCGCCTGGTACAGCGGGCGCGTCGACGTCGACGGCGCGTGGTTGGAGCTGGACGTGAACAGCGGGTGGTGCCAGTACGCCAGCGTGCACGGCTTGCTGCTGGCGGCCAGGTCCGCGCGCAGCCACTGCTCCTGCGTCGAGCCGGCCGACATGCTGATGTTCGAGTTCAGCGACACGATGTGCCAGTTGCCGAGGTCGAACGAGTAGTAGCCGCGACCGCTCGGGCCCGCGGACGTACCGAAGTAGGTGTAGTAGCCGGTCGCGCCCGACGTGTTGTAGTCGTGGTTGCCCGGCGACGGGCGGGTACGGGACTTGTGCCGACCCCAGGTGGGCTCGTAGTAGCTGGCGAACTGCGACGTGGTGCCACTGTCGTAGACGTTGTCGCCGGTGGTGAAGACCGTGCCGGAGATGCCGTCGAGCAGCGCCGCGGTGGCGCTGTCGCCCGAGCCGGAGTCGGCGATGTCGCCCGCACCGACGAAGACCGGGTCGCCGGACGGGGGCGGCGTCGTGGTGCCGGTGGCGACCACCAGTTGCGGCGCGTCGGCGCCACTCTCCCGCGTGTCGAAGTACGCGCCGTCACCGCTGGTCGAGGTCGCACCGAAACTGAACGTGCCGTTGCCGGTGACCGCGGCCGTGACGTCCAGCTCGTACCAGCTGTTGGCGCCGACCGCGCCGATCGAGCCGAGCGTGGCGCCGTCG
The DNA here is from genome assembly GCF_008868155.1 of Micromonospora sp. ALFpr18c. Classification (GTDB taxonomy): domain Bacteria; phylum Actinomycetota; class Actinomycetes; order Mycobacteriales; family Micromonosporaceae; genus Micromonospora. Next base: position 68,030 of record NZ_WBKR01000005.1, read on the forward strand.
ATGCTCGGCTGGTTGCTCCACGTGGTGCCGGTCTCCGACCAGGTCGTGTTGGACATCCGCCGGAACGTGCCACCGGCATCGCTGCCGTCGTTGCCGCTGATCGTGCGCAGCCGCAGCTTGGCGCTGGTCACCGTGCCGCTGACGCCGCTGACCGTGAAGCGCAGGAACGAGCGTCGCACCGGCGAGTTGTCGACCACGATCTGGGTGGACGTGCCGTAGTTGGTGGACGCGGTGTCGCTCTGGACGTAGGTGTCGGCGACCGGCGTGAACGTCACGCTCGCCGCCGACGCCGCGCCCGCTCCGGCGACGACGACGGCGGCCGTCGCGGCGAGCACCACCGCGACCACCCCCAGTGTCACCGACGGGCGGGGAAATCGAATGTCCATCCAGGACTCCTTCGTTGCGGGTTGAGGCGCAAGGAATGTAGGGAGGTCGATGGGCCGGCGGGCCACGCGCGGATGAACAAAGCGTCCGGACAGGCGAACACCTCGATGTTCGTGGGCCGTTCATGCACCTCATGCCTGGCTGCCACGCGCGGTCTGTTGTGTCCCGTCGGACTGGTTCAGCACGATGGCTGACCGTCAGCCGTCGATCCGAGGAGATGCGCGTGTACCTGTCGACCGTCTCCCGACCGGTCACCGGTCCGCCGGGGCCGCGACGCCGACGGTTCGCCATGGTCAGCGGCAACGTGGTGGCACTCGGCACGGTCAGCCTGATCACCGACGTCTCCGCCGAGATGGTGGCGGCCGTCCTTCCGCTCTACCTGGTGCTGGGTCTGCAACTCAGCCCGGTGGCCTTCGGCGTGCTCGACGGCGTCCACACCGGCGCGACGGCGCTGCTGCGGGTCGTCGGCGGTTTCGTCGCCGACCGGTTCCGGCGGCGCAAGCTGGTCGCCGGCGCCGGCTACGCGCTCTCGACGGTCGCCAAGCTCGGCCTGCTGCTCGCCGGTCGGTCGGTGCCGGCGATCGGCGCGGTCATCGCCGTCGACCGGCTCGGCAAGGGCATCCGCAGCGCGCCCCGCGACGCGCTGATCACCCTGTCCACCCCGCCCGAGGCGCTCGGGCGCGCGTTCGGGGTGCACCGGGCCATGGACAGCGTCGGCGCGTTCCTCGGGCCGCTCGCCGCGTTCGCGGTGCTGCTGGCCGTCGGGCAGTCGTACGACGCGGTCTTCGTCACCAGCTTCTGCGTCGCCGCCCTGGCTGTCGTGGTGCTCGTGCTGTTCGTCCGGGAACGCCCCGACGGCGAGCCGGCCGACGGGCCGGACGAGCCCCGGGTCTCCGTCCGCGAGGCGTTCGGGCTGCTGCGCGGCCGGCCGGCCCGCCGGATCGTGCTGGCGGCGGCGCTGCTGGGGCTGGGCACCATCGGCGACGGCTTCGTCTACCTGCTGCTGCAACGCCGGGAGGATCTCGGCCTGCGGTGGTTTCCGCTGCTCGCGGTCGGCACCAGCCTCGCCTACCTGCTGCTCGCCGCCCCGCTCGGTGTGCTCGCCGACCGGATCGGCCGGCTCCCGGTCGTGGTGGGCGGATACCTGGCCCTCGGTGCGACGTACCTGCTGCTGTCCGGCCCGGTGCACGGCTGGCCGGTCCTCGCGCTGACGCTGGCGCTGTACGGCACGTTCTACGCGTGCACCGACGGAGTGCTCATCGCGCTCGCCGGGCCGGTGCTGCCGGCACGGCTGCGGACCACCGGGATCGCGCTCGTCCAGACCGGGCAGGCGCTGGCGTACCTCGTCTCGTCGGTCCTGTTCGGCCTCGCCTGGCAGGCGTGGGGGCCGCAGAACGCGACCCGGGCGGCGGCCCTCGCGGTCGCCGTCGTTCTCGTCGGCACGCTGCTCCTGCTGGCTCCCCCGTTCCGTTCCGTGCCCCGGAGGGTGTCCCGATGACCGCGATGTCGACCCGAGCGAAGATCGCCGTGGTGACCGCCTCGGCGGTGCTGCTGGGTGCCGTGGCGGCCGGCTACGCCGCCACGGCGGCGGAGCCGACCCGCACGCCGCCGCCCGCCGCGGGCGACCGGGCGGTCACCCTCACGCCGGGTCCGCGACTGCTCGCGATCACCGACCGGTACGTCTCCGCCGTCGCCGCGACCGACCCGTCCGGGCCGCGCACCGTGTCCGGACTGGAATGCCTACGGGTGTACGCCGCGGCCGGCACCGGTGTCTGCCTGCGGCCGGAGAACGCCTGGTCGTACCAGGTCGTCGTGCTCGACTCCGCGCTGCGTCCGACACGCACCCTGAGCGTGCCGGGCCTGCCGAACCGGGCCCGTGTATCGGCGTCCGGGCGGATGGTCTCCTGGACGACGTTCGTCGGCGGCGACTCCTACACCGCGAGTGGCTTCTCCACCCGTACCGGAATCCTCGACACCGTGACCGGCGCGACGGTGACCTCCCTTGAGGAGTTCGCGGTCACCCGCGACGGTCGACGCCACCGCAGCCCGGACGTCAACTACTGGGGCGTCACCTTCACCGCCGACGACAACCGCTTCTACGCGACCATGTCGACGCAGGGCCGGCGGTATCTCGTCCGGGGCGACCTCGCCGCCCGGACGGTCGAGACGGTGCGGGAGAACGTCGAGTGCCCGTCGCTGTCACCCGACGGCACCCGGATGGCCTTCAAGGAGGCCGTCGACGCGACCCCGGCGAAGGGCTGGCGGTTGTCCGTCCTCGACCTGGCGACCATGCGGGTGACCGCGACGGCCGAGACGACCAGCGTCGACGACCAGGCCGCCTGGCTCGACGACGCGACGCTTGCCTACACGCTGCGCGCGGACGACGGCCGGCCGGACGTGTGGAGCGTCCCGGCCGACGGGTCCGGCGCGCCGAAGCTGCTGATCCCCGGCGCGGAGTCCCCGTCCCCGCTCACCTGAGGGTCAGGACACCTGACCCGCCTTGGCGCGGACAACATCCCGTCATGTCGGATTCCGCGGCGCACCCATCGCCGTTCATCGACGTTCCCGAGGGTATTGACCATGACAAGGCTGAGCCGTCGCATTTTCGTCCTCAGTGGACTGGTTGCCACCGGCGTCGCGGTGACACCCCGCCAGGGTGCCCGAGCCGCCGCGGTGCCGTACCCCTTCAAACTCGGTGTGGCGTCCGGTGATCCGGCGCCCGACAGCGTGGTCCTCTGGACCCGGCTGGCACCGTCACCGCTCAACGCCGACGGACAGGGCGGCATGGCCAACGCCGACGTGACCGTCGAGTGGCAGGTGTCCACCACCGACCGGTTCACCTCGCTGGTCGCCTCCGGCTCGGTGGTGGCCCGCTACGCCGACGCGCACTCGGTGCACGTGATCGCGGGCGGGCTCGCCGCCGACTCCGACTACTTCTACCGGTTCCGCGCCCAGGGCCAGATCTCCCCGGTCGGGCGGACGCGGACCGCCCCGGCACCGAGCAGCTTCGGCCGCGACCTGGTCATGGCCTTCGCCTCCTGCGCCCACTACGAGGCCGGCTACTACACCGCCTACCGGCGGATGGCCGAGGAGAACCCGGGGCTGATCCTGCACCTGGGCGACTACATCTACGAGGGCGGCGTCGGCACCTCGGCCGTACGCCAGCACGTCGGCGCCGAGATCGTGTCGCTGGCCGACTACCGCCGCCGGTACGCGCTCTACAAGTCTGACCCGGACCTGCAGGCGGCCCATGCGGCGGCACCCTGGCTGGTCGTGCCGGACGACCACGAGGTGGAGAACAACTACGCGAACATGGAACGGGGCGTCGAGCATGGACGCGTGGGACGGCTACCGCGCCTCCCGCAGCCGGATCCAGACCGGCTGGCAGCAGCGTGGGGTGCGTAACCCGCTGGTGCTCACCGGCGACGTGCACCGGTCGTGGGCCAACGATCTCAAGGCCGACTACGCCAACCCGTCCTCGGCCACCATCGGCACCGAGCTGGTCTGCACCTCGATCAGTTCGACCGGCAACGGCAGCGGCAGCACCACCGTCCCGAACGCGGCGGCCAACCCGCACCTGAAGTTCTACTCCGACCGGCGCGGCTACGTCCGTACCACGATCAGCCGCAGCCAGGTCCGCGCGGACTTCCGCGCGGTGAACACGGTGACCGAGCACGGCGCGGCGGCGTCCACGGTGCGGTCGTTCGTCATCCTCGACGGCCAGCCCGGCCTGCAGGCCGGGTAGAAGGAGAGCCACCCATGACCGCACTCACGTCACTGCTCGCCGCGTCCCTGCTCGTCCCGAACGTGGTGCCGGCCCCGATCGCCGTCACCGCCGAGGCGATCACCTGGACCACGGCGAACAGCGTCGCCACCGGCGACCAGGATCTGCCCGCCATCGCCATGAACCGCAACGGTCACGTCGCGGTGGTGTGGGAGGACGACCGGGACAGCACCGCCCCGGCGGACGACACCCACACCGAGGTCTACCTGCGCCTGTTCCGCGACGGCACGCCCAGCTACGAGCTGAAGCTGTCCACCGGAGGCACCAGCGGAGCCGCGTGGCGGCACATCAGCCCCGACGTGGGGCTCGACGACAAGGGCAACGCCGTGGTGGTCTGGGCCGCCGACGGCGACGGCAACGGCGTCTACAACATCCAGTACCGGGTGGTGTCGCCCACCGGCACGGTGCTCGGCTCGGGGCAGGCCAACGCCTCCGACGCGGGGCAGCAGATCTGGCCGAAGGTGGCGGTCGACCCGGACGGCGCGCCCACCAACGCCGCCGCGGTCGGCTTCACCGTGGTCTGGGAGGACGTGCAGGGCACCGCTCCCGCCACCATCAAGGCCGCCGGCTTCACCGCCGCGACCACCAAGGGGTACGAGGTGACGGCCTCGCAGACGACCGGCGCGCACCACCGCCCCGACGTGGCGGTGTCGGCGTCCGGCGAGGCGCTGGTGGTGTGGGACGAGGACGCCGACGCGAACGGCTCGTACAACATCGGTCTGACCCGGCTGGCCCGGTCCAACGGCGCGGTGGTGCTGTCCCGGCGGACGGCCAACGCGCAGAACGGCGGACAGCAGCAGCGGGCCTCGGTCGCGGCGACCTTCGCCGGTGACTTCACCGTCGGCTGGGAATCCGACCACACCGGCACCCGGGGCGTCTGGGCCCGGTCGTTCACCGCCGCCGGTACCGCCCGGCACGGCGAGGTCCCGGTGTCGACCGGCACCGGGGCCGTCGCGCCCAGCGTCGGCATCGACGACGAGGACAACGTCGTGGTGGGCTGGACGGTGTCCGGCACCAACCCGGACGTCTGGGCGCGGGGCCTCAACCCCGACGGCACGTTCGACGGCCGGCTGGCCGCGCAGGCACTGAGCCAGACCACGACCGGCCGGCAGGAGCACTTCGCCGTCGCCGCGTCCCCGTGGGGCGAGGTGAGCCTCTGCTACACCGACGACAACGACGGTAACGCCTTCGACCAGGTGCTCCTCGGCCTCGGGGCGACGAACTCCACCTGGCTCATCTCCGCCGACGAGCTGCGCCGCCGCAAGGCGCGGGCGGGCTTGACGACCCGCTGAGCGGGCGTGATCCACTCGGTTCGGTGAAGTCGCGGTGTCCCCGGCAGCGGGACACCGCGACTTCGGCGAAACCGCGATGTGCTCAGCCGATCCGGGTCAGCGGGCCCTGCGACTCCCGCCCCGGCCGGGCGGCAACGCGGTTACCCGCGACCGATCAGCCGAAGAGCAGGTCGAGGTGGGCGTCCAGCGCGCCCAGTGCCTGTTCGGCGGTGTACTGCCCGCCCAGCAGGTAGACGCCCAGCCCCTCCATCAGCGCCAGCAGGCCGGCTGCGGCGGCGGCACCGTGGCCGTCGGGCAGGACGCTGGCAATGAAGCCGGTGAACCGCGCGGTGTCCTCGTGCAGGCCGGGCGCAGCCGACGGTCGTACCGCCGTGTAGGCGAGGAACGCGAGCGCCACCCGCCCGTCGTCGCGGGTGCGGTCGTCGAGCGGCAGCAGCGCGGCGAGCATCGTCCGCAGCAGCAGCCGAGGCGACGGGGTCTCGCCGAGCCGGGCCACCGCCTCGGTGACCCGGATCTGGCTGCGCTCGCGGACCACGCTCAGCGCGAACGTCATCATCTCGTCCTTGGTCCGGAAGTAGTGCTGGACCATCCCGGCGGACACGCCGGCCGCGGCAGCCACGTGTCGGAGGCTGACGGCCTCCAGGCCCTGATCGGCGGCGACCCGCATCAGCGCGTCCGCGATGAGGGTGCGTCGCTCCTGGTGATCGACCTTCTTGGGCATGGCCTCGATCGTTTCACAGTGGGTGACCCGGACACTCCGCCAGCGGCGGCGTCACCGGCTGACGGTGGTGCTCGCGGGGGTGCCCCGCGCGCTGCGCAGCAGGCCGTCCGGGTCGTCGGCGTACAGGCGCAGCTCGTTCATCGGCATGGAGCCGGTCTTCGGCAGGTCGAAGGTCGTCGGCCGGCGCAGCAGGACGTCGATGCTCGTCTGGCTGCCGACCGAGATGGACAGCACCCGACGGTCGCCCTCCTGCTCGACCTGCACCGACCGGCTCGACGGCAGCGACCGGTGGCGCTTGCGCAACGCCTCGACGTCCGTCCACGGGATCCAGATGTCGATGCCCGAGTTGAGCCGCACCCGCAGGCCCCGGTCACCCACGACGTGGGGGTGGATGGTCATGCTGGCGAAGAGGCCCACCATCCAGAGCACACCCCAGACGCCCAGGGCGAGCACGATCCAGCGGGCGGGCCGCCACGGCACGACGTGGGTGACGATGAGGTCGAAGATCGGGATCTCGACGACCGACAGGCCGATGAAGATGCCGAGGATCGGCTTGACCACGCCCAGGTAGCCGAACGGCTCGTCGCCGGGCCCGAGCGGCAGGGGGCGACGCCGCGCCCACACGTACAGGCTGCGCCACATCGCGGCCTCGGTAACGACCACCCGGCGCAGCAGCGGTCCCACGGTCGCCCTGGTCGGCGTCTTCGTGTCGGTCATCGTCGTCCTCGGGGTGGGGGATCGGCGGTCAGTGGACGGTGACGGTTCCGGCGGCGCCGTCGACCGTGACGAGCTGTCCCGTGACGATCGTCCGGGTCGCGTCCGGCACGCAGATGACGGCGGGAATGCCGTACTCCCGGGCCACGGTCGGGCCGTGGGCCATGATCGCGCCGGTCTCGGTGACCAGCGCCGCGGCGGTGAGGAAGAGCGGAGTCCAGCCGGGATCCGTGGTCGCCGCGATCAGGACGTCACCGGGTTCGACGTGGGCGGTGCCCGGGTCGTGGACCACCCGGGCGGGCCCGGTGACCCGGCCCGCGGACGCGCCCACGCCGGTGCGTGTCCCGTCGCCGGGGGGCGCTGCCGGCAGGATGGTCTCGACGTCCGTGCCGTCGGACAGCAAGGCCACCGGCACCGATCGGCGTCGCAGCTCCCGACGGTGCACGGCCCGCCGGGAGGCGACCACGTCGCGATGATCAACCCCTTGGTGTACGGCGGTGTGCACCTCGTCGAGGGTCAGGAACATGACGTCGTCGGCCTGCTCCAGCAGCCCGGAGCCGTGCAGGTCGGCGCCGATGAGCAGCAGCTGCCGACGCGTCTCCCGTAGCGGGTACAGCCCGGCGAACTTGCCGGCCTCGCGAAGGCCGGCCAACGAGCGGGCCCGGCGCAGCAGGAACCCGGCGATCCGGCCGCGCACCGGCCGCCGCCGGCGCACCCGCGTCACCAGCTCCTCCAGCGCCGTCTCCGCCGCCGCGGCGGCACGGTGGAAGCGCTGGTCGGGGCCCTGCGCCGGATCGGTGACGCGCAGGTAGTTGGCGAGCGCCGCGAAGACCGGTGTCGGATCCTCGGCCCACCGTGGCACGCCGAGGTCGACCTCCGCGACGCCCCGATGGCCGTACGCGTCCAGGAAGGCGGCCAGGCCGATGTCGGGTAGCGTTCCGCCCAGGTACCGCGTGGTCAGCTCGTCCGGTGGGGTGTCGAGCAGGAGTTGACGGTGTTCACCCACGCCCTGGGCGAGCCGCCACAGGGCCAGATCCATCTCGATGGTGACGTTGTGCGGCATCCCGGCCAGCACGGCGTGGATCTCGTCCGGCCCGGCGACACCCTTGAGCAGCGCGGCCGGCAGCGCGGCGGCGAGCATCCCGGCGACGATCGGCCACATGATCGCGTCGGCGCTGTCGTCGGCGTCGCGCGCCTGCACGAAGCGCAGACGGTCGGCGGCGGTCCGCAGGTCGTCGGGGGGCATGGACCGTACCCTGATCTGCTCGACCGCCTCGACCATCGAGATCCGTGCCGTCTCGGGCCGGGCCAGTGCGCGCACGATCCCCACCACCGCGCGACCGGCCGTGCGGAGCGACGCCGCCCCCTGCGCGGCGCCGCGCCCGGTGCCGCCGCCGGTCGGGGCGAACCGCGGGTCCGCCAGGACGTGCCGCATCACCGCCTGCGCCCGGGGGCCGAAGTCGACGGCCATGAGCTTGACCAGTCGCCTGCGCGACGACCTGCTCCGGGCCAGGTCGGTCAGGTCCCCGTAGAGGCGGCCACCGATGTCGACGATCTCGACCCGGACGCCGAGCGAGGCGAGCATCGCCGTGATCTGCGCCCGCAGGGTCGCCATGCCCATCGGGGTGACCGGTTGCAGCATGCCCTGGACGTGGCCGAACTCCAGGTAGACGCGGGGGAGGGGCCCGTCGGTGGCCGGCGGGAGGGGGAACAGAGTGGTGATCGGCCGCGACTGCAGCAACCAGAGCACGTCGTCCGCGTCGATCGCCCACTCCACGTCCTGCGGGCAGCCGAAGTGATCCTGCAACCGCTCACCGGTGGTACGCAGTCGCGCCAGGTGGGCGGGGCTCAGGCATCCCGTGTCGTCGCGCGCGACGCCGTCGAGGACGTAGTGGTCCACTCTCGTCGCGCCGTCCACCACGGCGGTGCCGAGACCCGGCGCGGCGTCGACCGCCATCTCGTCGCGGCGGCCGGTCACCGGGTTGGCGGTGAACAGCACCCCCGCCACGGTGGGCGTGACCATGCGTTGCACGACGACCGCCATCCACACCTCGTCCTGGTCGATCTGACGGGCGTCGCGGTACGCGGTCGCGCGGTCGGCGCGCAGCGAGGCCCAGCACTTTCCGATCGCGGCGATCAGCTCCGCGCCGCCCGTGACGTTGAGGACGGTGTCCTGCTGTCCGGCGAAGCTCGCGTCCGGCAGGTCCTCGGCGGTGGCGCTGGAGCGCACCGCCACCGGGCCCGCCCCGAGCCGCTGGTACGCGGCGAGGATCTCCGCCTCGGGGATGACGCCGAGCCGGTGGGCGTCGGCGGTGACGCAGAAGCCTTCGGGGACGCGTTCGCCGCGCCGGATCAACTCGCCCAGGCCGGCCGCCTTGCCGCCAACCAGGTCGATCATGTCGGTGGTCGCCTCGGACAACGCGATCACGTGCATCTGGGCGCCCCTCTCAACGCAATGCGAGTGCATTGCATCCACCGTAGCGCTTTCACGATGCAACTGCAATGTCAACGGATGTGGCCGCCACTCCAAGGCCGACGCGCAGGCGCAGGGTCGCGAGATGGCAGCCGACCGGGGCGTCGAGCACGTGATCAAGAAGCAGGACGGCACGATCGGGGAGAAGAACACCTACCCGCGCAGCCGCGACCCGCGAGACATCGAGGGCTGACCGCCCCCGGTCCCCTCCGACTGACCTCGTCGGCGTGCCCGGCGAGGTCAGTCACGTTTCGCGAGCCAATCAGGCCGGCATGACTCAGGCCGGCACGACGTAGGGGAAGGTGTCCGCGCGGGCGGCCTTCGTGACCTGCGGGTTGAGGCCGGAGGTCGTGCCGGTGTTGAGGACCAGGGAGAACATCACCTCCGGCGCGTTGTCCGCCATGGTGCGGCCGTTGCGGACCGCGAAGCCGTAGTTCGCGGGGGTGCCGACCGTGTACGACAGCACGTCGGGGTAGAGCTGCTGGGCGACGCTGCGACCGTACGCCTGGGGGTCGGGTGCGGTGCCCATCGCCGCGACGACCCCGGCGACGGCGTTGGCGATCTCCTCGCCGTCCTCGGCGAGGTCCTGACCGGGGTGCCGGACATTGGCCGGGTTGGAGAAGTCCGTGTCGTGGGGCCAGAAAATGGGCCACATCATGGGGTGACCCGCGCGGTTGATCTGCCGCCATCCACCGGCGTCGGTGGCCAGCAGGGTGCGACACCAGACGCCGATCTCGGTACCGGCGCGCAGCAGCGGCTCGTCATGGGAGACCTCGAAGACGATGGACTCGACGGTGGTGCCGGCGAAGCTGTTGCTGGCCTGGTCGATCCGCCACTTCGACCGATCCACCTGCGCGCCGTTCGTGACCGCGCCGTTGATGGTCGCGAGCTGGTCGAGATCGACATAGAACGGGTCGGTGATCCGGCCCGCCCAGATCCGGACGTTCTGCCCGATGGTCACCTCGCCGGTCCTGCCCTGCGCGATCGGAGTGCCCATGGCGGCGTCGTCACGGGCGTCGGCGCCGGCGAGTTCGTACAGCTGGAAGGTCTGCCTGGCGTCGCCGTCCGGCTCGCCGAAGGCGAAGCGGTAGGTCAGCTCCTCCATCCCCGCGCCGTTGAAGTGAATCTTGAACTCGTAGCGGGCCTCGGCGTGGAATCCGCGCTTGATGTCGGCCTTCGTCACTGAGCTGTTGACGTCCATGACGAACACGGTGGCGCGGTCGCCGTCGAAGACATACAGGTCGTCGATGAAGAGCTGCCCGCTCTGGGCGGCGAGGGGCGTGTCGAGGTGATGCGACATGGACGTGCTCCCGAGACAGCTGAGTTACTTGGACTAATCCGAACATAGCGGGCATGAGTGCGTCGCCTGCCGCATCGCCCGAATCCGATCCACCCGCCTGCCTCGCGACGAAGGACGGCATGGGGAAACGGTCGGGCCGCCCGATTTCTTCTCGGACGGCCCGGCCGCTCGCTGGCCTCGTCAGAAGCGGGACCACTTCTGGTTGGATGCGCCGAGGCAGTCCCACAGGTGCAGCTTGCCGCCGTTGTTGGGGTTGGCCTCCCGCACGTCCACGCACTTGTTGGCGCTGAGGTTGACCAGATCGCCCGCGCTGTTGAGGGTGAAGCGCTGGGCCGGATTGCCGTTGCAACTGACCAGGTTGACCTCGGTGCCGTTGGCGGTGCCGGCCCAGGCCGGATCCATGCACTTGCCCATCGCCCGCACGGTCCCGTCGGAGGCGAAGGTCCACGCCTGCGCCGCGGTGGTGTTGCAGTCCCAGATCTGGAGCTTGGCACCCTCCACCGGGTTGGCGCTCGGGATGTCGATGCAGCGCCCGCTCTGTGCTCCCCTGATCCTGCTGGTGCCGGGGGCCGGGTCGCCTCCGCCGGACGTGTAACTGGACACCCGCACGTAGTTGACGAGCATCTGCTGTGGGAACTGGGTGGAGCCGTCCGGGTAGCCGGGCCAGTTGCCGCCGACCGCCACGTTGAGGATCATGAAGAACGGGTGGTCGAAGACCCACCGGTTGCCGCCGAGTCGGGCGGGTCGACCCGGTGGTACTGCACCCCGTCCAGGTACCAGGTGATCGCGTTCGGCTCCCAGTCCACCCGGTAGGTGTGGAAACCGTCGGCGAGCGGACCGCCGAGGGTGCGGCTGCCGGTGATGCCGCCGCCGCCGGAGTAGCCGGGGCCGTGCACCGTGCCGTAGACGGTGTTGGGTTCCCGGCCGATGTTCTCCATGACGTCGATCTCGCCGGCGTCGGGCCAGCCGCCACCGGTGCCGAGCATCCAGAACGCCGGCCAGATGCCCTGACCGCGTGGAATCTTGATGTTGGCCTCGAAGCGACCGTACGTCTGGGTGAAGGTCGCCGCCGTCAGCAGCCGGGCCGAGGTGTACTCGCAGCGCCCGTAGTGGCACTGGTAGTTGGCGGGGTTTTCCCGGCGGGCGGTGATGACGAGGTTGCCCTGGCCGTCGTGCACGGCGTTGCTCGTGCTGTTGGTGTAGTACTGCCGCTCGTTGTTGCCCCAGCCGCTGCCGCCGATGTCGAAGCGCCACTTGCTCTGATCGACGGGTGTGCCGGCTGGGGCGTTGAACTCGTCCTGCCAGGTGATCGGCCCGATGGCGGCCTCGGCGCGGTCGGACTGCGCCGGGACGATCAGGGCGGCGGCGGTGGTGACGAGGGCGACCGCCGCGAGGACGAAGGGTCGGAGGCGGGGTGCGGGGCG
>NZ_WBKR01000006.1 GCF_008868155.1 Micromonospora sp. ALFpr18c
CCCACCCCCCACGTCCTGACCGGCCGCCGACCCTGTTGATCAAGAGGTTTGCGTCGTCGATCGGCCTCCCGATGACGCAAACCTCTTGATCACCCCTGCGGGTCACGGGGTGCGCTGGGTCTACAGGGCGAAGAGGAGGGCGGCGTTGAGGAGGGCCACCGCGGCGGTGGCGAAGTGGACGCCGAACAGGACGTCCCGACCGACCTGGCCCGGGGCTTTGCCGAGCTGGCCGAGACGGTACGTCCGTTCGTCGGGGACGGTGACCTGGAGACGGTCACCGAGACATTCTGGAGCGGCCTGCACGGGCTGGTCACGCTGATGCGCAGTGGCCGGCTCCGACGTGAAGGCCACGGCCGGCGGCTCGCGGTGCTGGTGCGCCACTTCTCCCGGTGAGCGTTTGCGGTCGAGACCGGGCGCGCGCTGGGTTCATCGACGGTTGGGCCGGGGCGTGCGTCGGGCGCAGGGCGCGAGGTGGTCGACCGGCAGGGCGCACCGCGCGCCGTCGGGCAGTGGTCGACCGCAGAAGACCCAATGTCGTACGCCCTCCGCCGGTCAGTCGTGCGGTGGCGAAGCTGCGGCAGCAGGGCGTGCTCGTCGGTCGTCCGGGGCGGGGTGTCTTTGTCGCGGAGTCCCCCAAGCGCTGACGGCCGATTCGTTTACGACATCACTGCAAAGCGAGCACGACAGGCACCCCGCCCCCGCGCCGCCCTCGCGTCGATCAAGCCGCGCGGGTCAGTCGAAGGACGGCAGGGACGGGCCGAGGACGTCGTCGGCGTCGACGATCGTGTACGCGTAGCCCTGCTCGGCGAGGAAGCGCTGCCGGTGCGCCGCGTACTCGGTGTCGATCGTGTCCCGGGAGACCACCGTGTAGAAGTGCGCCTGCCGGCCGTCGGCCTTCGGCCGGAGCACCCGACCCAGGCGCTGCGCCTCCTCCTGCCGCGACCCGAACGTGCCGGACACCTGGATGGCCACCGCCGCCTCGGGCAGGTCGATGGAGAAGTTGCCCACCTTGGAGATCACCAGGGTCCGCAACTCGCCGGAGCGGAACGCGTCGAACAGCCGCTCCCGCTCCTTGTTCGTCGTCGAGCCCTGGATGATCGGTGCGTCGAGGTACTCGCCGAGCTGGTGCAACTGGTCGATGTACGCGCCGATCACCAGCACCTGGTCCTCCGGATGCCGGTCGACGAGCGCCTTGACCACCGGCAGCTTCGTGCGCGCGGTCGCCGCCATCCGGTAGCGCTCCTCGGCCTCCGCCGTCGCGTACGACATCCGCTCGGCGTCGGTCAACGTCACCCGGACCTCGGTGCACTCGGCCGGGGCGATCCAGCCCTGCGACTCGATGTCCTTCCACGGCGCGTCGTACCGCTTCGGCCCGATCAGGCTGAACACGTCACCCTCGCGGCCGTCCTCGCGTACCAGAGTGGCAGTGAGGCCCAGCCGGCGGCGGGCCTGGAGGTCCGCCGTGAACCGGAAGATCGGCGCGGGCAGCAGGTGTACCTCGTCGTAGACGACCAGACCCCAGTCGCGGGCGCCGAACAGGTCCAGGTGGGTGAACGCGCCGCCGCGCCGCGAGGTGAGCACCTGGTACGTGGCGATGGTGACCGGGCGAATCTCCTTACGCTCACCCGAGTACTCGCCGATCTCCTCCTCGGTCAGCGACGTGCGGGCGATCAGCTCCCGCTTCCACTGCCGGCCGGCGACCGTGTTGGTGACCAGGATCAGCGTGGTCGCCTTCGCCTCGGCCATCGCCGCCGCGCCGACCAGCGTCTTCCCGGCCCCGCAGGGCAGCACCACCACACCCGACCCGCCGGCCCAGAACGCCTCCACGGCCTCCCGCTGGTACGACCGCAGCGTCCACGGCTTACGGCCGTCCTTGCCGGCCTCGGCCAGCTCGATCGGGTGCGCCTCACCGTCCACGTAACCGGCCAGGTCCTCCGCCGGCCAGCCCAACTTCAGCAGCGCCTGCTTGAGCCGACCACGCTCGGACGGGTGCACCCGGATCGTGTCGTCGTCGATCTTGTCGCCGAGCATCCCGGCGAGCTTCTTGCTCTTGGCCACCTCGATCAGCACCAGCCGGTCCAGCGCGCGCAACACCAGCCCGTACGCCGGGTCGTTGGCCAACTGGAGCCGGCCGTAGCGGTCCATCGTCTCGGCCACATCCACCAGCAGCGCGTGCGGCACCGGATAGCGGGAGTACTTGATCAGCGAATCGACGACACCCTCGGCGTCGTGCCCCGCCGCGCGGGCATTCCACAGGCCAAGCGGGGTCAGCCGGTACGTGTGCACGTGCTCCGGTGAACGCTCCAGTTCCGCGAAGGGCGCGATCGCCATCCGGCAGGCCTGCGAATCGGGGTGGTCGATCTCCAGCAGGAGGGTCTTGTCCGACTGCACGATCAGTGGTCCACCGCTCACGCCAGCGTCCTCTCCTCGGTTGGCCGACCATCCAGTGTTGCACGGTTCGGAATCTCGAAAGAAAGATGCGCACCGGGTGCAACCGGGACGGCACTCGCGAACGTCTAGCAAAGGGACGGCTGTGGGAGCTGGGCAAGGTCGGCACCCGGGTGGTGCTGATCGGCCGCCGCCCCGGCACCTGAGCGACACGCGCCGCACTCCGGGTTTTATCCCCTGTCACACCGGTCCCAGGAGTGTCACCCTGGAGTCCAGGGCCGTACCGGGCGGGGAGGCTGGGCATGACGGTCGACCGTGAAGTGATCGCACAGCATGAGCAGGCACCACCCGACGAGGTGTCCCGGGCGACCGTCATCGCCTACGCCGTCGCGGCGACGCTCCTCCTCGGGTGGTTCCTCTTCGGGTGGCTGGTGCTTCAGCAGGGCTTCGTCGACTCGGTCGGGGAGTCCGCCGGCGCCGGCTTCGCGCTGCTCCTGGTCGTCTCCGTCATCGGCACCGTACGACGCAGCCGCCGCTGACCGACCGCGCCGCCGGCGGCGTCACACCTCAGTCCGCCAGCACCGCCGCGGTGATCCGGTGCAGCGCGAACGTGTGCAGCATCTCGGTCCGCTCGTCCTCGGCGCGCAGGTAACCCGCACCGATCGACACCGGCTTGACCAGGCGGGACGCGGTCGCCCCGTGCGCGTCGACGTACCCGACCCAGACCAGCGCCTTGTCGCGGACCGCCTGCTGGAGCACCGCCAACGCCTCGCTGTGGGTGTGCGCCGGCACCGGACCGCCGCCGAGCCCCGCCGCCCCACCGCGCACCACCGCCGGTGCCCGTCGAGCCGCCCGCGCCGCCGCGTCACCGCGCCGGATGTGCTCCACCACGCCGAGCAGACGCGGCATGGGCAGCTTCGGGGCGGCCAGCGGATCGAGCGTCCGGGTGGTCATCGGAACCCGGGTCGGTGCCCGTCGGATCCGTGGCCGGGACAGCACCGTGCCGCCGGTCGCGTCCTCCTGCACCGGCGCGTACCCGGCGTCGCGCAGCGCGCCCAACAGCCGAGCGACCTGGTACGGGGTGCACAGCACCGTCGGCGCGAGCCGGCGCAGCGTCAACGGCTCCAACCGCCGGTCGGCCAGCACCTCGCTGAGCAGGGCCTCGTCGTCGCTGCGCAGGTACGCCCCGGCAAGGCCGACCCGCAACCCGCCGTGCTTACGGGCCACGTCGTCCACCAGGTAGGTGAGGCCCTGCGGCACCGGGGTCCGGGACCGCCGCCGGAACACGTCGTGCAGGTCGCCGGCCGAGTAGCCGGAATCCAACGCCCGCCGGACACTCGCCGTGGTGACCCGGTGCACGCTCGCCCCGCCGGCCGACTCGGGTTCGGTCATCGCCTCCAACTCCGCGGCCAGCGACGGCTCGGGTGGGCCGGGCACCACCACGGTCAGGTCGGCCTGCACCAGGAAATGGTCGACGGGTGCGGGCAGCAACGCGTCCAACGCCCGGGCGGCGTCGGACGGGTCGCCGCTCTCGACGTCCGCGTGCACGCCCAGCGGGTCGTCGGCACCCCGCCCGTCGGTCGACGTCAGGTCACCGAGCAGCAGCCGCCCGTACGAGGTGAGCGCCCCCAGCCCGGTGACACCGAGCTGCGCCGCCTCGGCCAGCACCTCCCGGTGGCCGGCCTCCCGGCCCCGGCTGCGCCGTGGCGCCCGCCAGTCCAGCAGGTCCTGCACCTCCTCCGGGGTGGGTGCGGTCGCCGGCTCCAGGTCGGCGAGCACACCGAGGACGGCCCGTCGGGTGCCCGGCGCTCCGGCCCGCTCGGCCTCGGCGGAGAGCGCGGTGATCGGCCGGTCCCGGTCGTCGCGGCGGCCGACCAGTCCCACCTGCCGGGTCATCGTCAGCCAGGCGCGGGCCAACTGCTCCCAGCGTTGGGCCAGTGAGGCAGCTCGCCACACCTCGTACCCGCCGGTCGGCATCACCTGCTGATCCACCCCGTACCGGGTGGTGGCGGCACCGGGCATCTCCAGCTCACCGGCGAGCCCCGCCGCGTATGCCACCTCCAGCAGCAGCGCGGTCATCGGTTCGTCCAGCCCGGCCGTGCGCGCCAGCCGCCGCAGGTCGCGGACACCGATGCCGCCCGAGCGCAGCACCGGCGCGGGTTCGGCGGCGAGCTGCTCCAGCAGTCCCTCGGTGTGCCGGACCACCTCCATGGTCTGACCGGCGCCGGCGGAGTCGACGGCCTTCGCCTCGCGGGGCGCGGCGGCCACCGGCGGTGGACTGGTGCGCAGCGGGCCGAGCGGGCCGCTGTCGCGGCGCAGCAGCAGGCCGACCTCGCGGGGCAGTTCGACCGTGCCGCTGGCCGTCGAGGAGCCGGCCGAGATGGGCACGAGCAGCCGGTTGTCGACCAGCCAGCGCACCGGGGAGCCGGCCGGCGCGCCGCCGTTGGTGGGGTCGGTGAGCACCGGGTCCTCCGCGCCGACGGGTGGCGCCTGCAGCGCGCCCGGGGGCACGCTGCCCACGGGCGGCCCGGCCGCCAGCCGGTCCAGGATCGCCCGGGCCGACGGGGGCGCGGCGAGCAGCGTCCGACGCAGTTTCGCCGGGTCCGCGCAGAGCGCGGCCGTGCGCGGGTCCAGCTCCGCGGCAGGCCGGCCGAGCCCGGCGGGGTACGGAGCCACCTCGTCGACGGCGGGTACCACCTGAAGCGCGTGCTCCGGGCCGTACAGCAGGAAGAGCGCTCGTAGCCTGCCCACGGCGGCCCGGACGGCCGTCGGGGCCGGCGGGTGGGGTCCGGTGGTCGCCATGGCGAGCACGGCGTCGGTGGCCGTGGTGCCGTCGTCCGGGGTCCGGGTGAGGCGGGCGGCGTCGAGGATCTGGAGGGTGAACTGGTCCAGTCCGTCCAGCGCGCGGGCCACCGAGACCCGGGACTGGGCACGGATGGCCAGGGCGGAGATGTCGGCCGGCACGGGCACGACGAGGTCGGGCCGCAGCTGGAGGAGCGCGGCCAGCGAATCGTCGGGCAGCGACCGTAGGTGGTCGGCGAGTGAGGTGGTCATCGTCTTTCCACGCTAGCCCGGCACCGGGCTGTCGCGCCCCTCGGACGTCCGCCCGGTCGGGAGTCGGCGGTACGTTTCTCGACATGTCTGCACTGACCGTCGGATTCGATCTCGACATGACGCTGGTCGACTCCCGTCCCGGTATCGCCGCGGCCTATCGGGCGCTGACCGCGAGGACCGGCGTGCCGGTGGACGCCGAGCTGGCGGTGTCCCGGCTCGGCCCGCCGCTGCGTACCGAGATCGCGCACTGGTTCCCGCCGGAGGAGGTCGAGTCGGCTGTGCTGGTGTACCGGGAGCTGTACCCGGCGTACGCGATCACCCCGACGGTGCCGCTGCCGGGTGCACGGGAGGCGATCGAGGTGATCCGTGCCCGGGGCGGACGGGTGCTCGTCGTCACGTCCAAGATCGCCCGGCTGGCACAGCTGCACCTGGATCATCTCGGCATCGCGGTCGACGAGGTGGCCGGTGACCTGTTCGCCGAGCAGAAGGCGACCGCCCTGCGGCAGCACGGGGCAACCCACTACGTCGGTGACCACGTGGCGGACATGGTGGCGGCGAGGGCGGCCGGGGTGCCGGGAATCGGCGTGGCGACGGGTCCGTGCTCGCGAGATGAGCTGCTCGCGGCGGGTGCGGAAGTGGTGCTGGACGATCTCACCGGATTCCCAGGGGCGCTCGACGGCATGATCCAGCTAGCCTTGGAGCAGTAGCGGCTCAAGTGAAGCAGGGGTTTTCAGGTGCCTACGGGTCGAGTGAAGTGGTACGACACGGCCAAGGGATACGGCTTCGTCACCAGTGACGAGGGCGGTGACGTGTTCCTGCCGAAGGGCGCGTTGCCGGCGGGCGTCACCGACCTCAAGGGTGGTCAGCGGGTCGACTTCAGCGTGGTGGACAGCCGCCGGGGCGCGCAGGCCATGGGCGTCAAGCTGCTGGATGCGCCGCCGTCGATGGCGGAGCTGCGTCGCCGGCCGGCCGAGGAGCTGCACGGCCTCGTCGAGGACATGATCAAGGTGTTGGAGGCGAAGGTCCAGCCGGATCTGCGCCGGGGCCGGTACCCGGACAAGAAGACCGCGCAGAAGATCGCTCAGCTGGTCCACGCGGTGGCGCGCGAGCTGGAGGTCTGAGGCACCAGCCCGGCGGTGGCGGCGCGGTCGAGCAGTGCCGTCACCGCGGCGAAGCCGGCTTCGCCCAGGTCCGCGGTGAACTCGTTGACGTAGAGGCCGATGTGCCGGTCCACCACGTCGAGTTCCATCTCCTGGGCGTGCGCGAGGACGTACTCCCGGCTCGCCGCCGGGTCCGCCCAGGCCTGCCGGACCGACTCGCGGACCCAGCCGGCGGCGGCCTCCGGGTCGACCGCGCCGCGCCGGGCCAGGATCGCGCCGAGGGGGATGGGGAGGCCGGTGTCGGCCTCCCACCATTCGCCGAGGTCGACCAGCGCGGTCAGGCCGTGCCGGTGGTAGGTGAACCGGGCCTCGTGGATGACCAGCCCGGCGTCGTAGCGGCCGGCCGCGACGCCCGGCATGATCTCGTGGAATGGGACCACCTCGACCCGTGCCGGCGGTTGCCCGGCCGACCAGAGCCGGAACAGCAGGTACGCGGTGGTCCGGTCACCCGGCACCGCCACCGTCGCGCCGGTCAGGTCGGTGCGGTCGCCCCTGGTGAGCACCAGCGGCCCACAGCCGCGACCGAGCGCACCGCCGCAGGGCAGCAGGTGGTAGTCGTCGAGCAGCCACGGCAGCGCCGCGAAGCTCACCTTCACCAGGTCGAACGCGCCCCGCTCGGCGGCCGTGTTGGTGACGTCCACGTCGGCGTACGTCACCTCGAACGGCGGCGCGCCCGGCACCCGGCCGTGCACGAGGGCGTGAAAGACGAACGTGTCGTTGGGGCAGGGCGAGATCGCCAGAGAGAGCGCCACGCCCCTCACGTTAGCCCTGTCCCCGCTTGCGCCCACTTCGTGGTGCCGGGTCTGTGAGGTGCCAGTCAGCCATCGTCGGGGTGGCGGCCGGTGTGGGGTGGCGATGGTTGCTGTGTTTCCTGTAGAGCTGCCCCGTGGGTGGGGCGCGGTGGCGGCGGAGATGGTCGGCGCGGGTCCGGCCATCGGGTGCCGGCCGGTGTGAGGTGGCGATGGTTGCTGTGCTCCCTGTAGAGCTGCCCCGTGAGTGGGGCGCGGTGTTGGCGGGGATGGCCAGCCGGTCCCGCCGCCCGGCGCGGTGGAGCGAGCGTTCGCGTCAGGGTGAGCTGCGGTCCAGCCGTGCCCGGCCCGGCCGTGCCCGGCCCGGCCCGGCCGTGCCCGGCCCGGCCCGGCCGGGCCGGGCCCGCGGCGTGTACCCGGCTTGCCCGCGGCGTGTACCCGGCTTGCCCGCGGCGTGTACCCGGCTTGCCCGCGGCGTGTACCCGGCTTGCCCCACCCACGGGGCAGCTCTACAGGCATTCAGCAAGAGATGTACACAGCGGCGGCGACACGATCCACAGGGTTGTCCACAGGTGGACGGGGTGCTATTGACGGCGCGACCCGAGCGGAAAACCATGGTGCGGTGGCTGCCGACAAGGGTGCGATCGACGTGGGGGCGACCTTGCGGGATCTTCGTCGACGTGCCGATCTGAGCCAGCGCGAGTTGGCCGAGCAGGCCGGGGTTCCGAAGAGCACGGTGGCGCGGATCGAGGCGGGGCAGGGTGCCCAGACGGCCTTCCGGACGGTGGAGCGGCTGGTTCTCGCGGCCGGCGGCGAGCTCGCCGTCACACGGCCCGGCGACCCCTCCGGCAAGGCGGTCAGCGAGCGAGAGGCCGCGCCAGAGGACGAGCCGCGGGACGAGGCCGGCCGGCGGTACCCGGCGCATCTCGACGTCCGCCGAGTCCTGAGCCTGAAGGACTGGCCGGGCGCCTGGTGGGTGCACTCGTACACGCTTCCGCAGCGGTTGTGGCCGGTGCGCGTGCCGGAGCTGACCTACGACCTGGATCGCGCCCGGCGGGACGACCGGCGGTTGCGGGATCGCACACGCGCCCAGGTGCGGTTCCGGCGTGCCTCCGAAGGGCTGCCGACCACGTCGTGGCGCTTTCTCGCCGAGGTCCCCGGGACCGGGCCGGTCGGCGAGCTGAGGGCCCACGAGCGGAGCGTTGACCTCCTCCTCGGCGAGGATTGGGGCGACCAGCGTGAGCTGGTGTTGGAGGGTGTTCTCGTTGCTCCCGGCCTGCGCACCCTGGGCATCGGGCGACAGTTGATCGGGTTGCTGGCCAGGGAGATGGCGGTGGCCGGCATCCGGACCGCCCACGCGGTTGCCGAGGCCGGCAACATCTTGTTCCTGCTCGCCTGCGGGTTCGAGCTACAGGCAAGTCGGCCGTCGGCGCTCACGCTTGACGTCGGGCCTGTCAGTGCAGCGCCGGGGCCGCCAAGGTCAGGGCGCTGAGGGCCTCGCGCAGCCGCCAGGCGTCGCGGTCGCGCGGGCCGATCGGGTTGGAGATGGTACGCAGCTCCGCGAAGGGGACCCCGGCCTGCGCGGCCGCGACCGCCACCCCGTACCCCTCCATGGCCTCGGCGACCGCCTCCGGATGTCGCCGACGCAGCTCCTCGGTGCTGGCGGCGGTGCCGGTGACCGTGCTGACCGTGAGCACCGCGCCGACCGTGGCGTTCGGCAGGGCCGCCCGCAACACCGCGAGCAACCGCGGGTCGGCGGGCACCGCGCTGCCGCCGCCGAGCAGCGCGGGCGGCATGCCCAGGTCCTCGATCGGGATGAAACCGTCGGGCGACTCGGCGCCCAGGTCGGCGGCGATGCTCGCGGTGCCCAGCACCGTGTCGCCAACCGCGGCCCGCCCGGCGAAGCCGCCGGCCACGCCGGCGCTGACCACCGCGCGGTACGGGTGCCCGGCCGCCTCGGCCAGCGCCAACAGCCGGGCCGTCGCGGCACCGGCCACCGCCGGGCCCACCCCCACCGGGGCGACGGTCACGCTCGTGTCGGCCAGCCCGGCCCGCACGGCGTCCGCCTCGGCGGGCACCGCGGTCACGACGAGTAGCCCGGTCACGAGAGCAGCCTGGTCACGAGAGGGGGCCCGGGGACTCCCGGCGGGACTCCTCGTCGGCGCCGCCACCCGGGCCGCCGACCGCCGAGGACGGTCGGTAGATGTGGTAGCCCGGCGGTGCCAGCCCCGGCTCGTCGTACTGCGGCGAGCTGGCCTGGTTGGGTGCCGGCGAGGTGGGCGTCGGGTCGGCGGGCTCGTCCGCCGGCTCGTCGTCGGTCAACTCGTCGTCGCCGAGCGGCCGGCCGGCCAGCTTCTCGCCGCGCAGTCGGGCGGCGACCAGCACGCCCCGGGTGGCGGCCAGTACGGCCACTCCGGCGGCGACCGCGATACCCACCCGCCCGTCGAACGGGACCAGTCCGAGCCCGCCGCCGGCGACGAACGCCAGCATCAGCACCGTCTCCGAGTGGGCGAACGAGCTGGCCCGCAGCCGCTCCGGGATGCGCTCCTGGATCGAGGCGTCCACCGCGAGCTTCGCCACCCCGCTCACCAGCGCGGTGACCAGACAGAGCAGGGCGACCATCGGCAGCGAGAACTGGATCACGGCGAGCACCGCCACCCCGGCCACGATGACCATGCTGCTGGACTGGATGGTGGCCGGCCGATGGATGCGCAGCCGGGTGCCGACGGCGGTGGCCAGGAAACTGCCGACCGCCAGCGCACCGCCGACCAGTCCCAACGCCCACTCGGCACCCAACTCCCGGCCGAACACGTCGGTGGTCAGGTCACCCTTCTTGATCGCGAAGGCGAGGAAGAGCAGCAGGAAGCCGTACGCCGCGCGCAGCGTCGCCGCACCGATCAGGGTGGCGATCACCAACCGCCCGGCGGGTCGGCCCCGGCCCAGCGGCCGGTCACCCCCGCGGCGGCCCAGCGCGCGCAGCGGACGGGGGACACGTTCGGGCGGCTCGGAGTCGGCCCTCGGCGGCAGGCGAAGCGAGATCACCATGCCGACCAGGAAGATCAGCGACGCGACCCGCAGGGGCCACTGCGGCCCGAACCAGAACGCGGCCAGCCCGATCGGCGCCACCAGGGCGCCCGCGACCGTGCCGTAGACGCTGGCCCGGGCGCCCACCTGCGAGAGGCCCAGCCCCTCGGGCAGCAGCCGGGGCACGGCGGCCGAGCGGGCCACGCCGTACGCCCGGGACAGCGCGAGCACACCGAACGCGGCCGGGTAGAGCCCGAAGCCGTGGATGTAGTCGGAGATCAGCCAGGCCAGGAACGCGCGGCCGAGCATCGTGGCGGCCAGGGCGTAGCGCCGGCCGTGCCGGAAGTGGTCCAGCAGCGGGCCCACCACGGGGGCGAGCATCGCGAACGGCACCATGGTCACCAGCAGGTAGAGGGCGACCTTGCTGCGGGCCTCGCCCAGCGGCACGTTGAAGAAGATCGTCCCGGCCAGGCCGATGGCGATCAGCGTGTCACCGGCGCAGGACAGCGCGTGCAGATCGAACAGGCGGACCATGCCGACCTCGCCGCCGGCCCCCCGCGCCCGGGCCCGTCCGGCCCGGCGGGTCACCCAGCGTCCGCTGCCCACCGAACCGCGCACCAGCAGGCGGATCGTCCGGATGCCGGTGCCGACGGTCCGCCCGAGGACGGAACGCCCGGAGCGGGAGTACGACGGCATGTGCACCATCCTCGCCCATCTGATCCAGGTGCGCCGCACCACTGCGGGGAAAGGTTCCCCGGGAGTCCCTGTCACCCCTGCGGGGCGCATGGGGAACAATGGTCGGGTGACCAGGCCCGCCTCCACCCGCGCCGCCCGTCTCGACCAGGTCTGCGCCGCCGCCGTCGAGGTGGCTCGTGCTGGCATCACCGAGGTGGAGGCCGACGACGTCGGCGATCACCTGCAGGTCGTTGCCGAGGGCGACCGGCTGGTCACCCACTACTTCGAATGCCGGCTCGCCGGTTACCGCGGCTGGCGGTGGGCGGTCACCGTCACCCGGGTGCCGCGCAGCAAGACGGTGACGATCTGCGAGACGGTGCTGCTGCCCGGCTCGGACGCGCTGCTCGCGCCCGGCTGGTTGCCCTGGCAGGAGCGTCTCAAGCCGGGCGACCTCGGGCCGGGTGACCTGCTGCCGACTCCGCCGGACGACGACCGGCTGGCCCCCGGCTACCTGCTCTCCGACGATCCCGCGGTCGAGGAGACCGCCTGGGAGCTGGGCCTGGGCCGCGCCCGGGTGCTCTCCCGGGAGGGTCGTATCGACGCCGCGCAGCGCTGGTACGACGGTGAGCACGGCCCGTCCGCCGCGATCTCGACGGCCGCGCCGGCCGCCGCCCGCTGCGGCACCTGCGGCTTCTACCTGCCCCTGGCGGGTGCGATGCGCGCGGCTTTCGGTGCGTGCGGCAACTTCTACGCGCCCGACGACGGCCGGGTGGTGAGCGCCGACCATGGCTGCGGCGCTCACTCCGAGACGCTGATCGAGGCGGTCGAGACCGCCGTGGAGGAACTACCGACGGTGTACGACGACAGCGCCGTGGAGGCCATGTCGGTCAGTCGGGCACCGGGGTCGGTGGAGGCCGCCGAGCCGGCGGAGCCGTACGGGCACCCCTGACGGTTCGCGTCGGCGCCGGCGGGGTCAGCTCGCGCGGCGGCGGCGCCGGTTGGCGTCGTGCCGCAGCATGACGGCGAGGCCGGGGAAGCCCCAGAGGAACCCGGCCAGGCAGGTCCAGAGCCAGTTCTCGTGACCGTGGTCGGTCAGCCAGCCCCGGAAGAAGAGCAACAGGACGAGCCCGGCGACCGCCCACGCGATCAGCCCGGCGACCGCGAACGGCACCATCGGCGGGTCCAGGGGCGCGGGCCGCGGCTGTTGCTCGTTCGGCATTCGGCAAGCGTACGCGATCCACTTCCCCTGCCCGCCGCTGATCTGGGACGATGCGCGCGACAACCGGAAGATCACCTGCGAGGACCCGATGGCAGTAGCGCCGCCCGAGAACGGCACACCTCCCAACCCCGCTCACCCGCGTAACAGCTTCGACCGGTTCTTTGAGATTTCCGCGCGCGGCTCGACGATGAGCCGCGAGGTACGCGGTGGCCTGGCGACCTTCTTCACGATGGCGTACATCGTGGTGCTCAACCCGTTGATCCTGGGCGGTGCCGTCGACGGGGACGGCAAGACCCTCCCGATTCCCGCGCTGGCCGCCGCGACCGCGCTGGTCGCCGGCCTGATGACGATCCTGATGGGCGTGGTCGGCCGGTTCCCGCTGGCGCTGGCCGCCGGCCTGGGCGTCAACGCCCTGGTGGCGTACGAGATCGCGCCGGAGATGACCTGGGCCGACGCGATGGGCCTGGTGGTGATCGAAGGTGTGATCATCGCGGTGCTGGTGCTGACCGGCCTGCGGACCGCGGTGTTCCGCTCGGTGCCGACCCAGCTGAAGACCGCCATCGGCGTCGGCATCGGCCTGTTCCTGACCATCATCGGCCTGGTGGACGCCGGCTTCGTCCGGCGCATCCCGGACGCCGCCAACACCACGGTTCCGGTCGGCCTGGGCATCGGCGGCAAGCTGGTGAGCTGGCCGATGCTGGTCTTCGTGGTGGGCCTGCTGCTCACGCTGGTGCTGGTGGTGCGCCGGGTGAAGGGCGCGATTCTGATCGGCATCCTCGCCTCGACGGTGCTCGCGGTGATCGTGGAGGCGGTCGGCAACATCGGTCCGTCGTTCGTCGACGGCAAGCCCAACCCGAAGGGCTGGTCGCTGAACGTTCCGGAGTTGCCGAAGACGGTGGTGGACCTGCCGGACCTGTCGCTGCTCGGCAAGTTCAACGTGCTCGACTCGTGGGGGCGCGCCGGCTGGGTGGTCGTGCTGATGTTCGTCTTCACCCTGTTGATCACGGACTTCTTCGACACCATGGGCACGATGGTGGCGGTCGGCCAGGAGGGTGGCCTGCTCGACGAGCAGGGCACGCCGCCGAGGGCCAAGGAGATCCTGCTGGTCGACTCGATCGCGGCGGCGGCCGGCGGTGCGGCCAGCACCTCCAGCAACACGTCGTACATCGAGAGTGCCGCCGGTGTCGGGGAGGGTGCCCGGACCGGCGTGGCCAGCCTGGTCACCGGCGTGCTCTTCCTGCTGGCGATGTTCCTGGCGCCGCTGGTGGTGATCGTGCCGTTCGAGGCGGCGTCGACGGCGCTGGTGGTGGTCGGATTCCTGATGATGACCGCGGTGCGGACGATCGACTGGTCCGACTACGAGATCGCCATTCCGGCGTTCCTCACCATCGTGCTGATGCCGTTCACCTACTCGATCTCCAACGGGATCGGCGCCGGTCTGATCACCTTCGTGGTGGTGAAGCTGGCCAAGGGTAAGGCCCGGGAGATCCACCCGCTGCTGTACGGGGTGGCCGCGCTGTTCGTGCTGTACTTCCTGCGCGGGCCCATCGAGTCCCTGGTGCTGTGACCCCCTCCGGGCGGGGAACCAGACCGGATTCCCCGCCCGGAACAGCGCAAACATCCTCGTGAGCCTGGTCATAACGGATGTCGTTAGCCAGGCTCATTAGTTAGGCTAACTAACGTGACGGAGCGGACGGTGACGGCGGAACGCGTGCCACCGGCGCAACTGGCTCCCCAGTTGCGAGATGCGATCACCCGACTCAACCGGCGGGTCCGCCAGGCCCGACCGGTCGGCGACCTCACGGTCACCCAGGTCTCCGCGCTCACCAGCCTGCGGCTGGCGGGTGCCATGACGCCTCGGGAACTGGCCGACGTGGAGCGGGTGCAGCCACCGACGATGACCAAGATCGTCGCGAAGTTGGAGGACCGCGGCCTCGTGCAGCGGACCCCCCACCCGACCGACGGCCGGCAGGTCATCCTCGCGGCTACCGAAGGAGGGCAGGCCGTGCTCGACCAGTTCGAGCGGGCCCGCGACGAATGGCTGGCCCACCGGCTGGCCGCGCTCGACGAGGACGAACGGGAGACCCTGCACAGGGCCGCCGAGATTCTCCAGCAGCTCGCTCGCGCCTGAGCACCGCGCCCACGCCACCGGGGCCGTGCCGTCACCTGTCGATGACGCGTACGTCCCGGAGGAGGCGCACCAAGAGTGCAGGCCAAGCTGAGCACGATGTTCCAGTCCCTACAGGTCCGCAACTACCGGCTCTTCGCATCCGGGCAGCTGATCAAGTTGATCGGTGTCTGGATGATGTTCATCGCCCAGGACTGGCTCGTCCTCGAGCTCTCCGACAACTCGGCGACCGCCCTCGGCGTGGTCACCGCCTGCCAGTTCACCCCGGTGCTGCTGCTCACGCTGCTCTCCGGCCGGCTGGCCGACCGGTACGACAAGCGGGTGCTGCTGTTCGCCGCCAACACCTTCTGGAGCGTGCTGGCGCTCGGCATGTCCCTGCTGGTCCTCACCGACCTGGTGCAGCTCTGGCACGTCTTCGCGTTCGCCGCGCTGCTCGGCACGGCCAACGCCGTGGAGACCCCGGTGCGCCAGGCGTTCGTCTCCGAACTCGTCGGCACGCCCCTGCTGCCCAACGCGCTGTCGCTGAACGCCGCCGTGTTCAACTCGGCGCGGATCGTCGGCCCGGCCGTCGCCGGCCTGGCCATCGCCGCCTTCGACGTGGGTCCGGTCTTCCTCTTCACCGCCCTCAGTTCGATCGCGCCCCTGGTCAACGTCGTCCGGATGCGGACGGCCGAGCTGCACCGCGAGGCCCTGCTGCCGCGCGACGAGCGGGCGTCCGCGCGGGTCATCGACGGTCTGCGGTACGTGTGGCGTCGACCGGACCTGCTGCTGCCGATGGCGGTCATGTCGGTGATCGGCATGTCGCTGTTCAACTTCCAGCTCACCCTCGCCGCGCTGGCGAAGACGGTCTTCAACACCGGTGCCGCCTCCTTCGGCCTGTTCAGCACCGCTCTGGCCGTCGGCGCGCTGGGCGGCGCGCTCAGCGGCACCGGCCGCCGTAGCCGCCCGTCGGTGTGGCTGGTGCTCGGCGCCGCGATCGCCTGTGCCAGCTTCGGCACCCTGGTCGGCTTCGCGTCCACGTACTGGCTGGTCGTGGTGCTGTTGGTGCCGACCGGCTTCTTCATGGTCTTCTTCGCCCAGGCGTCCAACCAGCGGGTCCAGTTGGGGGTGGACGCGGCCTTCCGGGGGCGGGTGATGTCCCTGTGGGTGCTGGTGTTTCTGGGCACCAACCCGGTCGGCGCGCCGCTGATCGGCTGGGTCGCCGAGCACTTCGGGGCCGGCGCCAGCATCTGGATGGGTGGTCTGATCTCGTTGGCCACCGCGCTGATCGCCCTCACCTGGCAGCTGCGCCGCTCGGGCGCCCGGCTGCGCTTCCGGGTGCTGCCGATGCCCCGCTTCTACGTGACCTCCGCCGACTGCTGAGGGTCGCGCCCTGATCGGCGGATGGCGCGGATGCGGCCAAATCACTGGCGAGGTGGCACGCCGGGGCTTAGCGTCGATACGTGGGAGTCGGACGCGCGCTGATGCTGGCCCTGGCGTTCCTCGCCGTGGCCAGCCTCCCGGCGGCGTTCGCCCTGCTCTTCTGCTACGACGAGATCCTCGACCGGGTGGTGTGTGGCTGGTCCGAGTGGCGTGAGCGCCGTCAGGAGAGACGCACCATCGCCCGCCTCGACCGGGCCATCGAGGCCGACGCGTTGACCCGGGACATCGACCTCAGCGAGTTCGACCGGGCCGATCGGCGGCCTCTGGAACAGCTGGCCGCCGATCTGCGCCGCCTCGGGGGCCAACGGATCGGCGGCGCCGGCCGGTCGATGGTCTGGCACGGCGCGGTGCTCCAGGCGTACGACGACCGGCTCCGACTGGCCTGCCGTGCTCTCGGCATCCCCGAACACCTCGCCGAGTTGGAGGGCGTCGACCAGGAGATCGAGCGGGTGCGGGTCGAGGGCGTGCTGCACGCCGCCGGCCTGACCCTGCCGGCGGCCCGCGCCGGGCACCGGCAACGCCACCACTGAGCGGGCCGACGGTGTGCGACTCTTCGTCGCGGTCGACCCGCCGGTCGAGGCGGTCAACCATCTCGGCGCACAGGTCGCCCGGCTGCGCGTGGGCGCGGCGGCGGCCGCCGGCACCAACGTCCGGCTCGCCGACCCGGCCCACCTGCATCTCACCCTGGCCTTCCTCGGCGAGGTCGAGGCCGACCGGCTGGTCGAGGTGGAGAGTGCGCTCGGGTTGGCCGCCGAAGGGTTCCGCGACGGCCGGAACGCCGTACCCCGGTTGAGCCTCGGCGGCGGCGGCCGGTTCGGCCGGGACAGGTCCACCGTCCTCTGGGTGAACCTGCGGGGCGACGTGGAGTTGCTGCACGTCCTGGCCCGGCTGATCCGGTCCCGGCTGCGGCGCGCCGGACTGCCGTACGACGAGAAGCCGTTCCGTCCGCACCTGACCGTCGCCCGACCCGGCGCCCGGATGCCCCCGGCGGACGTCGAGGCCGACCGGGCCAGCCTGGACGGTTACCGGGGTCCACCCTGGCCGGTGGCTGAGCTGCTGCTGGTGCGCAGCCACCTCGGTGCCCCACCCCACTACGACCGGCTCGCCGCCTGGCCGCTCTGATCCGGCGCTGCCGGGGTGGCGGCGGCAGGCCTGGTGTGCAGGACCTCGCGGGCCTGTTCGGCGGCGCGGGTGATGCTCTCGCTCATGAAGTCGAGGAAGCGGGCGATGTTTTCCAGCCGGGCGGCGGCGGGGGTGTGCGAGCCGAGAAGGGCGACGCCCTGGCGTGCGGTGGCGACGAGTTGGTCGTTGGCGCGGGCGCTGGCGATCGTCGCCTGGTAGAAGAGTTCGTCGTCGACGAGGTAGTGGTCGCGGCGGCGCTCGTCACGCTGGCGGCGGACGAGGCTCTGGCTCTCCAGGAAGGCGATCGCCTTGGAGATGGACGCCGGGCTGACCTGAAGGCGCCGGGCGAGGTCGGAGGCGGTGAGGCTGCCCGAGTCGCTGGTGAACAGGCAGGTCAGCACCCGGGCCCCCATCCTGTTCAGACCCGAGCTCATGAGGACGGTGGTGAACGTCTCCTCGTACTCGGCCACGGCCCGGGCGTCGCGCCCGTGCGGCTGGAGGGCCGACTCGGCCGTTCGGGACGAGGACGGGCTGCGCCGGTGTGCCCGCACCTCAGTGGCGCGGTGTGCCAGGTCGGCACGGTAGGCGGTGGGACCACCGTTTCGCATCACCTCACGCGTGATCGTCGAGGTGGGGCGGTCGAGGCGTCGGGCGATCTCCGCGTAGGGGAGGTTGTCGGCCAGCCCTGACGCGATCTGCTGGCGTTCCTGCTGGGTGAGCCTGCCTCCCGGCATCGCGTTCTCCTCGTGGTCCTGCACGGCGTTGCCCCGAGCCGTCACCATAGCGTTCACCGGCAATCTATTGCAACGCGCCCCGCACTCGCTGTTGCGTTATGCGTGAAGCCATTGCAATGATTTGACCGCTCTGAGCTGCAAATAGGCGAAGCCAGTGCAACAAATGCATTGCCTGATGTCTGAACGCAACGTAGCGTTTCCGGTGTTGGAAAGATTGAACGACGAACATGGGAGAGCATGATGCAGACGTTCGACACCCCCGCCCCGATCTCGACCGTCCTGAACATCCCCGCCGGGAGCATCCGGTTCATCGCCGCGGAGCGCACCGACACCACCGTCGAGGTCCGGCCCACCGACCCCGGCCGGAGCCGCGACACGAAGGCCGCCGAGCGCACCGCCGTCACTTACGCCGACGGCGTCCTGCGGGTCACGACCGCCGGCACCGAGAACCGGCTCCTCGGCCCCTCCGGATCCCTGGAGGTCACCGTCCGGCTGCCCGCCGGCTCCCGCGTGGAGGCCAGGACGGCCAGCGCCGAACTCCGCGGCGTCGGACGCCTCGGCGACGTCGCCTTCGACGGCGCGTACCGGCAGATCAAGATCGACGAGGCCGCGAGCGTCCGCCTCACCGCGATCGACGGCGACGTCGAGATCGGCCGGCTCATCGGACCCGCCGAGATCAGCACCGCGCGGGGCGACATCCGGATCGCCGAAGCCGGGCGCGGCACGGTCGTGCTCCGCACCCAGTCCGGTGACATCACGGTCGCCGCCGCCGTCGGCGTCTCGGCCGCCCTGCACGCCGACACCGGCCACGGCCGGGTCAGCAACAGCCTCAAGAACGACGGCACCGTCGAACTCGACCTCCACGCCACCACCCTCCAGGGCGACATCACCGCCCGCAGCCTCTGAACAGGACGGATGGACATGACCAAGAGCAGCGCGTCCTCGACCAGCACGACGTGGACCGGCCTGGTGCCGGTCGACGACACGGCCCTGGCCGTCACCGACACCGGCGGCCCCGGCACCCCGGTGGTCTACCTCAACGGCCAGTTCGCCACCGAGGGGTACTGGCGGCGGGTCATCGCCGAACTGGGAGCGGGGTGGCGGCACATCACCTACGACGAGCGGGCGCGCGGCCGGAAATCGAAGCGCTCAGCGGACTACTCCTTCGAGGCTGCCGTCCGGGACGTGCACGCCGTCCTCGCGGCCCGAGGCGTGGACCGGGCGGTCCTGGTGGGCTGGTCCTACGGCGCCGTCGTCGCGGCGCACTGGGCCAACCGCAACCCGGAACGGACGATCGGCACGGTCCTGGTCGACGGCGCGTTCCCGCACGACTGGCTCGACGAGGCCATGGCGCAGCGGATCCGGAAGATGTTCCGCCGGATGAACCTGTTCATGCCGCTGCTGCGCCCCACCGGCCTGACCCCACGGATGAACGCCGAACAGATGGCGGACAGCAACATCGAACTCGGCGAACTCTCCCGTGAACGCGAGCTGGGCCCGGTGCTGGACAGCATCACCGTCCCGGTGCGGTACGTCGTCGCCTCCGGAACGTCCCTCGGCAGTCGTGGTGACGAGCAGGAGACGATCCGCGCCAGCCTCGACGCGGTGACCGCCCGCAACCCGCACATCCAGATCGCCGCGAAGGTCGCCAGCAACCACGGCGCGATCCTCAAGAAGGACTTCGAGGCCGTCGCCAAGGCCGTCCGCGAGGTCGCCGTCCTCAAGGCCCGCGACTGACCTCGGCCAGCATCCGCTGCCGTCGCCCGCGATCGTGCACATTGGGTCGTCGATCTGCCCCGAATATGTGTTGTGCCGGGGCAGAAAGTGCAAGATCGCGGGGAGGGGCTGGCCGTGCCTCGCGCCGACGGGTGGCGAACCGCCACCCGTCAACGCGAAGCGTCAGGAGGACTCACGCGCGGCGGGGCCACTGCCGAAGAGCACGTCGTCCCAGCTCGGCAGCCGCTTGCGCGGCTTGCCGTTGGCATCGGTGGATTCACCGGCGGCTGCTGCCGCAGTGCCGGTGCGGCGGGGCCGCAGCACCGCCAGCGACGGCACGGCCGGCACCTCCTTGGGCGCGTCCGAGTCGTCGTCGAAGGCCGAACCCTGGCCGCCGCCGAGCAGCGCCGCGGCGCCCCCGCCGACCGGCCGCTGCCGGGGAGCGTCCGACCCGGCAAGGGCAGCCGGCGTACGCGGCTCCAGACCGCGACCCGACGAGGCGCCGAGCGGGCGGTCCAGGGAGGCGAGCAGCGCGTCCCGGCCGGCGCGGATCGGGTCGCGACCGGGTCGCGGGTGCTCCGACGCCGCCGGAAGCCCGTGCCCGCCACGGCTCGGCTCGCCGCGCGACGGACCGGGCAGGGCGTGCCCACCCCGCTCCGGCGCCGGCTCCTGGCCGAGAATCGGCGTGGGCCGCTCGGCGCACAGGTACTGTGCCATGTCGTCGTGCGGGGTGACCGCCTGCCGGGTCTTGTCGAGATCCCAGATCGCCTGCGCGGTGGCCTTGCCGGACGGCCAGGTCGCGATGATCCGCCAGGTGCCGTCGTCCCGCCGGTACGCGTCCCAGGAGATCTTCTCGGTGTCGATGCCGTGCTGGCTCAGCCGACCGTTGACCACCTCGGCGAGCGGGGTGGGCTTCTCCGCGCCCTTGAGGCGGGTGCGGCGGGCGTGCTGGGCGAGCATCGCCCGCTCCTGGAGCACCGGGCCCGCGTAGCGCAGCACCCGATCGACGGGCACGCCGGCGATCCGGGCGACGTCCTCGGCGGACTCGCCGGAGCGGATCCGGGCCTGAATGTCGCGAGGGGACAGCGACGGGATCGGGTCAGCGGCCGACGGCGGTGCCACCGGGAGCGGCGGCGCGCCGGGCTCGGGGTGCAACGCGCCGGCGATCCGGTCGTCGATAGGCAGGGCGAGCAGCCGCCCGACCTCGTCGGCGAGAACCAGGGCATGGCCGTCCTCGGAGAGGGCGACGAAGCGTACTGGGCGCATAGCGTTGCCTCCGTCCCGCTTCGTTGGCCGCACGCCACGAGTCGGCCACCCAGGCGTCTCGGACCACCGTACGCGCATCTGTCTCGGGGTGGGGGAAGCGACACCCCGCATGTCGCGACTGAGCTGCAACGATGATCACGGTGGGTGTCCGTCGAGGCCCCGACGGACACCCACCGTGACGAACCTCAGAGGCGCTCGACCACGTAGTCGATGGACGCGGTCAACGCCTCGACATCGGCCGGCTCGACGGCCGGGAACAGCGCCACCCGCAGCTGGTTGCGACCGAGCTTGCGGTACGGCTCGGTGTCCACGATCCCATTGGCGCGCAGCGCCTTCGCGATAGCGGTGGCGTCCACCCCGTCGGCGAAGTCGATGGTGGCGACCACGTTGGACCGCAGTGCCGGGTCGGTGACGAACGGGGTGGCCACCGTGGACCGCTCCGCCCAGCCGTACACCGTCGCGGCGCTCTCCGCGGTGCGCTTGGCCGCCCAGGCCAGACCGCCCTGCGCGTTCATCCAGTCGGTCTGCTCGGCGGCCAGGAAGATGGTCGCCAGCGCCGGGGTGTTGTACGTCTGCTCCAGGCGCGAGTTGTCGATCGCGGTGACCAGGTCGAGGAAGGCCGGGATGTACCGGCCGGACGCCTTGATCTCGGCGGCCCGGTCCAGGGCGGCCGGCGACATCAGCGCCAGCCAGAGCCCGCCGTCGGAGCCGAAGCACTTCTGCGGGGCGAAGTAGTAGACGTCGGTCTCGCCGACGTTCACCTCCAGGCCGCCTGCCCCCGAGGTGGCGTCGACGAGCAGCAGCGCACCCTCGTCCGCGCCGGCCACCCGGCTGATCGGCACCGCGACGCCGGTCGAGGTCTCGTTCTGCGGGGTCGCGTACGCGTCCACGCCGGACTCGGCGACCAGGGTCGGCGCGCTGCCCGCGGCGGCCTTGCGGACGGTCGGCTCGCCCAGGAACGGCGCGTCGGAGACCGACGTGGCGAACTTGGCGCCGAACTCGCCGAAGCTGGCGAACTGGGCGCGGTCGCGGATCAGACCGAAGGTGGCGACCTCCCAGAACGCGGTGGTGCCGCCGTTGCCGATCACGACCTCGTAGCCCTCGGGCAGCGAGAAGAACTCGGCGATGCCGGAGCGCAGCCGGGCCACCTGGTCGCGGACCGTCTTCTGCCGGTGCGAGGTGCCCAGGTAACTCGTGGCCACCTCGGCGAGAGCGGACACCGCCGCGGGACGGACCTTGGACGGGCCGCAGCCGAAACGTCCGTCGGCGGGCTTGATCTCATCGGGAATCCGGATGGTCGGTGCGTCAGCCACGGTCTTGAAGATCCTTCCGCAAGGGCGAGGGCGGGCCCGGCGACACTGCCGACCCTCATCCTCGCACCCGGACCCATCGGTGTAAGCCGGGCCCCCGAGGGCGGACCTGAGTCCTTCGCCACATCCACCGGCGTTATCCGCGACCGGGTCCCTCCGGCACGCCAGGCGTGCCGGAGGGACCCGGTCCGACAGATCAGACGCCGTGCGGGATGGCGGCCCAGCCCTCGACGTCGGACGGCTTGCGGGTCTCCGGGCCGACGTAGCGGGCGGACGGACGGACCAGCCGCTGCAGGCGCTTCTGCTCCAGGATGTGCGCGCTCCAGCCGCCCATCCGGGCGCAGGTGAACATCGAGGTGAACATGTGCGCCGGCACCTCGGCGAAATCGAGCACGACGGCCGACCAGAACTCGACGTTGGTGGCCAGCACCCGGTCCGGGCGGCGGGCCTGCAACTCGGCCAGCGCCGCCTTCTCCAGCGCCTCGGCGATCTCGAAGCGCGGCGCGCCCAGCTCCTTGGCGGTGCGCCGGAGCACGCGGGCGCGCGGGTCCTCGGCACGGTAGACCCGGTGACCGAAGCCCATCAGACGCTCGCCGCGGTCCAGGACACCCTTGACGTAGCCCTCCGCGTCGCCGCTGCGCTCCACCGCCTCCAGCATGCTGAGCACGCGGGACGGGGCACCGCCGTGCAGCGGGCCGGAGAGGGCGCCGATGCCCGACGAGATGCAGGCCGCCGCGTCCGCCCCGGTGGAGGCGACGATGCGGGCGGTGAACGTGGAGGCGTTCAGGCCGTGCTCGGCGGCCGAGATGAAGTACGCGTCGACGGCCTTGACGTGCCGCGGGTCGGGCTCACCCCGCCAGCGCTTCATGAACCGCTCGACGATCGTCTGCGCCTTGTCGATCTCCTTCTGCGGCACCGCCGGCAGACCGAGACCGCGGGCGGACTGGGCGACGAAGGAGAGCGCGGTCACCGACACCCGGGCCAGGTCCTCGCGGGCCTGCTCGTCGGAGATGTCCAGCAGCTGGTTGAGACCCCAGTACGGCGCCAGCATGGCGACGGCCGACTGCACGTCGACCCGGATGTCGCCGGAGTGCACCGGCACCGGGAAGGGCTCCGCCGGCGGAAGGCCGGGCCCGAACCGGCCGTCGACCAGCAGCGCCCAGACGTTGCCGAACGAGACCTGGCCGATCAGATCCTCGATGTCGACCCCGCGATAGCGCAGCGCGCCACCCTCACGGTCAGGTTCGGCGATCTCGGTCTCGAAGGCGACTACGCCCTCCAGTCCGGGTTTGAAGTCGGCCATGTCATTCTCCTGGATCTGGTCGGTGCGCCCGGTCCGGCTCATCCGGCCCGATCGGCCGAGCGCCTCAGGCGACCCTCAGGGATGTGTTCGGAACATCTTGCCCGCTCAGTAACCGGATACGCGACCCGCTGCGACTGTGCTGCACACGACATCTCAGGACGCGCATTCTCCGCGCGGCTCGGTGAGACTGGGGCGGTGCGGGCTGGTCAGCGCGGGAGGGTGCCGGCGAGGCCGCCGAGAAGGAGTGGGGACGTGACGGGCGACACACCCGCCCCGGCCGCCATGCGTAACGAGTACGCAGCGGACCTGGGCCTGACCGAAGCTGACCTGGCCGCCGACTGGCACACCCAGTTCGACCGCTGGTTCGCCGACGCGGTGGCCTTCGGGCTACCCGAACCCAACGCGATGGTGGTGGGCACCGCCGACGCGGCCGGCCGGCCGAGTGGGCGGACGGTGTTGCTGAAGGGGTACGACCCGGACGGTTTCGTGTTCTTCACCAACCACCTCTCCCGCAAGGGTGTCGAGGCGAGCGCCAACCCGTACGCCAGCCTGATCTTCCCGTGGTTTCCGATGCAGCGGCAGGTGGTGGTCACCGGGCGGATCGCCCCGGTCGACCGCGCGGAGACCGACGCGTACTTCGCGAGCCGTCCGCGCGGCTCCCAGCTCGGCGCCTGGGCCAGCCCCCAGTCGCAGGTCGTGCCGGACCGGGCCGCGCTGGAGCAGCGCTACCGGGAGGCCGCCGAGCGGTACGCCGACGAGGCCGTCATCCCGTCCCCGCCGCACTGGGGCGGGCTGCGGGTCCGGCCCGACGCGGTGGAGTTCTGGCAGGGCCGGGCGAGCCGGCTGCACGACCGGCTCCGCTTCCGCCACGTCGACGAGGGCGACTGGACCGTCGAGCGGCTGGCCCCGTGACCGGTGTGCAGGAGGCCCGGCCGCGCGGAGCGCGCCGCTGGGCGATCGACGTCCGTCCGCTGCGCGTCCCGGCGTACCGGCGGTTGTGGCTCGGCAACACCGTGGCGATGTTCGGCTTCCAGTTCACCGCCGTCGCGGTCCCGGTGGAGATGTACGCCCTGACCCGGGACTCGTTCTGGGTGGGTCTGCTGGGCGTCGCGGCGTTCCTACCCCTGCTGATCTTCGGGCTCTGGGGTGGCGCGGTCGCCGACGCCCGCGACCGCCGTGCGGTGCTGCTCGGCGGGTCCGTGCTGCTCTGGGCGTCCACCCTCGGGCTGCTGGTCCAGGCGCTGCTCAACGTGGGCAGCCCGGTGCTGCTGCTGGCGTTGATGGCGGTGCAGTCGGTGGCGTTCGCGATCACCTCGCCGGCCCGCAGCGCCATGCTGCCCCGACTGGTCCCGGAGGATCTGGTCCCGGCCGCCAGCACCCTGAACTACACGACGTTCACCGCGGCCTCGGTCGCCGGCCCGCTCGCCGCCGGCCTGATCCTCTCCGCCTCGCCGGACACCACGGTGGTGCTGCCGATCGCGTACGGGGTGGACGCGGTGCTGTTCACCGCGATGCTCTGGGCCGCGCTGCGGCTGCCCGCGCTGCCGCCCGAGCCGACCGCCGACGGTCAGGCCCACCGCGCCGGCCTGGCCAGCGTGATCGACGGATTCCGGTACCTGGCCACCACGCCGGTGCTGCTGCTCTCCTTCGGGGTCGACCTGATCGCGATGATCCTGGCCATGCCGAGGGCGCTCTTCCCGGAGATCGCCCACGAGCGGTTCGGCGGCGGTGGTGCGGTCGGCCTGCTCTACAGCGCCATCGCGATCGGCTCGATGATCGGCGGGCTGACCTCCGGCTGGATCGGTCGGCTGCGCCGGCAGGGCCTCGGCCTGGTGGTCGCAGTGGTGGCCTGGGGTCTGGCGATCGCCGCCGCCGGGCTGGCCCACCAGCTCTGGCTGATGGTCCTGCTGCTCGCCGTCGCCGGCGCCGCCGACCTGGTCAGCGCCGTGCTGCGCCAGTCCATGCTGCTGGTGTACGCGCCGGACCGGATGCGCGGCCGGCTGCAGGGCGTCAACACGGTGGTGGTGGCGGGTGGCCCGCGCCTGGGCGACCTGCGGGCGGGCACCATGGCCGCCGGGTTCGGCGGTGGCGTGGCCTGGGTTGCCGGTGGTCTCGCCTCGGCGGTGCTCGTGGTGGTGCTCGCGGTCGCGTTCCCGGCGCTGTTGCGCTACCGGGCCGCGACCGCGTCGAGCGACGACCGCACGTGACCGGTTAGGGTCGCCGGCATGGAAAGCCCCGACCAGCGCCCGTTCTCCGGCGCCCAATGGACCATCTCCGCCGCCGGCCACGAGGCCGTCATCGTGGAGGTGGGCGGCGGGCTGCGGACGTACCGGCACGACGGCGTCGACCTGCTCGACGGGTACCGGGCCGACGAGGTCTGCCCCGGCTGTGCCGGGCAGGTGCTGGCACCCTGGCCGAACCGGATCCGCGACGGCCGCTACCCGTTCGGCGGGCGGACGCACCAGCTCCCGCTGACCGAGCCGGAACGGCACGTCGCCATCCACGGGCTGGTCAACTGGGTGCCGTGGCAGCTGCTGGAGCAGTCGGCGGACGCGGTGACCCTCGGCTACGACCTGCCGCCGCAGCCCGGCTACGAGTGGCCGCTGCGGCTGCGCAGCCGGTGGAGCGTCGACGCGGACGGGTTGCGCGCCGAGCACGAGGTGACCAACATCAGCGGCGAACTGGCGCCGTTCGGGTTCTCCGTGCACCCGTACCTGCAGCTGCCGGGCGTCGCCGTGGACGACCTGGTGATGCGACTGCCCACCCGTACCCGTGTGCTGGTGGACGGTCGGCTGCTGCCGGTGGGGGCGACCCCGGTCGCCGGCACCGAGTACGACTGGACCAGCCCGCGCCGGATCGGTGCCGCCACGCTCGACCTCTGCTTCGGCGACGTGATCCGCGACGCCGACGGCGGTTCCTCGGTGAGCCTGGCCGCGCCGGACGGATCGGCCGGCGTGCGCATCTGGGCGGACGCCGAGTTCGGCTGGTGGCAGGTCTTCACCGGTGACGCCCTCACCGGCGAGCGGCACCGGCGCTCGGTGGCGATCGAGCCGATGACCTGCCCGCCGGACGCGTTCCGGTCGGGCAAGGATCTGCTCACGCTCAAGCCCGGCACGACCTGGCGGGGCGCCTGGGGCATCCGCCCCGGAGCCTGATGGAGTTCGCCGAGGTCGTCCGCCGACGGCGGATGGTGCGCAACTACGACCCGGACCGTCCCGTCCCGCCCGACGTGGTGGACCGGCTCCTCGACCATGCCGTACGCGCGCCGTCGGCCGGGTTCGCGCAGGGCTGGGTCTTCCTGGTGCTGGAGGAGGCGGCCGACCGGGAACGGTTCTGGGCCGCGACCACGCCGGACGGAGGCGGCCGGGAGCGGTGGCTGGCCGGGATGCGGCGGGCGCCGCTGATCGTGGTGCCGCACGCCAACGAGTCGGCCTACCTCCAGCGGTACGCGGAACCGGACAAGGGCTGGACCGACCGGTCCACCGACCGCTGGCCGGTGCCGTACTGGCATGTCGACACCGGCTTCGCCGCGCTGCTGATGTTGCTCACCGCGGTGGACGAGGGCCTGGGAGCGTGCTTCTTCGGCATCCCGGCGCAGCGGCTGGCGGCCTACCGGGACGCGTTCGGCGTTCCGGCGGAGTACCAACCCATCGGTGCCGTCACAATCGGTTACCGCGCACCCGACCATAGGTCACCGTCTCTGCGCCGCGGGCGTCGCGGAATGGACGAGGTCGTACGGCGCGGGCGGTGGAGCTGAGCGGGCCGTCCCGTTCGTCGGAGTTGAGGATCGGACGACCGGTAGCGAAACTGACATCAGGGAGCAGAACGCAACGTGTGCCGGCCGGCTAGGCTGGCACGGTCATCGGTGCCGCGCCGCGCGGTGCCCGCCGCGGCCCGGCTCGGCGCCGTCGGTCGGCCCGGCCACGGGGAGGGGAGCGTGCCGTCGTGATCTTCAGAGCGGTCCGGGACGGGCGTCCCTATCCGGAGCACAATCTGACGCTCAAGCAGTGGGCGGAGATTCCGCCCCGGCCACTGCGCCTGGACCAGATGATCACCACCAAGCGTGAGCTGGCGCTCGACAAGCTCCTCGCCGAGGACTCCACGTTCTACGGCGACCTCTTCCCGCACGTCGTGCAGTGGAACGGCGGGCTGTACCTGGAGGACGGTCTGCACCGCGCGTTGCGCGCCGCCCTGCAGCAGCGCAACCAGATCCACGCCCGGGTGCTGGTGCTCTCCGAGCCGGTCGAGTGAGCGGCGCTACCTGAAGCTTCGTTAAGGTGACGGGATGACTGCCCTGGATCTGCTCGACCTGGATCCGTCGCTCAGCGAGGAAGAGCGGCAGATCCGCGACGTCGTCCGCCAACTCGTCGACGACCGAGTGCGCCCACACGTCGCCGACTGGTACGAGCAGGGCCAGGTGCCGGCCCGCGAACTGGCCCGCGAGTTCGGCAAACTCGGCCTGCTCGGCATGCACCTCACCGGCTACGGCTGCGCCGGCGCCTCCGCCGTCGCGTACGGGCTCGCCTGCCAGGAACTGGAGGCCGGCGACTCCGGCGTCCGCTCGCTGGTCTCCGTGCAGGGCTCGCTGGCCATGTACGCCATCTGGCGCTACGGCAGCGAGGAGCAGAAGCAGCGCTGGCTGCCGTCGATGGCGACCGGCGAGGCGATCGGCTGTTTCGGCCTGACCGAGCCGGACCACGGCTCCGACCCCGCCTCGATGGCCACCCGCGCACGCCGCGACGGCGACGACTGGCTGCTCAACGGCGGCAAGATGTGGATCACCAACGCGCCGATCGCCGATGTCGCGGTGATCTGGGCGCGCACCGACGAGGGCGTGCGGGGTTTCGTCGTACCCATCCAGACGCCCGGCGTCACGGCCCGCGAGATCCGCCGCAAGATGTCGCTGCGCGCGTCCGTGACCGGCGAGATCGTGCTCGACGACGTCCGGCTCCCGGCGGACGCCCAACTGCCCGAGGCCGTCGGGCTCAAGGCCCCGCTGAGCTGCCTGACCGAGGCCCGGTACGGCATCGTCTGGGGCTCCGTCGGCGCCGCCCGCGACTGCCTGGAAACCACCCTGGCGTACGCCACGACCCGCACCCAGTTCGGTCGCCCGCTCGCCGGGTTCCAACTCACCCAGGCCAAGCTCGCCGACATGGCCGTCGAGCTGGTCAAGGGGCAACTGCTCGCGCTGCACCTGGGCCGGCTCGCCGACGCCGGCCGACTCCGGCCCGAGCAGGTCAGCGTGGGCAAGCTGAACAACGTGCGGGAGGCCCTGGCCATCGCCCGGCAGTGCCGCACCATCCTCGGCGCCAACGGCGTCTCCGGTGAGTACCCGGTGATGCGGCACGCGAACAACCTGGAGAGCGTGCTGACCTACGAGGGCACCTCGGAAATCCACCAGCTGGTCGTCGGGCAGCGACTCACCGGGCTCTCCGCCTTCGCCTGACCTGCCGTTTTGTGCTTTCCGGCCGCTCGACGCGCGGCTGTCGTACGGGGGCCGTACCGTCATTGACAGACGACGTGTCTGACGAGGACGGTGAGCGTGATGGCCCGCGACGCTGGCATCAACGAGCCCACGAAGGAGTTCCCCGGTTACCCGACCGGCGACGATCTCAAGGAGCGGTCAACCGCGACACCCGACCCAACCACCGACACACCGGGCGGCTCCGGAGGCGGTGGGGCGGCCCGCGGCCTGCTGGTGCTGCTCGGCGCCGCCGCGCTGGCCGTGGTCGTGCTGCTCGGCATTCAGGCGACCGGCTTCCTACCGGA
This sequence comes from Micromonospora sp. ALFpr18c, assembly GCF_008868155.1. Lineage (GTDB taxonomy): Bacteria > Actinomycetota > Actinomycetes > Mycobacteriales > Micromonosporaceae > Micromonospora. The sequence goes on from NZ_WBKR01000006.1 coordinate 29,040, forward strand.
CTTCCGCAACCCGTTCGCCAAGGAGCAGACCGACCGCAGTCAGCCACCGCTGCTGAAGTCGATCCAGGACCTCAGCCGCTACGTGGCCGCCGAGGGCAACTTCCAGGTCGTGGTCGACACGCAGAACGACCGGCGCAACGTTCCGGACTTCCTGCTCAACGAGCGCACCCTGTTCGTCGGGGCCGGCAGCGTCGAGGCGTACGTCGACTTCACCAAGATCGGTGAGGGTGCCGTCGTCCAGTCCGCGGACGGCAAGTCGGTCGAGATCAAACTGCCCGCGCCACAGCTCGGCGAGACCAACCTCGACCTGGAGAAGAGCTACGTCTTCGCCGAGCAGCGCGGCCTGCTCAACCGGCTCGGTGACCTGGTCGGCAACGACCCCAACCGGCAGCAGCAGGTCTACCAGCTCGCCGAGGAACGGATCACCGCCGCCGCGCGGGACAGCGGGCTCTCCGCCCGCGCCGAGGAGAACACCCGCAAGATGCTGGAGGGGCTGCTGCGCTCCCTCGGCTACCAGCAGATCACGGTCACCTACACGGCCCCCTGACCGAGTACGCGGAAACGCCCGCCCCGACGTCCACCGTCGGAGCGGGCGTTGCGCTTGCGTGGTGGGTCAGTGTCCGGTGGAGGCGAGGTAGCGGTCCTCGTTCGGCATCAGGATCCAGAGGATCAGGTAGACGATCACCTGGGTGCCGGGCAGCAGCAGCGACAGCAGGAACAGCAGCCGGACCATCCCGGCGGACATGCCGAACCGCTGACCGAGGCCGGCGCAGACACCGGCGAGCATGCGCCCCTGGCGGGGCCGGACCAGTTTGCGACTCATCGTCGTACTCCCACTCTGCGGCGGTGCGCCGCGTCTGCAATCCACGGTAGAAAGGGGCAGCCACTCCGCCCTCGGTCCCGAGGAGGATCGGCGGTCCGTGGACCCGTAGGTGCTTTACCCGGGCTGCCCCTCGCTGACGCCTCCCGGGACGCCCGCCCGGCGCGCGCCGCCGCCCGCCGCCGTGGAGATCGTGCTCGATCCTGGATGTAGTGGCCTCGGAGGTGGGTGGAGGCAACTGGAACGTGGATCGAGTGTGATCTTGTGATGGCGGGGTGGTGGCGGGCGCGTGGGGCGGTGAGCTGCCGGGTGGGCGGGGTGAGCTGGGCGGGTAGGCTCGCTGGTCGGGCACCCTCACCCCGGGTGGCCGAGCGGCCGCCCGACCGGGCGGCCATCAGCGGGGCCGCCTGATCGGTGGCCACGACCGGGCCGGATCCCAACGGCGGGACGACGGCAAGGAAGCGCAGCGCAGCCATGATCAGTGTTTTCGACCTCTTCAGCGTCGGCATCGGGCCGTCCAGCTCGCACACGGTGGGGCCGATGCGGGCCGCCCGTACGTTCGTGGCGGGGCTCAAGGCCGACGGGCTGCTCACCGGCACCGCGCGGGTGCAGGCTGAGCTGTTCGGCTCGCTGGGTGCCACCGGGCACGGCCACGGCAGCGGGCCGGCCGTGTTGCTGGGGTTGGCGGGCGAGGCGCCGGAGACGGTCGACACCGACACGGTCGGCCCTCGGGTCGAGCGTATTCGCGCCGAGCGGCGGATCAGTCTGCTGGACGCGCACGAGATCGACTTCGACCCGGACCGGGATCTGACGCTGCACCGCCGGCGGTCGCTGCCGTACCACCCGAACGGGATGACCTTCGTGGCGTACGACGACGGTGGCGCCGAGCTGCGCAGCCGCACCTACTACTCGGTGGGCGGCGGCTTCGTGGTGGACGAGGAGGCGGCGGGCGCGGACCGGATCAAGCCGGACAGCACCCGGGTGCGGTACCCGTTCCTGACCGGTGCGCAGCTGTTGGAGCAGACCTCCGCCACCGGGCTGTCGATCAGCGAGGTGATGCTGGCCAACGAGCGTTCCTGGCGCAGCGAGGCGGAGATCCGGGCGGGCCTGCTGGAGATCTGGCGGGTGATGCGGGAGTGCGTGCAGCGTGGCTGCGAGCGGGACGGCGTACTCCCTGGTGGGTTGAAGGTCCGGCGGCGCGCGGCGGAGCTGCGGCGCGGCCTGGAGGCGGACGCCGGGACGGCCGATCCGCTGCACGCCATGGACTGGGTGACGCTGTTCGCGCTCGCGGTGAACGAGGAGAACGCCGCGGGCGGCCGGGTGGTCACCGCGCCGACCAACGGCGCGGCGGGGATCATTCCGGCGGTGCTGCACTACTACAGCCGCTTCATCGACAAGGCCGATGACGACGGCGTGGTGCGGTTCCTGCTGGCGGCCGGGGCGATCGGTGTGCTGTTCAAGGAGAACGCGTCGATCTCCGGCGCGGAGGTCGGCTGTCAGGGTGAGGTCGGCTCGGCGTGCTCGATGGCGGCGGCGGGGCTGGCCGAGGCGCTCGGCGGCACCCCGGAGCAGGTGGAGAACGCGGCCGAGATCGGGATGGAGCACAACCTCGGCCTGACCTGTGACCCGGTGGGTGGCCTGGTGCAGATCCCCTGCATCGAGCGGAACGCGGTGGCTAGCATCAAGGCGATCACGGCCGCCCGGCTGGCGTTGCGCGGTGACGGTGTGCACGCGGTGTCGTTGGACAAGGTCATCAAGACCATGCGGGAGACGGGCGCCGACATGAAGGTCAAGTACAAGGAGACGGCGCGGGGCGGTCTGGCCGTCAACGTGATCGAGTGCTGAGTCCGGCCGATTCGGGGCATTCGTTCACCGACTGCTAACCTGTCGTCCGTTTCGGGAGGCGGGAGGCTCGCGGTGACCTCTGGCGTCGCGGCGTTGTGGTCGCACCGCAACTCGCTGCGCATCCTGGTCAGGCGGGACCTGGCGGTGAAGTACCAGCAGTCGGTGCTGGGCTACTTCTGGTCGCTGATCGAGCCGCTCGGCATGGGCGCCATCTACTGGTTCGTCTTCGGCGTGCTCTACTCCACCGACACCGGGCGGCACCTCGGCGAGGCGGCCGGGTCGTACCCGCTGTTCCTGATCACCGGCATCTTCGCCTGGATGTGGACCAGTTCGGCGCTGAGTGAGGCGACCAACGCGCTGACCGGCCAGTCCCGGCTGATCACCACGATGAACGTGCCGCGTCAGGTCTTCCCGATCGGCCGGGTCACCGGCCGGTTCGCCGAGTACGCGGCCGGCCTGCCGATCCTGATCGCCATCGCGGTGATCTACGCGGCGCACGGTCGGATCCATCCCGGCTGGTCGCTGCTCGCCCTGCCGCTGGCGGTGGCCGTCCAGGCGGCGCTGCTGGTCGGGCTGGCGCTGCTGCTGTCCGCGTGGAACGTGTTGATGCGTGACGTGGAGCGGTTCATGCGGCTGATCATCCGGGTGCTCTTCTACGCCACGCCGATCATCTATCCGCTCAGCCTGGTCCGGGAGTCTGGCCTGCCCGGCTGGCTGAAGGTGGTCTACGAGCTGAACCCGCTGGTCGGGATCTTCCAGCTGCACCACGCGATCTGGTACCCGGACGAGTTCCCGGACGCCCGGCTGCTCGCCACGACGGTCGCCGGCAGCCTGCTGGTGCTCGCCGCCGGCTGGTGGTCGTTCCGCCGGTTGGAGCCAGCCGTGCTCAAGGAACTCTGATGGCCACGCCGATCATCGAGGCCGACGGGCTGGGCATCCGGTTCGTCCGCAACCGTCGCCGTCAGCTGCGGCTGCGGGAGCTGTTCATCCACCGGGGCGGTCGTGGTGCCCTGCCCGGCCAGTTCTGGCCGCTGCGCGACGTGTCGTTCGCCGTCGAGCCGGGCGAGACCGTCGGGGTGATCGGCCGTAACGGCACCGGCAAGAGCACCCTGCTGCGGCTGATCGCCGGGGTGCTCATCCCGGACGAGGGCGCCATCCGTGTGCACGGCGCGGTGGCGCCGCTGCTGGAGTTGTCCGCCGGCTTCTCCAACGACCTGACCGGGCGGGAGAACCTGCACCTGGTCGGTGGCCTGCACGGGCTGTCGACGAGCTACCTGAAACGGCACTTCGACGAGATCGTCGAGTTCGCCGGTGAGCAGGTGGAACGGGCCATCGACACGTCGGTGCGGCACTACTCGTCGGGGATGAAGGTGCGGCTCGGCTTCGCGATCATCTCGCACCTGCCGCACCCGATCCTGCTGATGGACGAGGTGACCGCGGTCGGCGACGCGGAGTTCCGCAAGAAGTGTTACGCGACGATTGATCGTCTGCTCGGGGAGGGGCGCACGCTGGTGCTGGTGTCACACAACGAAAAGGACCTGACCCGGTTCTGCCGTCGGGGGTTGTACCTCGACGCGGGCCGGTTGACGCTCGACGGCACCATCGCCGAGGCGCTCGACGCGTACCACGCCGCGGTTCCGCGGTGACGCTCGCGATCGTGCTCGCCGCCGGGACGCCCGCGGCGGGCCTCAGCACCGCGACCGGTGAGCTGTTGGCCGACCGGCTCGCCGACCAGCTACGCCGGGCCGGGGCGGCCGAGGTGCGCTTCGCCGCCACTTTGGACGAGCTGGCCGCGCTGGCCGACGCCGCCGACGGTCCGCTGCTGGTCACCGGCACCGACCTGGTGGCGCACACCGCCGTCCTGCGGCACCTCGCCACCAGCCCGGTGGGGCCGACCGTGGCGCTGGTGCTGACCGACCCGCCGGTGCCCGGCCGGACGGCCGTGCGTGAGGAGCGCGGCCAGGTGGTCGACGCCGGCCCGCTGACCGACCTCGACGGCGACGCCACCGGCGTGTTCGGAGGCGCGCTGCGGGTCGGCGTGGACGACCTGCCGAACCTCGCCGCCGCCGCCCGGGCCGCAGCCGTCGGCGCGCGGCCCGTCACCGCACCGCTCGGCCCGGCCGGCGACGTGTCGCCGCTGCCGGCGGGCGGGGGCGCCGGCCACGACGATCCCTCCTCCGCCGTGGACCGGCTCTTCGCGGGCCTCGCGGCGCTCGGCACCCTGATCTTCGCCCAGCGGGTACGCCTGCTCGTGGCGCACCGGGTGGAGGACGCCGCGGGACTGGTCGCCGCCGAGGCGGCGGTGACCTCGGTCGACGAGGACCGGGCCGAGCTGCGGCTGGCGGTGAAGGAGAAGGACGACTTCTTCACCACGTACTTCGTCAGCACCTGGTCGCCGCACGTGGTGCGGTGGGCGGCCCGACTTCGGCTCACCCCGACCGGGGTGACGGTGATCTCGGTGCTGTTCGCGCTGGCCGCCGCGGTGCTGTTCGGGGTCGGTGGGCGGCTGGCGCTGGTCGGTGGCGCGGTGCTGCTCTACCTCGGCTTCGTGCTCGACTGCGTGGACGGCCAGCTGGCCCGCTACACCCGGCACTTCAGCGCCTGGGGTGGCTGGCTGGACACGATGGCCGACCGGGCGAAGGAGTACCTGGTCTACGCCGGCCTGGGCTTCGGGGTGAGCCACGCCGGCCTGGGCAACGGCTGGGCCCTCGCCATCGCCGCGATGACGTTGCAGACCGTGCGGCACATGACCGACACCTGGTACGGGGTGCTGCACGACGAGGCGGCCCGCCGGCCACGGGCGGCGGCGGGTGCCAGCGGCGGGATCGGTGACCGGCTGAACGCCGCGTCGACCCGGGTGCAGGCGGACACCGGCTCGCTGTCGTACTGGCTGAAGCGGACCGTGGTCTTCCCGATCGGTGAGCGGTGGGCGTTGATCGCGCTCACCGTGGCGCTGTTCAACCCGCTGGTCAGCCTGATCGCGGTGCTGGTCTGGGGTGCGCTGGCGTTCGCGTACACCGGGGCGCTGCGGACGTTGCGGGCCCGCTGGATGTGGGTGCCGGTGCTGGACACGGTCGACGCCACCCTGCACCGCGACGACGGCCCGGTGGCCCGCCGGCTGCCGGTGGTCCGCCCGATGGGGCCGCTCACCCTGGCGGTGATCGCCGCGCTCGGCCCGGCGGTGCTGCTGGTCACGGCGCTGTGGGGCGACACGCCCGACGGGCTGCGGTGGGCGGTGCCGGTGGCGCTGCTGGTGCTCCTGGCCGGCGGCCTGGGTGCCGGGGCCGCGCACAACGGTCCGCTGGACTGGCTCGTGCCGGCCGCACTGCGGGCCGCCGAGTACCTGTTCGCGATCGCGGTCGGGGTGGTCGGTGGTGCGCCGGGTTGGCTGATCTTCGCGTACGTCTTCGTGCTCACCGTGCACCACTACGACCTGACGGCCCGGCTGGAGAAGCGGCAGACGGCACCGCCGCTGCACGCGGCCACCCTGGGTTGGGACGGGCGTTCGGTCGTGCTGACCCTCGTGGCGATTGCCGGCATCGTGCGTATCGGCATGGCTACACTCGGTGCGTACCTTCTCGTGGTTTTCGTGGCGAGCGTCGTCCTGGCCTGGTTCGTCCGGCCGGCCCGTGGCGCGCGGGCGTCGGCCGCGCCGGTGGGCGCGGGAGGTGCCGTGCCGCGCTGACGGAGGGACGGCCGGATGACCCTGATCAGCTTCGTGGTGCCGGCCTTCCGGGTGCAGGGGTACCTGCGTGAGTGCCTGGACTCCATCCTCGGTCAGCCGATGACCGACGTTGAGGTGATCGCCGTCGACGACTGCTCGCCGGACGCGAGCGGCGAGATCATCGACGAGTACGCGGCCCGTGACCGGCGGGTCCGCTCGGTCCGGCTGCCGGAGAACGTCGGCCTCGGTCCGGCCCGCAACGTCGGGCTGGATCGGGCCGTCGGCGAGTACGTCTGGTTCCTCGACGGCGACGACTGGCTGGCGCCGGAGTGTCTGCCGGCGGTCGCCGAGCGGCTGCGCGCCACCAGCCCGGACGTTCTGCTGGTCGATCACGTCCGGACGCACTGGAACGACACCGTCACCCGCAGCGCGATGGCCGAGGTGTTCCCGGAGTCGCCCGGCGCGGCCACCTTCGGGCTGCGGGAGCGGCCCGAGGCGATGCGGCTGCTGCACACGGCCTGGAATCGGCTGGTCCGCCGACAGTTCCTCGTCGAGCTGGGGTTGCGCTTCGCGCCGGGCTGGTACGAGGACGTCTCCTTCAGCTACCCGGTGCTGATGGCGGCGCGACGGATCGGCGTACTCGATCAGGTCTGTGTCAACTACCGGCAGCGCCGCGCCGGCGCGATCACCCGGACCCGCGGCGACCGGCACTTCGAGGTGTTTCCGCAGTGGCATCGGGTGTTCCACCTGATGGATGAGTGGGGGCCGGCGACGGACGCCCTGCGGCCGGCGGTCTTCGAGCGGATGATCTGGCACTACCTGACCGTGCTCGGCAACGGCCAGCGCATCGCGCCGGAGCTGCGGCCGGCGTTCTTCGCGCAGATCACCGCCGACTACGCGCGCTGGCTGCCGGCCGGCGGCTACCCGGTGCCGGACGGGGTGGAGGGGGTCAAGCACCGGCTCGTCGCCACCGGCCGGTGGCGGACGTTCAGCGCGTTGCGGGCCGCCAGCCGGGCCCGCGACACGGCCCGCCGGCAGGCCCGCACCGCGCGACGGCGGGTCGGTCCGGTGGCCCGGCGCGGTGCCCGACTGACCCGCGACGGCCTGCTGCGCGAGTACTACCGGGCGGAGCTGCGCCGGCCGGTGGACCCGACGCTCGCGGTGTACGCGGCCTACTGGTTTCGGGGGTACTCCTGCAATCCGGCGGCGATCTACGAGGTGGCCCGCCGGCTGGCCCCCGGCGTCCGGGGTGTGTGGATCGTGCGCCGCGACCGGGTGGACGAGGTGCCGGCGGGGGTGGAGTACGTGGTCGCCGGCACCCCGGCCTACTACCGGGCGTTGGCCCGCGCCCGCTGGCTGATCAACAACGTGAACTACCCGGACTTCGTCCGCAAGCGGCCGGAGCAGGTGCACGTGCAGACCCACCACGGCACGCCGGTGAAGGTGATGGGGCTCGACCAGCAGCGCTACCCGATCGGTGCGGGCCGGATGGATTTCGCCGGGCTGTTGCGCCGGGTGGACCGGTGGGACTACAGCGTCAGCTCGAACAGCTTCTCCACCCAGATGTGGGACCGGGCGTACCCGGCCACCTACACCACTCTGGAGGTGGGCTACCCGCGCAACGACCGGCTGGTCACCGCCGGGGCGGACGAGGTGCGCCGGCTGCGCGCCGAGTTCGGCTTCGCCCCCGACGAGCAGGTGGTGCTGTACGCCCCGACGCACCGCGAGCACCTGCCCGGCTATCGGCCGCCGTTCGATCCGGACCGGCTCGTCGAGGCGCTGGGGGAGTCGGGCCGCCTGCTGATGCGCAGCCACTACTTCCACGACCGGGATTGCCGTCCCGGCCGGCCGGTGGACCGCGAACGGGTCCGCGACGTCAGCGGCCACCAGCGGGTGGAGGATCTCTACCTGGTCGCCGACGTGCTGATCACCGACTACTCCTCGGCGATGTTCGACTATGCGGTGCTGGATCGGCCGATCGTGCTCTACACCCCGGACTGGGAGGCGTACCGGCTGGCCCGCGGTGTCTACTTCGACGTGACGGCGGAACCGCCGGGCGCGGTGGTCACCACGTTCGCCGATCTGCTCGACCTGTTCCGTACCGACGCGGTGCGCTCGGATGCGGCGGCCAAGGCCCGTGCGCACTTCCGGGGCCGATTCTGCACTCTGGACGATGGGCGTGCGGCGGAGCGGGTGGTGCGCCGGGTGTTCCTGGGTGAGCCGGCCGAGTGGAGGTTGCTCTGCTGATCGCGACGTGCCGCGTCCTGTCGCGTAATGGCAGCGTCACAGGGGGAACATGAGACGTTTACCCGATGTGCTGATTCGATGATCCTGGCCACAGTCTTGTGGGGTTCGGCCGACAAGCTGGGGGAGGTGACGGTGAGCACCGTCGCGCTCAAGGACGTAAGCAAGATCTTCAAGGACGGCACGCTGGCCGTCGACAGCATCAACCTGGATGTCAACGACGGCGAGTTCATGGTGCTGCTCGGCCCGTCCGGCTGTGGGAAGTCCACGGTGCTGCGGATGATCGCCGGCCTGGAGGATCCGACCCAGGGTGCGGTCCTGCTCGACGGGGAACTCGCCAACGACCTGCCCCCACGGGACCGGAAGATCGCCATGGTCTTCCAGGACTTCGCGCTCTACCCGCACATGACCGTCGGCGACAACATCGCGTTCCCTCTGCGGCTGTCCGGCGTCGAGCCGGTGCCACGCGGTGAGCGGGTCACCGACGTCGCCAGCGCGCTGGGCATCGGCGACGTGCTGGCCCGCAAGCCGGGGCAGCTCTCCGGTGGGCAGCGGCAGCGGGTCGCGATGGGTCGGGCCATCGTCCGCCGGCCCGGCCTGTTCCTGATGGACGAACCGCTGTCCAACCTGGACAGCGGCCTGCGCGCCGAGCTGCGCGCGGAGATCTCCGGCCTCACCCGGGAACTCGGCGTCACCACCGTCTACGTCACCCACGACCAGGCCGAGGCGCTCACCATGGCCGACCGGGTCGCCATCATGCGCCGCGGCGTGCTCCAGGACGTGGGCACACCAACCCAGGTGTACGGGCGGCCGGCGACGCTCTACGTGGCCGCGTTCCTGGGCAGCCCGCGGATGAACCTGCTGGAGGCGTCGGTCTACGTCCACCTCGACCGGTACGTCACGCTCAACCTCGGCGAGCAGTCCCTCTACCTGCCCTGGAACGACATCCGGAGCCGGGCGGTGGCGCACTACCACGGCGAGCGGATCGTCGTCGGCATGCGCGCCGAGGCGCTCACCCCGGTCTCCCCGGACAGCGCCGGCGACGTGCTGCACGGCCGGATCCGCTACCTGGAGCACCACGGGCACGAGTCGCTCGCGTTCCTCGACATCGGGGCCACGGCGATCATGGTCGACGAGATGGGTGCTCCGTTGGACCCGCCGCCGGTGGGTCAGCGGGGCCTGCGCCGGTTCGGCTCGGTGATGCAGCGGCTCACCGGTAAGCCGGTCGAGCCGGTCGAGGCGCCGACCGGCGGCAACCGGACGAGCGTTCTGCCCGACCCGGGCCGGCACCACCGGCGCCCCGCGGAGCTGGCGGTGCGGTTGGCGCCGTACCCGGCGGTCACCGCCGGTCACCAGCTCGCGGTCTCGGTGCGGATGGACGCGCTGCACTTCTTCGACGAGCGCGGAGCGCGGATCGACGTCGGCTGGCGCTGACGATTCGCCGCGACGGGGTGGCGGCGGCATCGACCGGTGTCCTACCGTCTGCGCACCCAGTCCACTGTGAGACTCCACCGAGAGGGGTGCACCCGTGTCGGGTGACCGTCCCAGCCCGCTCGTCATCGAGCGCATCCTGCGTGACCGCCAGGGCATCTGGCAGCAGATCGTCGCCGAAGGTGACCTGAACGCGTTGACCGGGCGGATGCTGGCCAGCTCCGCCATCGCGCTCGGCTGCTACGGGGCGGTGCTGGGCGCGTTCCACAGCCCGTTGATGGCGCTGACCTCCGCGCTCAAGCTGCCACTGCTGTTCCTGGTCACGTTGGCCATCTGCCTGCCCACGCTCTACCTGTTCAACCTGGTCTTCGGAGCTCGGCTCTCGGTACGCCAGTCGCTGGCGCTGGTGATGGTGGCCATCACGGTCACCTCGATGCTCGCGGTGGCGTTCGCCCCGATCAGCCTCTTCTTCCTGATCACCGCCCCCGACTACGGGTTCTTCAAGCTCCTCAACGTGGCGATCCTGACCCTGTCGGCGCTGGTCGGGCTGCGCTTCCTGACCGGCGGGATGCAGGTGCTCAACGACCACGGCCTGCTCGCCCCGGAGGCCGCCACCGCGCAGGTCAACCCACAGGCCACCGTGTCGGCACCGGCGCAGGTCGCCGCACCGGCTGCCGTGCCCGCGGGCTCGGTGCCGGCCGAGGCGCCGGCGACCGGCGCGAGTGCCGAACCGGTCGCCGTGCCGGCCGGCGCGGCAGCGGCCGGGTCGACCTCGAACGGCGCCACCACCGCCGCGCCGGCGCAGGTTCCCGCGCAGTGGGTCGGGCAGCCGGCGGGCGCCTCGTTCCCGTCCGGCATGGTGGCGCCCGGCTTCCCGCCGGCGCAGCGCCCATGGGGCAGCCCGCCGGTGCGGCGCGGCGAGCCGACGCAACGACCGGCCAGCATGACCCTGCTCTACATCTGGATCCTGCTCTTCGGCTTCGTCGGCACCCAGTTGGCGTGGACGCTGCGGCCGTTCTTCGGCGACCCGGGCCAGGATTTCGCCCTCTTCCGCAGCATCGACGGCAACTTCTACGCAGAGATCCTGCGGACGATCGCCAACCTCTGAGCCTCCCCGCCCCGCCCCTGACCTGGGGGCGGGGCTTGCCGGGGATGTTACCGGCGAGTAGCGTCGGGGCATGTCAGTCGACTCACGCCAGGTGGCGGCCGGGATGCTCGAAGCCGTGCCGTTCGCTCGTACGCTCGGCTTCGAGTTCGTCGAGGTCGCCCCGGAGGCCGACGGCGGGGTGCGGGCGGTCGTCCGGTTGCCCGACACGCCGGCCACCCACAACCACGTCGGCGGTCCGCACGCCGGTGCGATGTTCACCCTCGGTGAGACGGCCACCGGCGCGGTCGTCCTGGCCGCCTTCGGCCATCTCCTCGACCGGGTCACCCCGCTCGCCGTGCGCGCCGAGATCGCGTACCGCAAGTTGGCCCTGGGGCCGGTGCTGGCCACGGCCCGGCTCTCCCGGCCGCCGGCCGAGGTGATCGCCGAGCTGGACGCCGGGCGGCGTCCCGAGTTCGCGGTGCCGGTGGTGATCGCCACCGAGGATGGCAGGCCCACCTCGGAGATGACCGTGATCTGGACGCTGCGGCCCAACTGAGCCGCGTCGAGGGCGGCGGAAACGGGTTTGCGGGACCGGCCGGGTGGTTAGATTCGTACCGTGCTGGGCCTACCTGCTCATGTGACCGCCTGTCTCTTCGATCTGGACGGTGTGCTGACGCAGACCGCCCTGGTGCACAACGCCGCTTGGACGCAGACCTTCGACGAGTTCCTGCGGCAGCGCGCCTCCGCCACCGGCGAGCCCTTCCAGCCGTTCGACCCCGGCCCGGACTACAACCGCTACGTCGACGGCCGGCCCCGGGCCGACGGCGTCCGAGCGTTCCTCGCCTCCCGCGGGATCGTGCTGCCCGAGGGCAGTCCCGACGACCCGCCGACCGCCGACACGGTCAACGGTGTGGGCAACCGCAAGAACGTCCTGCTGCTGGACCGGCTGCGCAGCTCCGGTGTGGACGTCTACCCGGGTTCGGTGCGCTACCTGCAGGCGGCGGCCGCCGCCGGGCTGCGCCGAGCCGTGGTGACCGCGAGCGCCAACGGGCGTGAGGTGGTCGCCGCCGCCGGGCTGGAGCCACTGCTCGAAGCGCGGGTCGACGGGCTGGTGGCCCGGGCCCAGGGGCTGCGCGGCAAACCGCAACCCGACAGCTTCCTGGCCGGGGCCAGGCTGCTCGGTGTCGACCCGACGCGGGCCGCCGTCTTCGAGGACGCGCTGTCCGGCGTGGCCGCCGGCCGGGCCGGCGGCTTCGGTTACGTGGTGGGCGTCGACCGGGTCGGCCAGGCCGACGAACTGCTCGCCCACGGTGCCGACATCGTGGTCACGGACCTCGCCGACCTGCTCGACGCCGCCGACCCACCGGCGCCACGCCCGGCCGGACAGCGGGGCACCGCGTGATCCGGGAACGGGCCTACCCCGTCGAACCGTGGCACGTCCGGGAGACCCGGCTAGACATGGACGTGCTGGCCCAGTCCGAGTCGGTCTTCGCGCTCTCCAACGGGCACGTGGGGCTGCGCGGCAACCTCGACGAGGGCGAGCCGCACGGCCTGCCCGGCACCTACCTCAACTCGTTCTACGAGCTGCGCCCCCTGCCGTACGCGGAGGCCGGCTACGGCTTCCCCGAGTCCGGGCAGACCATCGTCAACGTCACCAACGGCAAGCTGATCAGGCTGCTCGTCGACGACGAACCCCTCGACGTGCGCTACGGCGAGCTGATCGCCCACGAGCGGATCCTCGACATGCGGGCCGGCACCCTGCACCGCGAGCTGCACTGGCGGTCACCGGCCGGCCGGGAGGTCAAGGTCCGCAGCACCCGGCTGGTGTCGTTCACGCAGCGCTCGGTCGCCGCCATCAGTTACGAGGTGGAGGCGGTCGACGGCCCGCTGCGGCTGATCGTGCAATCCGAGTTGGTGGCCAACGAGTCGCTGCCGGCGCAGAGCAAGGACCCCCGGGTCGCGGCCGTCCTGGAATCCCCGTTGCAGGCCGAGGAGGAGCTGACCACCCCGGACGGCGGGCAGCTGATCCACCGCACCAAGGTGTCCGGGCTGCGGGTCGCCGCCGCGATGGAACACGAGGTGCACGGCCCCGAGCACACCACCATCGAGTCCGAGGGGTACCAGGACTGGGTCCGCACCACGGTCGGCTGCGTCCTCAAACCCGGCGAGAAGCTGCGGGTGGTCAAGTACCTGACGTACGGCTGGTCGAGCCGACGGTCGCTGCCCGCCCTGCGCGACCAGGTCGGCGCGGCGCTGGCCGCGGCCAAGCTGGACGGTTGGGAGGGGCTCTGCCGGGAGCAGCGCGGCTACCTCGACGAGTTCTGGGACGCGGCCGACGTACGGGTCGAGGGTGATCCGGAGGTGCAGCAGGCCGTCCGGTTCGGTCTCTTCCACGTGCTCCAGGCCGGCTCCCGCGCCGAGCGGCGGCCCATCTCGGCGAAGGGGCTCACCGGCCCCGGGTACGACGGGCACGCCTTCTGGGACACCGAGATGTTCGTCCTGCCGGTGCTCACGTACACCCAGCCGAGCGCGGTGCGCAACGCGTTGCACTGGCGGCACAGCACGCTGGACAGCGCCCGGGAGCGGGCCGAGACGCTGAACCTGAAAGGCGCCGCCTTCCCCTGGCGGACCATCGGGGGTCCGGAGTCCTCCGGCTACTGGCCGGCCGGCACGGCGGCCTTCCACATCGCCGCCGACATCGCCGACGCGCTGCGCCGGTACGTCCTGGTCACCGGGGACACCGCACTGGAGCGGGAGATCGGGCTGGAGCTGCTGGTCGAGACCGCCCGGTTGTGGCGTTCGCTCGGGCACCACGACCGGCACGGGCAGTTCCACATCGACGGGGTGACCGGCCCGGACGAGTACACCGCCGTGAAGAACGACAACGTCTACACCAACCTGATGGCGCAGCGGAACCTGCTCTCCGCCGCCGACGTGGTCATGCGCTACCGGGACGACGCCGCCCACCTCGGGGTCACCGACGAGGAGGCGGCGAGCTGGCGGGACGCGGCCAGCTCCATGCACGTCCCCTACGACGACGAGATCGGCGTCCACCAGCAGGTGGAGGGGTTCACCCGGCTCGAGGAGTGGGACTTCGCGCACACATCGGCGGAGAAGTACCCGCTGCTGCTGCACTACCCGTACTTCGACCTGTACCGCAAGCAGGTGGTCAAGCAGGCCGACCTGGTGCTGGCCATGCACTGGCGGGGGGACGCGTTCACCCCCGAGGAGAAGGTCCGCAACTTCCTCTACTACGAGCGGCGCACCGTGCGGGACTCGTCGCTGTCGGCCTGCACTCAGTCCGTGCTCGCCGCCGAGGTGGGCCATCCCGAACTGGCGCACATCTATCTGCGCGAGGCCGCGCTGATGGACCTGCACGACCTCAACGAGAACACCCGCGACGGCGTGCACATGGCCTCGCTGGCCGGCGCATGGATCGCCCTGGTCGGCGGCCTCGGTGGCCTGCGCGACCACGACGGCCGGCTGTCGTTCGCGCCCCGGCTGTCCAGTCGCCTGAGTCGGCTGGAGTTCTCGCTCCAGTGGCGTGGCCTGGCGCTGCGGGTGGACGTCCGGCCACACCAGACGACGTACTCGCTGCGGCACGGTGGGCCGGACGACGTGATCGAGCTGCGTCACCACGACCAGGATCTGCGGGTCACCTGCGACGAGCCGGTGACCGTACCGGTGCCGCCCGCCGAGCCGTCCGGACCGCGGCCGGAGCAACCGCCGGGCCGGTCGCCGCTGCTGCGGCTGCCCGAGCACCAGCAGTAACGGCCGGGGCGGGAAGGATCCCGCCCCGGCCGTCGCACCGCTGGGTCAGATGGGCTCGCCGGTGGACGGGCGCCCGATCGCGTCCCGGGGCGCCATCGCCTTCGGGTCGTCGGGCAGGCGGGCCGAGGCGGCCTGGTCCCCGAAGTCTTGATTGCGCTCGGCGTCCTGTTCCCGCCGGTCCCGTTCGGTCATCTGCTGCTGCCGGGATATCTGCTGCTTGGCCATGGCGATCCTCGCGATCCGTCGGGGCGCGGTTGCGCCGACACGGTCTGCGGTCGCTCGTCGCGTACCCGACGCCCCGGCGCACAAACGCGGCCGTACGGTGCCGCCGGCCGCGTGCGTGCCGTGCGGCGGGCCGGGTACCCGGACCGCAGGCGACCACGCGGAGGTGGGGGCATGGACGTGCGGCGCAGCACGGTGACGATTCCGGTGGGGGACGTTCAACTCCCCGCCGACCTGACGATGCCCGCCCAACCGGTCGGCGTGGTGCTGTTCGCGCACGGCAGCGGTAGTTCCCGGCACAGCCCGCGCAACGTGGAGGTGGCCGGGACGCTGAACGACCGAGGGCTCGGCACGGTGCTGGTGGATCTGCTGAGCCCGGCGGAGGACGAGGTGGACGCGCGCACCGCCGAGCTGCGCTTCGACATCGGGCTGTTGGCGAACCGGCTCGCCGGCATCGTCGACTGGCTGGCGGTCGAGCGGCCCGCTGGTGACGTACCCATCGGCCTGTTCGGCGCCAGCACGGGTGCCGCCGCCGCCCTGGTCGCGGCGTCGTCCCGCGCCGACCGGGTGGGTGCCGTGGTCAGCCGGGGCGGCCGGCCGGACCTCGCCGGCGCCGCGCTGACCCAGGTGCGTACGCCGACGCTGCTGCTGGTCGGCGGCCTGGACGAGGAGGTGCTCGCGCTGAACGAGCAAGCGTCGGCCGAGCTGGGCGACGTCGGTGAGCTGCGGGTCGTCCCCGGTGCCACCCACCTCTTCGAGGAGCCCGGCACCCTCGACCGGGTCGCCGAGTTCGCCGGCGCCTGGTTCACCACCCACCTCAGCCGGTGATCAGACCGCTCGCGGCGGACCGGCGTCGTTGGACGGTGTCGATGACGCGCCAGACGACGGCGGTGATCGGGACGCTGACGAACGCGCCGGCGATGCCCGCGATCAGCGTGCCGGCGGTGACCGCCACCAGGATCACCGCAGGATGCAGCCGGACCTGCCGCTTCATGACCAACGGCTCCAGCAGGTTGCCCTCGATCTGCTGCACGGCGATGACCGCGGCGAGGGTGAGCAGCGCGGTGGTCGGACCGTTGGCGGCCAGCGCCACCAGCACCGCCACCGCACCTGCCACGGTCGCCCCGATGATCGGCACGAAGCCGCCGAGGAAGGTGATCAGCGCCAGCGGCAGGGCGAGCGGCACCCGGAGCAGCACCAGGGCCAGACCGATGCCGATCGCGTCGATGGCCGCGATGAGCATCGTTCCCCGGCTGTACGCGCCCAGCGTCTGCCAGCCGGCCCGGCCGGCCTCGGTCATCACCGGCCGGGTCGGATCGGCCACCCGGGACAGCATCCAGTGCCACATCGATCGGCCGTCCTTGAGCAGGAAGAACAGCAGCACAAGGGCGAGCAGCGCGGAGCCGACCACCTCACTGGCGGTCCGGGCGCCTGCCACCGGGTCCGGTGAGCTGCCACTGAGCCCCTGGCGGGCCTGCTCGACCAGCTTGTCCAGTTGGGCGTCGCTGACCGGCAGCGTGGACGTGACGAAGTCCCGACTGCGATCCAGCCCCTGGGTCAGCTCCTGGCTGAGCTGGTCGAACTGGCTGGCGGTCAGGTTCCACACCAGCGCGCCGAGCCCGACCAGGATGCCGAGCAGCAGCAGCACGGTCAGCAGCGCGGCCAGCGCCGCCGGCAGGCGCAGTCGGCGCAACAGGAGCAGCACCGGGTCGAGCAGCGCGGTGAGGAAGATGGTGGCGGCCAGCGCGATCGCCAGTGGCGCCAGCAGTACGGCGATCTTGCCCAGCAGGTAGAG
Source organism: Micromonospora sp. ALFpr18c (assembly GCF_008868155.1). Classification (GTDB taxonomy): domain Bacteria; phylum Actinomycetota; class Actinomycetes; order Mycobacteriales; family Micromonosporaceae; genus Micromonospora. The sequence continues at coordinate 45,919 of NZ_WBKR01000006.1, forward strand.
CCCGGCGACGATCACCACCAGGCAGGCGCTCCACAGCACCGCCGTGCGGACCAGCCAGGGCAGCGCCGTCCACGCCTGGCGCGGGCCGGTGCCGTCCGTCACCGGGCTGCCGTCCGTCGTCGTCGTGCTGCCCGTCGTCACCGTGCTGCCTCGTGTCGGTGTGCTGCCGGTGGTCGGCGCGGTGTCCGCACCGGGTTCGTCTGCCGCCATGTCGGCCCTCCTCGATCTCGGCGAGGTCGGTACCCGGCCGGCCGTGCGCCGACACCCGCTGGGGCTGGTCGGCGGCGTGGCGTGTGTATTCAGGACAGTCCGGATGGGCCGGTTCGCGCCGCCCGCGCGGATCGTACGCCGCTGCGGGCGCTCCGGTCGGGTGTTCACGGTCCACGCCCGGACCGTCGGTGTTTACGCCGCCAGGCCCAGGGAACGCTGACGGCCCAGTACGCGACCGGGAAGCGATCGACCGGAGGGGGCACATCGTGGGTGACTTCATGGACAAGGCCAAGGACGTCGCGGACAAGCACGACAAGCAGGTCGACCAGGGGCTGGACAAGGCCGGCGACATGGCCGACAAGCGCACCGGCGGCAAGTACGACGACCAGATCGACAAGGGCGTCGACCAGGTCCAGGCGCGCACCGGTGAGGGCGATCAGGTCCGCTGACGTAACCGACGTCCCGGGCCGCCGAGGGTTCGGCGGCCCGGGAGTGCGGTCCGGACCGGACGATGGTCAGCGCTGCTGCTGCTGCTTGCGCAGCTCGCCCATCGTGGTCGGCCGGTCGCTCAGTGCGTCGCGCAGCCGGTCGATCATCCCGGTGCCCGGGGCGAGCAGCTTGTTCGCCGGCGGGTGGTCCGGTGCGCCCGGGTGTGGTCGGGTCGGTGCGATCTGCTTGAACGCGGTCACCTTCGCGGCCAGCTCGACCAGTTCCTCCCCGGCCGTGGCGGCACGCAGCCGGGGGAACAACTCGTTCTCCTCGTCCCGCACGTGGTGCCGGATGGTGCTGGTCAGGTGGGCGAGCAACTCGTCGAAGCGGGGGTCGGACGGGTCGATCGACTCCAGCTCCTTCATGGTCCTCTCGGCGTCGGCGTGCTCGACGATCTCGTGCTCGGCGATCTGGTCCCCGTCGGGCAGTACCTGGCGGGCGGTCGGGTAGACGTACGCCTCCTCGGCCTCCGCGTGACGGACCAGTTCGGCGATCACCACGTCGACGAGTTGGCGGCGGTACTCCGGGGTGCCCTGCCGGGTCTCCAGTTCGAGGAAGAGGACCTCGACTGCACGGTGGTCAGCGACGAGGATGTCGACGACGTCCTCGTCGTCGGTGGTCTCTGGACTGCTCATGTTCGGCCCCTTACCGGTTGCGGATCGGTGGGTGTGTGGCCCCTGGTACCCGGCACCGGTCGCCCAAACCTACGGTCGCCGATGGATCCGCCGCCGGGCGTTTTCCGCGCAGGTACGGCTGCCGTACGCTTCGTCTCGGCCCGCCCTCACGGTTTCCAGTGAGGAGCAGTCATGCCCTTGAACCGCCTGCTGGCCCTCGGGCTCGGCGTGTGCACGGCGGTGGCGCTGAGCGTCCCGCTGGTCGCGGCGCCAACGCGCTGCTCGCCGCGGCCCGACTGACGGTCGCACTGGACGCCCTCAACGGCCGCTGGCCCGGAGTGACCGTCAACGTCGGGCACCTGCACGCCGGGGATCGGCCGAACGTGGTCGCCGACCGCGCCCGGATGCTGGTCGACCTTCGCGCCTGGCGCACCGGCGAGTACGAGGCCGCGCTGGCCGAGATCCGGCGGCTGGTGGCTCTGCCGACCGTGTCGGGGGTCCGGGCCGAGGTGTCCGTGCACGCGCCCACCCCGCCCTGGGAGCCGCGCCCGGCCGACCGCCGGCTCACCGAGTTGGCGGCGAAGGTGGGGGCGGGGCTGGGCGTACCGGTGTCCCACACCGCCACGGGTGGTTGTGCCGATGCGAACCTGCTGGCCGAGGCGGGTGCGGCGGTGCTGGACGGGCTCGGTCCGGTCGGCGGCGCGGACCACAGCCCGTCGGAGTGGCTGGACCTGGACTCCGTCGTACCCCGCACCGCCCTGCTCGCCGGCCTGATCGACCAGGTCAGCGGGGACAACGGCGGCTGACGCCGACGCCCGGTTGCCGGTGGTGCCGATGGGGTCGGCGGGGCGTACGGGCACGATTGCCGGGCCGCCGCCGGGGTAACCGCCGCCATGACCGACGACCGCCGACCAGCCGGCCCTGTGCGGTCGCGCCTCGACGAGGCCGCCGAGCGGAGCGGTCAGGTGGCCGAACGGGTGCGCCACCGCAGCGGGCAGGCTCGTCGGGTCCGGGCCCGGCAGTGGGAGGTCACCCTGGTCATCTCGCTCCAGGCCGGGTTGGCCGCCGCGATCGCCGCGCTGATCGCGAAGAACCTGCTCGGCCCGGGATCGCACGTCTTCGCTCCCGCCGCCGCCGTCGCCACGATCGCCACCGCCATCGGGCAACGGGCCCGGCGCACCTTCGAACTGCTGGGCGGCGTCGGACTGGGCATCGTCATCGGCGACACGCTGCGCTTCGTCCTCGGTTCGGGGCCGTGGCAGACCGGAGTGGTCGTCGCCCTGGCCATCGCCACCGCCCTGCTGGTGGCCGGGAAGGGCGGCCCACTGGTCGGTCAGGCCGGCGGTACCGCAGTCCTGATCGCCACGCTGGCCCCGACGGGGCAGGGTCTGGAGTTGCCCCGGATCTTCGACGCGCTCGTCGGTGGGGCGGTCGGCCTCCTGGTGGTCGCGCTGCTGCTGCCGATCAACCCCATGCGGGTGCTGGACCGGGCGGCGACGCCGATCTTCGCGGTCCTCAGCGAGCAACTTGAGGAGCTGGCGCAGGCGCTGCGGCAGCGCGACGGCGACCGGTCGATGCGGGTCCTGGAACGGCTGCGCGGCACCGAGGAGGACCTGGGGCGACTGCACGACTCGCTGAGCGGGGCCGAGGAGGTGGTGACGATCGCGCCAGCGCGCTGGCACCGCCGCCAGCAGTTCCACGAGTACGCCCGCAGTGCGTCGAATCTGGAACGGCTGCTGCTGGACAGCCGTACCATGGCCCGCTGGTCGACGACCGCCCTGCAGTACGACGAGCCGATCCCGCCGGAGCTGCCAGACGCGATCGCCCGGTTGGGTCAGGCGGTGGCGGAGATGCGGAGGGAGTGCCGGATGGGCGACTACCCGCTGTGCACCCGGAAGTTGGTCGAGGAATGCGCCGACCTGGCCGGGCGGGCCGCCGCGACCGGGGTGAAGTCCTTCGGCGACGCGCTCGTCACCGGCTTGCGTACCGCCTCCAGCGACCTGCTGCGGGCCGCCGGCTGTGAACCGGACGATGCCAACCGGATCGTGCGAAAAGCGGCAGGTGCCGGCGAGGCCGCCGTCCATCCGCCGCTGCGGCGACACCTGCACCGTGCCCGGCCCACCCGGGCCGCCCGCGCCCGCCGGCGTGCGCACCTCGCCGCCCGGCAGCGCGACGACGGCCGGGCCGGCCTCCCCCGCAGGGAGAGGCCGGCCCGGTGAGCCGTCAGGATCAGGAGGAGTAGCCGCGCTCGGCGATCCAGTTGGCGACCTTCGGCAGGCTCATCCAGTATTCGCCCAGCGCCGGGTCGGCCGGGTCGGCGACCCGGATCGTGTCACCGCCGTCGCGGTAGCCCACGAGCGTCAGATAGTGGCCGCCCTCGTACGAGTGCGGGTTGCCGTCGGTGTCGACGGTCGTGCCCTTGATGTTGGCCACCACCGGCCGGCCGGCGTCGACCGCGGCCAGGACGTCCTGGCGCAGCTTCTCGACCTGGTCGGGGCGGGCCACCGCGTCCCGGATCTCGGTGGTGCGGTACCTGCCGCCGGTCAGCTCGTTGAGCACCCGCGTGGTGTCCAGGGCTGAGGGGGTGCCGGCCTCGGTGGTGCCGAGCAGCTTGGCCACCTCGTCCTGGGAGACCGCCTTGCCCTGGGCGGACAACGCGATCCGAGTGGCTGCCGGACCGCAGTAGTAGAAGTTCGGCTGGGCCTGGTAGTCGATGCCGAGGATCCGCTCGCCGCCCTTGGCGGTCTGGCTCGACGAGGCCGGGGTGGCCTGCGCGGGGGCGGCCTGCGCGGCGACGGCGGGGCCGAGGGCGCATCCGCCGGCGACCAGCAGGCCGACGACGGACAGACCGCTCTTCTGCATGATCGGATTCATGGTCGAGTCTCCGTTCGGGGGTTGGCGCCTCCGACTGGCGGAGGCAGCGCACCGGGAATGGCGCTCGGCTCATCGGCCGGTGACGCCCGCAGCCGATCTGGGCTGCCGCTACGGGCGTCGCGACCAGGTGTAACGGCTGCTGGCGGTGGGGGATTCCGCAGGACCGCGGGTGCCCGGAGGAGACGAGCGCCGAAACGTGACCACCGGCACGCGAGTCAGTGCGCACGGAAACGGACAAGCGGCCGATTGTCGGACAGCGGGGTGCGGTCGGCCCAGGGCGGCGTCAGAGACTGCCGAGCAGCCCGGTCACGGTGATCTCGATGACCACCCGCCCCGGGTTGGGGCGCGGCGTCCGGTACCGCTCCGCGTAGCGGCGCTCCGCCTCCGCCACGGCGGGCTGATCCGAGCGGAGCACCGCCCGGCCCTCGATGGTCAACCAGCGGCGCCCATCGACGTGACAGACGGCCACCGGGGTGCCGGCCGCACCGGCGGCGGCCACCTGCCGGGCCTTGCGGGAGGTGCCCGAGGTGATCACCCGAGCCAGCCCGGCCTCCGGGTCGAGAGTGACCCCGACCGGCACCACGTGCGGAGTGCCGTCGGCGCGCAGGGTGGTCAGCGTCGCGAGATGCCGTTCCGCGCAGAAGGCCGCCACGCGAGGGTCGCGTACGTCCAGCCGATGATCGCCCGCCATGCCCGTCCCCCGTCCACCGAACCGACCTCGATCATGGCACGCGGCGGCGCGCCCGATCCGGGTCCGACGGAGAGTCCGGCTGCCCCGGCAGTTGGCGCCCCGCCGCCCGTCGCTGGTGCACCAGTCGGGTGAGATAGATCAGCGCGCCGGCCAGGACGCCCATGTCGTCCAGATAGATCGGGTCGGGCAGCACGTCGATCGGGAAGATCGTGTAGATCAGTGCCCCGTAGAAGGCGACCTTGCCACCCGCGCCGAGCCCGGTCAGCAGCCGCCGGGTCCGTACCACCCGTACCGCGAGCAGCACCGCACCGACCAGTGTGGCGATCGCCAGGATGCCGGCGATCACCACGAGGACCCACGCCTCTCGGGACATGCCGTCACGCTAACCCACTACGGCCGTCGACGGCGGATCAGTACGCCGGCACCGCCGCGCGACCCCGAGCGACCACCTGGTTCTCCCGGGTCTGCTCGACCGACCGGCCGACCTCGCTCAGCGGCAGCACCGAGGCCGACTCCGCCACCCGTCGACCGCTCGCCTCGTGGGCCTCCTCGCGAAGGCTACGAGCCGCCGCGACCGCCAGTTCCGCCGCCCGCCACGCGGCCTGTTCCCGCTCGCGGGCAGCGGCGTGTCGAGCGGCCAGGTTGTCACGGATCGCCCGCTGCAACACCAGCTCCTGCTCCACCGGGTGCAGCCGCGGATCCCAGCCGGCACGGTGCGCGAACACGTCACTGAGCTGTTCCACCGACAGCTCCCGCCGCCAGTACGCGTCCAGCGCGGCCCGGTGCAGGTAGCGCTCGCGGTCCGCGTACTCGGCGGGGGTGCGGGCGGTGTGCGGCAGCGGCATCGCCGCCGCCGTGCCGAGACGCCGGACGGCCGCCTCGGCGGCCTCGCAGGCCTGCCAGGCGGCCTCGACCTCATCCTGCGCGGCCACCCACTCCGCCCGGCGGCGCTGGGCGGTGGTGGTGGCCCGCTCGGCGGCCACCGTGACCTCCTGCGCGTAGCGGCTCTGCTCGCGCTCCTGGTGAACCTGTTCGAGGTGGCTGGGCATGGCCGCACGGCGGATCCGGGCCCCCGGGTCGATGCGGAGTCGGCCGGGCCGCAGCAGCAGGGCGGCGACCGCGACCACGACGACCCCGAGCAGGCTCAGCCAGATGGCGGCGGCCCGGGGAACGTCGGGCAGAAGAGCGGAGAGGACGGTCTGCATGATCAGCACCTCGCGGTCGAATGGCGGGTATCCACGGATGGCAGGGAGGCGATCTCGACGACAGGGGCCGGATCGGGGCCGGATGGCCGGTCGGCCACGCCTCGGGGTCGGGTCACCGCTGTCCGGAGCCCGGCGGGTTGGTCACCGTTCGGTGCCGTCCGGCGGGTGTGGGGGGCCGGGAGGCCCCGACGGGTGACCTGGGCCGGGCCGCAGGAGCGGCCGCGGGCCGATGGTCGGCCGAGGTCAGTGGGTCGGCGGACCGCGTCGGGACGGGACACCTCGGCCGGGATCGACGGCCGGTGCGTGCTCGGGGCCCACGGTGACCGGAGCGGTCGCCGCACGGCGGTCGACCGTGCCGGTCGGCGGGGAGGTGACCGGGCGGCTCGCCTGCTCGACCGTGCCAGCGACGTCCGGTCGGAGGGTGTCCACCTGGCTGGTCACGGCGCTCGGCCGCGGCTGCGCCGGGGCGGGGGGTGCCGTCGCGGCGAGGGCGCCGCCGAGGCCGACCGCGAGCACCAGCGCGGTGACCGCCAGCCGGGTCAGCTCCCGCAGGGACCGCAGCACGGCCCACCGGGCGGGGCGGACGGACGCTGCGGACGACACCCGACCAACCTATCGCCCGCCCCGGCGTGGCGCAGCTCGATGAGAGCGCTTTGCGGCGTGACCACCACCACCGCGGCACTGTGGACGATCGCCGCCGGCACCCGAAAACGGCGGTGGCCCCGTCCAGGGGACGGGGCCACCGGAACGTGCTGCCGGGGTGTGTGCCTTACCTGTCGGTGCCGAGCACCGGGGGTGGGCCGGACTCACCCTCCCGCCACACCATCTCGTCCTCGGTCAGCCAGGTCAGCCGCTCGTCGGACTCGTCATCGTCGGAGTGGCCACGGCCGCCGAGCAGCCCGGGACGGGTCGCCGCGCGGCCGGAGCCCGGGCGGGCGTTCCCGGCCTCCGCGCGCCGGCCGTCCATGCTGCGCCCGATGCCGCTGCCGGAGCGGTTGTCGGCCGGGGCTGGCGCGCTGGCCGGCCGGGCCGACGTGGTGGGCGTGCTGCCCGAGCTGGCGAGTGACGAGGTGCGCAGCACCCCGCCGGCCGGAGCCCCGCCCTGCGCACCGAAGAGCAGACCCGGGCCGCCGGCACTGGCGGGCATGGTGGCGGGCCCGGACAGACCGGCCAAGCCGGCGGCACCGCCGGCCAGCAGGGCACCGCCGACCAGCGGATCCGCGCCGGCGAGGCTGGTGCCGCCGCCCACGGTGTCGTCCGAGACGATGAGCACGCCCGGCGTGGCGCCGGTGTCCTGGTCGGGCACCGAGTCGTCACCGACGCCGACCACCGGCGGCTCACCGGCCCGGTCGGGCGTTCCGATGGTCGCGTCACCGGTGTGCGCGGTGTGGCCACTGATGGTGGGCGCGGCGGTGGGCGGTGCGGTGTGCGGGCCGCCGCGCGGCGTCGTCCGGTCGTTGGTGGTCGTCTCCGGCGTGTCCGGCGGAGGCGGAGGCGGATCGACCACCCGGTCGTACGCGGACAGGTCGTAACCGGCGGCCAGCTCGGCCACCAGGGTCACCATCCGCTGGTGGGCCTTCTGCTGCTCTTCCTTGTCCTGCTGGTGACCGAGCATGCCGCCGATCACGGCGCCGGGCAGGCCGAAGGCGCTGCCGGAGAGGGCGCCGTTGATCATCTGGTCGTTGTCGTCGGTCTCTTCCGGGTTTTCCGCCTGCTTGTGCGCGGTGCGCAACTGGCCGGCCATCATCGTGAGCCCCTGCTTGACGCCGGCCATCCCCTCGCCGAGCGCGTCGGAGTGCACGACGATCAGCCCCAGCCGTCGCTGGAACTCGCGGCCCGCCGAACCCGTCCAGGTGTTGCCGAGCTTGTCCAGGTCACCGCTCAGCTCCCGGCCGAGGCCGTCCAGGATGCCCTTGAGCGAAGCCCACTGGGCGGCCACGCCCTCGATCTGCTCCGGCTTGCCGGCCATCACGGCGTCGTACAACTCCTGGTGGCTGTGGCCCTGGTAGCGCTGGGTGTACTCAGACACGCCCGTCCCCCTTTGGCTCCAACGCCTGCTGGACCCCGGTCAACGCGGCGGTGATGTCGGTGGCGTTGGCCCTGTTGCGCGCCTCCGCCGTCCGGTAGTTGGCCAGGATCGTGTTGGTGGCCTGCTGGGCCGCCAGCACGGCCTGTCGGAGCCGCTCGGCCTGCTCGACGTAGGACTGGTGGACCGTGTTGTAACGGCGCGCGTTGTCGGTGGCGTCGGTGAACGACCCCAACGCCGGCGGGGTGCACTGCATCTCGGTGTTGAGCTTGCGCAACACCGACTCGGCCTGGCTCAGCCGGGCCGACAGGTTCTTGTGGAAGTCCTCAAGGGACAGCAGGTCGACTTCCGTGCGCCCGGTCATGGCAACCCTCCCCGTCGATCTGGTTGACAACCGTCAGCGCATCCAGGTTAGTTCACCACCGCGATCGCGGGCGACCCGTGTGAGCCGTTCAGCCGTCGGTGCCTGTCGATACCGCCGGGACCGCACCGCCTGCTCCTCCGGCCGGGGGCGTGGCGCCGGTCGTCGCGGTCGGGGCGGTCGCGGTCGGCGCGGCACCCTCCGGCGCGAAGAAGGCCGCCGCGTCCTCCGGGTCCAGAGTGGGCCCGGTCGGGATCAGCGCGAGCAGAGTCCCGGGCACCGCGAGGGGTGTGGCCCCGGCGTAGCCGAGCACGGCCAGCGTCTCGACCGACGCGAGCGGGTACCGGACGCCCTGCGGACCGATCAGATAGATCGTCGACCCGGCGGCGCCGGAACCGCTGGTCCCGGCCCCGGGCGCGGCCTGCGCGAGCACACCCTTCCCACCGGGCAGCAGCACCGCCTCGGCGGTACGCACCGCGTCCCGGGCGGTCTGGCGCACCGGCACCGGCCCCGGATCGGTCGCGGTCAGCTCCGCCGGTGCCCGGTCGAAGACCTCCAGGGTGGTGGTCGGCGGACCGCCACCGGTGCCCGCCCGGTACGTCGCGCACAGCGTGGTCTGCCCGGACCGGGCCGGGTACAGGCTCGGCAGCGTCTCCGGCAGCCCCTCCTCCTCCACCCGCTGGTCGACCAGCAGCTGCCCGGCCTGGTTCGGGGTGATGTCGGTAATCTGACCGCCACCGCTGATCATCAACAGGGCGGTGATCTCGGTGACCGAGACGAGCCCTTCGCGAGCCAGCACGTAGTACCGGCCGGCCGCCTGGAACACCTGGCCGATGGTGGCCGGCCGGTCGCCCACGATCAGCCCGCTCCGCTCACCGTCGCCGGACAGTGTCGGCCTGCGCAGTGCCGGCCCGGCCGGGACCGCGTTGAGCAGTTGCTGCCCGACCCGCAGCTGGGTGGCGTTGGGCATCTTCAGCGCCGCGATCGTCTGCTCGCCACCGAGCACCTGGAGCCGGTTGTCACCGGTGAGCAGGTACCGCTCACCGTCCACGGTGACCAGCACCGCCCGGTCGCCCAGCGGCGCCCCACCGGGCAACGCCCGGTCGATCACGACCCGGGTGGTGGAGCGCTGCGGATCGGCCGGGTCCGGCACGTCGCAGACCGACCAGGGCAGCCCGGTCAGCGACGTGCGGTCCGGCAACGCGTCCGGGGCGCCGACGATGCCGAGCGTACGACCGCGAGGGCGGTCCCGCAGCGACGCCTGGGACATCGTCCGCACCGTCGGGTCCGGCACGTTCAGGATGAGCCGCGCCGACGTGTAGTTGAGGGCCGGATACAGCTGCCCGCCCACGAACACGTACGTCGCGCCGGTCTCCCGTTCGATGACCAGCGTCTTGTCTTCCAACGGCGCGGTGTTACCGGTCAACTGACCGTAGGCGCCCACCCCGCCGAGCACGATCGCGGCGGCGATGACACTGCCGAAGACCGCCATGCCGAGCCGTCTCATCGGCAGGTTGGTGGTCTCCGGATCGCCCGACAGCAGTGCGGAGACGATGCGGCGGGTGACGAAGCGGTACGCCTGCACCTGATCGCGGCGGGTCCGCATGACTTACCTCCGGCGGGATGGATCCGCGACGATCTCCTCGGGGTGCCGTCGCGGGCTTCCCTACGATAAGGGGCCGACGGCGGGTCTTCGGGACCACCGCCCGTGGCCGGCACCGGACCGACCCGGCGCAGAGCCGTACCGTGCAGGAGGGACAGTCAGCCATGACGCAGGTTCAGGCGCGACCCGCCCGAGCAGCCACGAGCCCGTCCGACGTCCCGGCACGAGCGACGCCACCGGCCGACCGTCCCGGTCGCGGCCGGGTCGGCCCGGTGCTCGTGGGGCAGCTCGTTCTGCTGGAGCTGTGCGCGGTCGCGGTCTGGGCCTCGACCACCGGTCCGAGTTGGCTGCTCGCCGCGGTGGGCACCGTGGCGGCACTGGTCGTCCTGGCCGCGTTCGCCCGCCGGGCCGGCCGCTGGTGGTTTGAGGACCTGCTGCTGCGCCGTCGACTGCGGCGACGCCGCGAACGCGCGACGGCGGCGCTGGCCGACGGCAGCGCCGCGGACCCACGCCTCGCCGCGCTCGCCCCCGAGTTGAGCGTCATCGAGCTGACCGACCGGGGCACCCGGCTCGGGATCGGGCAGGACGACAACGGCTGGTTCGCGGCGATCGCGTTGCAGTCCGGCACCGGCACGGCGGTCGGCTCGGTCGAGGCGTCCACCGTGGACCGAGCGCTGGCGGTGCTCGCGGACTTCGCCGCGCCGGTGTCCGGCACCCAGGTCGTCGCACACACCCTGGTCTGGTATCCGGCGCCCGGCGCGGCGCCGGCGGCGCACCGGACGGTCTGGGTGGCGCTGCGGCTCACCGTGCGCGACGCCCGTGTGGAGGCGGTGAGCCGGGGAGGCGGACTGGCTGGCGTACACCGGACGTTGGCCGCCGGCATCGGCCGGCTCGGCAAGGCGCTGACCGCGGCCGGGCTGTCCCACCGTCCGCTGGGTCGCGACGAGCTGCGCTCGGCGGTGGTCTCGGCCGCCGGGCTGGACCTCGTGCCGGAGCCACCGACGGAGACCTGGCAGGGGCTGCGCGGCGGCGGCTGGACGCACCGCTGCATGGCCCTGCGCGGCCGTCCGGACGCACCGCTCGGTCCGCTCGTGGACGCGGTCACCGCCACCTCTGCGCCGTCGCACACGGTGGCCGTGTCGGTGTCCGCGGACGGGCGGATGGCGGCGCCGCTGCTGCGGGTCGCGGCCATGGACAACCACGTGGAGGCGCTGGTCAAGGTGGTCCGGGAGGTGGCCGGCCGGGCCGGTGCGTCGGCCCGGCCGGTGGACGGGCAGCACGGCCCCGGTGTGTACGCGAGCGCGCCGGTCGGATCGATGCTGGGCGTCTCCACCCGCCCGCCGGCGCGCTGACCGGCTGGTCCGTGCTTCGGCGGTCAGGGCCGCAGGTTGACGATCCAGCCGTACAGCCCGCAGACCCAGACGGCGAGCGGCACCAGCGAGATGATCAGCAGGATCTCGACGATGTCGAGCAGCCGGCCCCAGACCGGTGAGATGCGCTTGCCGGCGACGGTCAGCCCGTAGACCAGGCTGATCACGGCGGCCAGCAGCAGCCCACCGAGGACCAGGCCGAGCCGGACCGGCAGCGACCCGTCGGCGAAGGCCGCCGCGGCGGCGAGGCCCAGCCCCACCGTGCCGGCGAGCAGCACCGGGACGCGCTGCGCCCGGCCCAGCAGCGGACGGGCACGCAGCAGCGAGAGCAGCCCCAGCACCAGGCACAGCAGTACCGCCGGCAGCCGGCCGTCCAGGGCGAGCACCAGCTCCGCGCCGAGGACCAGCATCGACACGGTCCACAGCAGACCGGTCAGGAACTCGTCGGCGCGCTCACTCTGCTGGAGCACCTGCCGGCCGTCGACCGACTCGTTGTCGGTCTTCAGGTCCTCCGGGCCGGTCGGGATCGACGGCACCGGCAGTCGGGCCAGCCGGTAGGCCACCATCGGCAACGCCGGCACCGCGCCGAACGCGACCGCCGCGACCACCGCCGCCGCGGCCGCGGCGTCGATGCCAAAGGCCAGGCAGAGGAGTGCGCCCAGGCCGGTGGCCGCGCCCACGCCGATCGAGGCGAAGAACAGCGGGTACCGGTCACCGACCGCCAGCACCGCCACCGCCCCGCCGACCACCACGGCGGTCGCCGCGAGCAGGACGTGCGGGCTCGCCAGGTCGGTCAACGGCCGGTCGCCGGCCAGCAGCAGCAGACCCCCGGTGCCCGCGTGCACCAGGCCGACCATGGCCAGCACCGCGCCGGTCCGGCTGTCACCGGCGGCCCGGGACAGCACCGCCGCGCCGACCAGCAGCGCCACCGCCACCAGCAGAGCCGCCACCGCGCCGGGCAGGTGCGGTGGGCCGGCGAAGAGCGCGGCCAGCGCGCCGGCACCCAGCGCCGCCGCGGCGAACAGCACCGCGAAGGACCGGCTCGCGCCGACCTGCCAGGCACCGGGTCGCTGGTTGGTGGCGGTGGCCACCGCGTCCACCACGTCGTCGAAGACGATCTCCGGGGCCGCCGCCGAGCGGGGATTGAAGTAGAGCACCTCACCGTCGCGGACGCCGAGCTGCACCGCCGTACGCCCCCCGTCCAGCGGCGCACCGCCCAACCGGGACAGTGCCCAACCGCCGTGCCGCACCCCCTCGTCGGCGAGATCCTCTCCGGCGTAGCGCAGCAGGGTGGGGAGCAGGTCCGCCAACGGCACGTCCGACGGCAGGGCCAGATCCATTCGGGTACGCGGAGCCACGATGGTGATCCGGCTCAGACCACCGGTCGCCGTCTTCGTCGCCACAGTGGCCTCCAGGTGTCCGTCTACGATCGGCTGGCCGCGGTGCCGCGATGCGGGTCCACCGCGCCCACGGGAGATTACCTACGATGGCGTGCACGTACGATGCCCGCCCGCAGACTTCGGTCCGCGACGGCATGTCGTCAAGGCCGCTTCTGGGGAGGAGACAGCCGTGAGCACGGTGGTGTTCCGCCGGCTCCCGCGTCAGCCGGGGCCAGCCTTGCCGCGCGGTGAGGTGCTGCTGGAGTCCCCTCCGGAGCTGCCGGAGTCGACGCCCCGCGGGATGGGGCAGCTGCTCATGATCCTGCCGATGTTCTGCGGGGTCGGCGCGATGGCATTCCTCTACGCCGGCAAGGGCGGCGGCATGATGACGTACGTCGCCGGTGGTCTGTTCGGCGTCTCCATGCTCGGGATGGCGATCGGTTCGTTGGCCAACAACGGCGGCAAGGACAAGGCCGAGCTGAACGCCGACCGCCGCGACTACATGCGCTACCTGGCCCAGATGCGCAAGCGCACCCGGCGCGCGGCCGAGCAGCAGCGTGCGGCGATGGCGTGGCGGCATCCGGAGCCGGACGCGCTCTGGTCGATCGCCGCGTCCCGGCGGCTGTGGGAGCGGCGGATCACCGAGGACGACTTCGGCGAAACCCGGATCGCGCTCGGCCCGCAGCGACTGGCGGTGGAGATCGTTCCGCCGGAGACCAAGCCGGTCGAGGACCTGGAGCCGATGAGCGCGATCGCGCTGCGCCGGTTCGTCCGCGCCCACTCGAGCGTGCCCGACCTGCCGACCGCGCTGTCGGTGCGCGCGTTCAGCCGGGTGGTGCTACGTGGCGACCGGGAGCCGGTGCTCGACCTGGCCCGGGCCGCGCTGGGTCAGCTGGCGACCTTCCACGCCCCGGACGACCTGGTGATCGCGGTGGTGGCCGCACCGGACCGGCAGTCGGCCTGGAACTGGGTGAAGTGGCTGCCGCACGCGCACCACAGTGGACGTACCGACGCGGCGGGCGCGCGTCGACTGGTGTTCGCGAGCCTCGCCGAGGCGGAGGAGTCCCTCGCCGGTGAGCTGGCCGGGCGACCCCGCTTCGCGCCCGAGACCAAGCCGCTGACCACCGCGCCGCACCTGGTCGTGGTGATCGACGGCGGTGAGGTGTCGCCGACCGGCCAGCTGCTGGGCCCGGGTCTGCTGGGCGCCACGATGATCGACCTGTCCGGCACCGTCCCGCGCGACGCCGGCCGCTGGCTGCTGTGCCTCGACGTGGGCGACGGAAGCACCCTGGAGTTGGTCCGGGGCAGCTCGTCGTCGCCGCTGGGCCGCCCGGACCGGCTCACCGCCGAGGCCGCCGAGGGGCTGGCCCGGCAGATCGCCCCTTACCGGCTCTCCCAGCAGCAGACCAGCAACGAGGAGCCGCTGGCCCGCAGCATGGAGCTGCCCGACCTGCTCGGCGTGGGTGACGCCGCCACGGTCGACGTCCGGCAGACCTGGCGGCCACGCGGGCACCGGGACCGGCTGCGCATCCCGCTCGGCGTCGGCCCGGACGGCAACGTGGTCGAGCTGGATTTCAAGGAGTCCGCGCACGAGGGCATGGGCCCGCACGGTCTGGTGATCGGCGCGACCGGTTCCGGCAAGAGCGAGCTGCTCCGTACGGTGGTGGCCGCGCTGGCGGTCACCCACTCGTCGGAGGAACTGAACTTCGTCCTGGTGGACTTCAAGGGTGGCGCGACGTTCGCCTCGTTGGAGGCGCTGCCGCACACCAGCGCGGTGATCACCAACCTGGCCGACGAGCTGCCGCTGGTGGACCGCATGCGGGACGCGCTCGCCGGCGAGATGGTGCGCCGGCAGGAGCTGCTGCGGGCCGCCGGCAACTACGTCTCCCGCTTCGAGTACGAGAAGGCCCGCTCGGCCGGCGAACCGCTGGCGCCGATGCCCAGCCTCCTGATCATCTGTGACGAGTTCAGCGAGCTGCTCGCCGCCAAACCCGACTTCATCGACCTCTTCGTCATGATCGGCCGGCTGGGCCGTTCGCTCGGCGTGCACCTGCTGCTGGCCAGCCAGCGCCTCGAAGAGGGCAAGCTGCGCGGCCTGGACACCCACCTGTCGTACCGGATCGGTCTGCGGACCTTCTCGGCGGTGGAGAGCCGGATCGTGCTCGGCGTGCCGGACGCGTACGAGCTGCCGAACGCGCCCGGGCACGGCTACCTGAAGACGGACACCAGCACGATGCTGCGGTTCCGGGCCGCGTACGTGTCGGGGGCGTACCGGGCGCCGGGGCAGCAGGCGTCGGCGTCGCAGGCGCTGGTGCAACGCCGCATCGTGCCGTACGGGCTCGACTTCATTCCGGCGCAGGCCCCGCAGATGCCGGTGGACACCGCACCGGAGCCGGAGCAGCCGGCGGACGGCAAGGCCGTGGCGATGCTCGACGTGTTGATCGACCAGCTCAAGGGCCGTGGCCGTCCGGCGCACCAGGTCTGGTTGCCGCCGCTGGCCGACCCGCCGGGCCTGGGTGAACTGCTCGGCCAGCTGGCCGTGGATCCGACGTACGGCCTGTGCACCGCGTCGTGGCCGGGCCGGGGCCGCCTCACCGTGCCGGTCGGCGTGGTCGACCGCCCGTACGAGCAGCGCCGTGACCCGATGATGGTCGAGCTGGCCGGCGCGGGCGGCAACGTGGTCATCGTGGGCCGTTCGATGAGCGGCAAGAGCACCATGCTCCGTACGCTGCTGGCGTCGCTGGCGCTCACCCACACGCCGCGTGAGGTGCAGTTCTTCTGCCTGAACTTCGGCGGTGGCGCGTTGCGCAGCCTGGAGCGGCTGCCGCACATGGCCGGGGTGGCCGGCCGGCGGGACGTCGAGGCGGTGCGCCGCACGGTGGCCGAGGTTGTCGCGGTGCTGGACGACCGGGAGGCGCGCTTCGCCCAGCACGGCATCGACTCGGTGGCCAGCTACCGCCGTCGGCGGGCCGCCGGCGAGTTCGCCGACGACCCGTTCGGTGACGTGTTCCTGGTGGTGGACGGCTGGAACACGCTGCGCCAGGAGTACGAGGAGCTGGAGCAGACCATCACGACGCTCGCCAACCGGGGTCTCGGTTTCGGCGTGCACGTGGTGCTCACGGCGGTGCGCTGGGCGGAGATCCGGATCAACATGCGGGATCTGCTCGGCACCAAGCTTGAGCTGCGGCTGGGTGACGCGTCCGAGTCGGAGATCGACCGCCGCTCGGCGATGAACGTGCCGGAGAAGGCACCCGGCCGTGGTCTGACCCGGGACAAGCTGCACTTCCTCACCGCCATCTCCCGGATCGACGGCCGCCGCGACATCGAGGACCTGACCGAGGCGTCGATCGCCCTGGCCGGGCACGTGGCGACGAACTGGCCGGGCCGTCCGGCGCCGAAGGTGCGGCTGCTGCCGCGTCGACTTCCGGTGGCCGAGCTGGCCCGGATCATCGACCGGTCGGTGCCCGGCCTGCCGATCGGCGTCAACGAGTCGGCGCTCGCGCCGGTCTACCTGGACCTGGTCAACGAGCCGCATCTGACGGTCTTCGGCGACGCCGAGTGCGGCAAGACGAACCTGCTGCGGTTGATCGCCCGAGGCATCACCGAGCGGTACACGCCGGCGCAGGCCCGGCTGGTGATCGCCGACTACCGGCGCGGCCTGCTGGGTGCGGTGGAGGGCGACCACCTGCTGGACTACGCACCGTCCAACCAGGCGTTCGCCCAGGGGCTCGGCTCGATCCGCAGCGCGTTGTCCAACCGGCTGCCCGGCCCGGACGTGACCACGGCCCAGCTGCGCGACCGCAGTTGGTGGAAGGGTCCGGACCTGTACATCCTGGTGGACGACTACGACCTGGTGGCCTCCGGCGGCAGCAACCCACTCAGCGCCCTGCTGGAGTTGCTGCCGCAGGCTCGGGACATCGGCCTGCACCTGGTCGTCACGCGGCGGGTCGGTGGCGTGTCCCGGGCGCTCTACGAACCGGTGCTGCAACGGCTACGGGAACTGGACTCGCCGGGCCTGCTGATGTCCGGCAACCGGGAGGAGGGTGCCGTCTTCGGCACGTTGCGGCCGAGCCCGCAGCCGCCGGGTCGGGGCACCCTCGTGCGTCGCCGCGACGGCCAGCAACTGATCCAGACCGCCTGGTCCGAGCCGTCCTGACGGGGTCGACGTGCACGGGCGCCGATCGTTGGGTCGCATTCCCGATTCACCACTATCCATCGAACGTGGCCGGTCAGGGCTGCGCCGGCTGGACCGGGTCGGCTACGGTCTTCACTGGAGTGTCCGTCGGTGGGGTGTCGCTGCCTTGCCGCGGGGGAGGGGTGCGGCGAAGCCGCCACCACAACATGACGGAAGGGTGTGAAGCATGGCGTTCGAGGTCGAAGCTGCGACTCTGCATACCGCCGCGAGTGACGTGCGGTCCACGCGCAGCGAGGTCGACGGCGAGCTGAAGAAGCTGTGGAACGTGGTCGACGACCTGGCCATGGCGTGGAAGGGTCAGGCGTCCACGGGCTTCCAGTCGTTGATGTCGCGCTGGAACGAGGACACCGTCAAGCTGCTGACGGCGATGGACAGCATCGCCGACCTGCTCGACAAGTCGGGTACGACGCACCAGGTCAACGACGAAGAGCAGCAGCAGATGCTGGACAAGTTCCACTCTGCTCTCAACCCGTGATCCGCAGTCAGCAGAGGAGGAAGTCGTGACGATCAAGGTTGACTACGCGGTCCTCGAGAGCAGCAACCAGCAGATGCAGGCCATCTCGAAGACCATCGACGAGAAGCTCGACACGCTGCGGTCGATGCTGTCCAAGCTGCACTGGGACGGCGAGGACCGGGTCGCCTACGAGCAGCACCAGGCGAAGTGGGACACGGCCGTCCGGGACATCAACCGGATTCTCAACGAGATCGGTGGTGCCGTCGGCATCGCCCGGGAAAACTACGTCTCCACCGAGATGAGCAACTCCAAGGTGTGGAGCTGAGGCAATCGCCGCTGCGGCTCCGGTCCGGGTTCGACCTGGGTCGGGGCCGCAGTGCGTTGTCCAGCCCGCGGCGGCCCAGGAGCCAGCTCAGTCGGTGACGGGTGTGTCCGTACGCCGGCCCGGGCGCCAGCCGCGCCGCTGGCCTCGGGCCAGCACCGGTCGCGCGACCAGCAGCAGCACGACGAGCAGAGCGCCGATCGCCGCGGCCCAGAGCGCGGCGGTGCGTTGCCAGCTCAGCGGGTCGGTCTCCGGGGTGGGTGCCGGCAGTGCCCCGGCGGGTGGGTCCGTGCGGGTGCCGAGCACACTCGACACCGCCCGGTACGGGCTGACCACGCCGTAGCCGATGTCCGCGTTGTGCCCGTCGGGCGGGTTGTCGGCGGTCCGTTCCAGCCGGTCGGCGACCTGCTGCGGGTCGAGGTCGGGGTAGGCGGCCCGGACCAGCGCGGCCGTCCCCGACACGTACGCGGTGGCGTAGCTGGTGCCGCCGTTGGGCTCGGCGCGGTAGCCGGACCCTCCGGGGGCCGGTCCGACGATGTTCAACCCCGGCGCGGCGATGTCCACGTAGGAGCCGCTGACCGACGTGCCGACGTGGCCACCCTGCTCGTCCACGCCGCCGACGGCGATCACGCCGGGATAGGCGGCCGGGTAGCCCGGCCGGTCCTGCTGGTTCTCCTGCCGGTTGCCGGCGGCGGCGACCAGGATCACCCGCTTGGTCAGCGCCCGTTCGACGGCCTGCGCCAGCTCGGGGCGGGGCAGTGTCGTCAGCGACATGTTGATCACGTCTGCGCCCTGGTCGACGGCCCAGTCGATGGCGGCGGCGACCTGCCCGGGCAGCGCCTCGTCGTTGGTGCTCTTGAGATCGGGCAGGACCCGGATCGGCAGGATGCGCGCGGCCGGGGCGATGCCGCTGAACGGGACGCCGGTGCCTTCCTTCCCGGCGATGATGCCGGCGATCATCGTGCCGTGCCCGACCAGGTCGCACTGCCCCTGGTTGGCCGGGAGGTCGTTGAAGTCGCGACCGTCGAGCACCTGGCCCTTGAGCACCGGGTGGATGGCGGAAACCCCGGAATCGATGACGGCGACCGTCACGCCGGCGCCACGGGACAACGGCCAGGCCGAGGACGGCTCCAGTCGGCGCAGCCCCCACGGCATCTCGGTCAGGCCCGACTCGCCGGCAGGGCCACAGGTGGGCGGTGCCGCGACCGCCGGGGCGGGTGCCACCAGGGCGGTGCCGAGCAGGGTCGCCAACGCTCCACTGAGGACGCGTCGGGTGGCCCGCCGGGCACGGCGGGGCGGCTCGGTCGCGCTCATCGGCAGGCTTTCGCGCACCCGCAGAGATTACCGCTGTGGTGCGCCGGGCAGCGGCCCGGCGGTCGCGGTCAGGAGGGGCGGGTGGTGTCCACGGGAGGTGCCTCGGTGAAGAGCGCGAGCAGGTCGCCGACCTGCCGGTCGGCCTCGGCGGGGTGCCGGAACCGGCCGGACGGGTTGAGGGTGTACTCGTTGCGCCGCCCGACCCGGGTGCGCCGCAGGTACCCCTCCGCCTCCAGGTCCGCGACGATCGCCTGCGCGGCCCGTTCGGTCACGCCGACCTCCGCCGCGACGTCGCGCAGCCGTGCGGTGGGGTCGCGGGCGATGGCCAGCAGAACGTGCCCGTGGTTGGTGAGGAACGTCCAGTTCCGCCCGCCGCCGGTGTCGCCCGTCACAGTCCGTGCCATGGTTGGACCACCTCTCCAGGTGCCAAGCCTGCCTCAAGGGCTTCCCCGCCCCACTCTCGGGGGGTGTCCGACGACTGACCGCCGGGTCAATGCATGAAATCTAAATCACGCATATCTTGACGCCTCTTCCGGTGCGTGTGACGGTGTAGCCCCGAGCCGGCGCTCACCGCAGGCCCGCCTGAAGAGCCCGGTTGACCAGGTCATATGCATGGACGAGGAGCGGGGATGAGTCTTCCCGGAGCATCCGGCGGGCAGCCGGGTTCGCAGCGCGGCGCAGACGAGTCGTCGACGAACACCGAACCGGCCCGGGCGTACGCCGAGCTGGTCGCCGGCAACCGGCGTTTCGTCAGCGGCTCCCCGCGCCACCCCAACCAGGACGCCGGGCACCGGGCCGCGGTGGCCGACGGACAGCACCCGTTCGCGGTGATCGTCGGCTGCTCCGACTCACGGTTGGCCGCCGAGATCATCTTCGACCGGGGGCTGGGGGACCTGTTCGTGGTCCGCACGGCCGGGCACACGACCGGCCCGGAGGTGCTGGGCAGCGTCGAGTACGCCGTGACCGTGCTCGGCACCCCGCTGGTGGTCGTGCTGGGCCACGACTCGTGCGGCGCGGTCCAGGCGGCCCGGGAGGTCACCGCCACCGGCGTCGCACCGGCGGGGCACCTGGGCGCGGTGGTCGACGCCGTCCTGCCCAGCCTCCGTCGGGCCGCCGCCGAGGGGGTCGACGACATCGACGGCATCGTCGACATTCACATCGCGCAGACCGTCGAGACGTTGCTCGGGCAGTCGTCCGTGCTGGCCGACGAGGTGGCGCGGGGACGGTGCGCGGTGGTGGGCGTGTCGTACCGGCTGGCCGCCGGAGTGGTGCGCCCGGTCGCCGCCGTCCCGGCCGGCGTGGCGACGCTCGACGTGCCCGACGGGTCTGCGGCGGCAGCCGCCTGACGCGACGAGGGCCGCCCCGCGTGACGCGGGACGGCCCTCGACAGCGAGAGGTGCGGGTCAGAGCATCGACATGTGGACGTGGTCGGTGTGGTCCGAGTCCCCGCTGTACGACTTCCAGCCGGTTGCCGGGAACCAGATCTGCCGGTTCCAGATCACGTAGTAGATGCCGAGGCGGTCGGCGTTACGGATGAGGAATGCGGCGACGTTGTTGCCGTACATGCGGGTGTCGTCGTTGTGCCACGGGCTGAAGCCGCTCTGCTGCAACGACCAGTCGCAGGCGCGGCCCTTCGGGTGCTCCCACGGCCCGCCGGGGCGGTAGCAGCCGACGAACCGGTTGAAGCCGGCCTTCTTGACCTCCTTGTACGCGTGCAGCGTGCGCGGCGTGATGCAGCCGGAGGTGGTGGGGTCGTTCTCGCTGCAGGACTCGGACTTCCACTCACCGTCGACGGTCCGGCCGGGGCCGATCGCGGCGACCCGTGAGGTGGCGTCCACCAGACCGCCGGTGAAGCCCTGGCCGCCGACCAGGGCAAGCGCCTTGTCCGCGTCGCGCTTCTCCTTGGCCATCAGGGCGGCCTGCTTCTGCTGCTCGCGGACCTCCGCGTCGAGGGCCAGCTTGGCCTGCTCGGCGCGAAACTTCACCGCGTTGACCTCGGCGAGCTTCTTCTCGTTGACCATGTTCATCTCGTCGAGCGTGGCGACGCGCCGGACGAACGAGTCGGGGGCGTCGCTCTCCAGCAGCATCGCGATCGCGCCGATCCGACCGGTCCGGTACGACTGGGCGGCGATCTGACCGACCTGCGGGGCCAGGGCCTCCAGGTCGGCCTTCGCGCGGTCCACCTCGTGCGAGAGTTCGAGCTGTCGCTTCTTGGACTTGTCCAGCTTGGACTTGGCGGCGACGTAGTCCCGGTTGGTCTTCTCGATGACGTCGGTGAGCAGCTTGGGCTCGCCGTCCTCCTCGTGCCCGGACGGCGTGGGAGTCGTCGGGGCGGCGTGCGCGGGGAGGGGCCCGGCGAGCACGGTCAGTGCGGCGATCACGGCCACCACCGGTGTCAACCAGCGGCGTAGGGGTGCCGTCACAATGTTCCCTTCCGTCGACCGCCGACCGGGTTAGCTGACGGGTTCGGGGCGGAAGTGGCCCCTACCGCTGTCGCGGATTCACCCCACGTACCTGGGTTCCCGGCTCGCCGGTTGGCGATTGGGCGGTGGTACCGCAGGCGCCGATTCGCGCCTTCGGCGGTGACCGGCAGCGAGGTTACCCGAGAGTCGACCGCCTGAGCTACGTCCCGATGCCGACTAAAAGCGTCATTTCGCCATGGCGTTGAGTGACCAGTGATGCGATTCTCAGGCCGGATGCCCGATCTGGTCACGCTGAGGAGTGTCACCATGCCGTATCCGTGCTCCTGTTCGGCTCTGGCCACCGGTCGGTGGCGGTGGGCGGGGGTGTGGGCCCCGTCGGGTCCGGTCCGTCCGGTGGACCCGTGCGGGGGGAGCTCAGGGCGGCCAGCGCTTCCGCCCGGTCCGGCCGGGGCCGCCCGGCGGGGGCGTCGTCGGCCGGCGCGGCAGCCGACCGGCCGGCGGCGGTCACCACCGCGGCGAGCCCGGTGGTCAGCGGTACGGCGGCGATCAGGCCGAGGGTGGCGACCGCGCTGCGGACGATCTCCTGCGCGAGGAACTCGCTGGTGAGGATCTGGCCGAGGGGGCGCGTGTCGGCGGTGAGCAGGAGCAGCAGGGGCAGCGAGGCGCCCGCGTACGCCAGCACGATGGTGTTGACCGTGGAGGCGATGTGGGCCCGGCCGACCCGGGTGGCCGCCCGGTAGAGCTGCAACCGGGTCAGGCCGGGGTTGGCGTTCGCCAGCTCGGTGACGGTGGCCGCCTGGGTGACCGTCACGTCGTCGAGCACCCCGAGCGAACCGATGATGATCCCGGCGAGGAGCAGGCCGTGCAGGTCCACGTCGGCCTGGAACATCGACAGCGTGGTGGCGTCCTCGCTGCCGAAGCCGGTCAGGTGGGTGGCGGCGGTGGCGATGGTGGCCAGCACGCCGGTGAGCACCAGGCTGCCCAGGGTGCCGAGCACGGCGACCGAGGTCTGCGCGGTCACCCCGTGCGTCAGGTAGAGCACCACGAACATGATCAGCGCGGCGCCGACGACCGCCACGAGCAGCGGTGACCGACCGGCCGCGATGCCCGGCAGCACGAAGGTGAGCAGGATGGCGAAGCTCGCGGCCAGCCCGGCGAGCGCGGCCAGGCCGCGCCACCGGCCGAACGCCACGATCGCGGCGGCGAAGACCACCGCGAGCCACACCAGCGGCGTGCCGCGCTGGTGTTCGGCGATGTTCCAGCTGCTGGCGCTGGGATCGGCCGGGTCGTTCAGCTCGACCAGGATGACCTCGTCGCCGACGTCGACCCGGGGCGCCCCCGGGCCGTCCGGTACCGGAGTCTGGACCTGCTGCCCGGCACTCGGCCCGTTCTGCACCCGGACGTCCACGGTGCCGCACGGCCCGTCGCCGGCGTCCGGTGTGCCCTCCGGGGTCTGCGGCGTGGGCGGGCACGGCTCGGTCACCACACGGGTCACGGTGCCCTGGTAGCGCGGGACGTCCGCGCCGCCGCCGGTCTCCGGCGTGCCGTCGCGGGGCCAGAGCACCAGCGCCGCGACCACCGTGGCGACGAACAGGGGTACCACCGTCGCGACGAGGATCCGTCGTACCCGGGGCGGGGCGGACGGAGCGGAACGGGTGTGGTCGGAACCCAATGCGAGACTCCCAACGAATCCGGTGCGGGGTACGTGCCGACGGGCCGGTCGGTTCACCGCCGCCGCGGTATTGCGGCGGCGGACGCGGCGGATCGCTGAATGACGACCGTTTGGTCACACACCGTGAACGAGGGGCCGGCTCGGCCGGGGGCGCCGCCGCGTCGAGGCGGTGTCGGCGCCGGACTGCGCGGCGGGATCCGGAGGGCCATCGCCGGAAATGCTAACCAGCCCGGGCGCGGGACGCAGGTCGTGGCGGAGTGTCGGGGGTTGTCGAACAGCCCGCGGGGCGGCGTGCGGGGCTGGATGGTGGAGTCATGCGCGCTGAGTCACCGCAGGACCGGCATCATGGCGGGCACGACAAGCACGCCGGTCACGATCCGGCGATGTTCCGTCGCCGGTTCTGGGTCTGTCTGGTGCTCACCGTGCCGGTGGTGTTGACCAGTCACCTCGTGGCGGACCGGCTCGGCCTGCGCGGGGATGTTCCGGGGCGTTCCTGGGTGGGGCCGGTGCTCGGCTCGGTGGTGTTCTGGTGGGGTGGCTGGCCGTTCCTGGTCGGTGCGGTCCGGGAGGTCCGGGACCGGGCGCCGGGCATGATGCTGCTGATCGCGATGGCGATCACCGTCGCGTACACCGCGTCGCTGGCCACCAGCGCGGGCGCCTTCGACCTGGACTTCTGGTGGGAGCTGGCGGCGTTGGTCACCATCATGCTGCTCGGGCACTGGCAGGAGATGAAGGCCATCGGACAGGCTCGGGGCGCGCTCGCGGCGCTGGCCGCGCTGCTGCCCGACGACGCCGAGCGGGTGACCGCCGACGGGCGGGTCGAGGCCGTGTCCGTCGGCGAGCTGCGGGTCGGCGATGTGGTGCTGGTCCGCCCGGGCGGTCGGGTGCCGGCCGACGGGGGCATCGTCGACGGCGGCGCGGAGCTGGACGAATCAATGATCACCGGCGAGTCGCGGCCGGTTGCCCGCGCGGTCGGCGACCGGGTGGTGGCGGGCACCGTCGCCACCGACTCGGCGATCCGGGTACGTGTCGAGGCGCTGGGTGCCCAGACGGCGCTCGCCGGCATCCAGCGCATGGTCGCCCAGGCGCAGCGTTCCGGCGGTCGTGCCCAACTGCTGGCCGACCGGTTCGCCGCGGCGTTGTTCTACGTGGCCACCGGCACCGCCGTGCTGACCGTGCTGGTGTGGACGGCGCTCGGCCAGCCCGACGAGGCGGTGGTGCGCGCGGTCACCGTCCTGGTGATCGCCTGCCCGCACGCGCTCGGCCTGGCCATTCCGCTCGTCGTCGCGCTCTCCACCGCGCTTGCCGCGCGATCCGGGATCCTGGTGAAGGACCGGTTGGCGCTGGAGCGGATGCGGACCGTGGGCGCGGTGCTCTTCGACAAGACCGGCACCCTGACCCGGGGCGAGCACGCCGTCACCGACGTGCTGGCCGCGGCGGGTGTCGACCGGGACGAGGCGCTGCGGCTCGCCGCCGGGGTGGAGTCGGACAGCGAGCACCCGTTGGCCCGGGCGATCGTCGCGGCGGCGGGGCCCGCCGGTCCGGCTCGGGCGGCCGGGTTCCGGTCGCTGCCGGGCCGCGGGGTGCAGGCAACCGTCGACGGTACGCGGTACGCGGTGGGTGGGCCGGCGCTGCTCCGCGAGCTGGGGGTGTCCCTCCCGGCCGATCTGGAGGCGGCGATCGGGCACTGGTCCGCGCGCGGTGCGGCGGTGCTGCACCTGGTGCGGCTGCCGGACACCGTGCTCGGCGCGTTCGCGTTGGCCGACGAGGTGCGTCCGGAGGCGCGGCGGGCCGTCGACGAGTTGCGTGCCGAGGGTGTCCGGACCATCGCCATGATCACCGGAGACGCGCGGCCGGTGGCCGAGGCGGTCGCTGCCGAACTCGGGTTCCGTCCCGGCGTCGACGAGGTCTTCGCCGAGGTGCTGCCCGCCGACAAGGACGGCCGGGTGGCCGAACTCCAGCGCCGGGGCCTGACCGTGGCGATGGTCGGCGACGGGGTGAACGACGCGCCCGCCCTGGCCCGCGCGGATGTGGGCATCGCGATCGGTGCGGGCACCGACGTGGCGATCGAGTCGGCCGGGGTGGTGCTCGCCTCGTCGGACCCGCGCGGGGTGGCTGCCGTGGTGCGGCTGTCCCGGGCGTCGTACCGGAAGATGCGGCAGAACCTGGCCTGGGCGGCGGGCTACAACGCGGTGGCGCTGCCGTTGGCGGCCGGGGTGCTGGCCTGGGCCGGGGTGGCGTTGAGCCCGGCGCTGGCCGCGGTGCTGATGTCCGCGTCCACCGTCGTGGTCGCGCTCAACGCCCAGTTGCTGCGGCGGGTGCGGCTCGACCCGGAGCGGGACTGAGGGGCGTCAGCCGCGCTTCATCAGCCGGCCGACCGCGGCCATCATCTCGGTGGCCATCTCGTCGGCGCGGCCCTCGGCGGCGCCCTCGTGCATGCAGTGCCGGGCGTGCCCGTCGAGCAGCCCCAGCGCCACCTTGTCCAGGGCGGCCTGGATCGCGGAGATCTGGGTGAGCACGTCGATGCAGTAGCGGTCGTCGTCGACCATCTTCTCGATCCCCCGGACCTGCCCCTCGACGCGGCGGAGCCGCGCGAGCAGCTGGTCCTTGCTGGCGGTGTACCCGCGGATCGGGGTGGGTGCGGTCATGGCGACCAGGATAGCCTACCCCTGGGGGGTATGGTACGGTCCTTCGTGCGATACCCCCACCGGGTACCGGTAAGCGAGGCGGAGGAGACGGTCCGATGGTCAACACGACGTACCAGGTGCAGGGCATGACCTGTGGGCACTGCGTCAGCGCGGTGAGCGCCGAGGTGGGCGCCCTCGCGGGTGTGCGCGACGTCCAGGTCGATCTCGCCAGCGGCCGGGTCACCGTGAGCAGCGACCAGCCGCTGGACGTGGCGAGCGTCCGGGCCGCCGTCGACGAGGCCGGCTACGACCTCGTGGACGGGTCGTCGGAAGTCCCGGCGTGAGCACGGTGACCCGACTGGGCGGATTCGCCCTCGCTCTCGTTGCGGTCTTCGGCACGGCGTACGGGGTTGGCCAGGTGGTCGACCCCGAGGTGCCCGCCGTGGAGAGTCGGCACGACGGCGGCGCCACCTCGGCGGGGGGCCACGACGAGACGGCCGACCGGCTCCCCGGCGGCCTGCTCGTCTCCGACCGGGGCTACACCCTCGCCCCGGTCGGCGCCCCGGCCGGCGAGTTCGCCTTCCGGATCGACGGCCCGGACGGCCGCCCGGTCACCCGGTACGACGTGGCGCACGACAAGCGGATGCACCTGATCGTGGCCCGGCGGGACCTCTCCGGTTTCCGCCACGTCCACCCCGACCTCGGCCCGGACGGCACCTGGCGGGTCGCCACCCCGCTGGCCGGCCCCGGCCAGTGGCGTGCCTTCGCCGACTTCGCTCCGACCGGGGGTGAGCCGCTGACCCTCGGTGTCGACGTGACCGTCCCCGGGGAGCTGACCGAGCGGCCGCTGCCCGCACCGGCGACCAGCACCACCGTCGACGGTTACACGGTCACCCTGACCGGCGCGCCGCAGCCCGGCCGCACCTCGTCGCTCACCCTGACCGTCAGCCGTGCCGGGCAGCCGGTCACCGACCTGGAGCCCTACCTGGGCGCGTACGGCCACCTGGTGGCGCTGCGCCGGGGTGACCTCGCGTACCTGCACGTGCACCCGGACGGGACACCCGGCGACGGCCGGACCCGTCCCGGCCCGAACGTCACCTTCCTCGCCGAGGTGCCGTCGACCGGCAGCTACCGGCTCTACCTCGACTTCCGGCACGGCGGGGCGGTGCACACCGCCGAGTTCACCGTCGTCGCCGGCACCGCCCCGACCGGGGGCGACCCCGGCGCGAGCGGACCCGCGCCGACCGGAGGCGCCGAGCACGGCACCCCCGGGCACGGGCACAACTGACGGGACCAGACGATGACCACCACCAGCAGACCCCTGCCCGAGGCGCCGAACCGGATCGAGCTGGCGATCGGGGGGATGACCTGCGCCGCCTGCGCCGCCCGGATCGAGAAGAAGCTGAACCGGATGGACGGGGTGAGCGCCACCGTCAACTACGCCACCGAGAAGGCCACCGTCCGCTACGCCGACGGCGTCACGCCCGACGACCTGATCGACACCGTCCAGAAGACCGGCTACTCGGCGGCGCTGCCGGCCCCGCCGACCGCAGAGCAGCCGGTGGACCCGCTGCGCGGCCCGCGTACCCGGCTGTGGGTGTCGGTGGCGCTCAGCGTGCCCGTGGTCCTGCTGGCCATGGTCCCGGCCTGGCAGTTCGACTACTGGCAGTGGCTGTCGCTGACCCTCGCCGCACCGGTGGTGGTCTGGGGTGGCCTGCCGTTCCACCGGGCCGCCTGGACCAACCTGCGCCACGGCGCGGCGACCATGGACACGCTGGTCTCGCTCGGCACCCTGGCCGCGTTCGGCTGGTCGCTGTGGGCGCTCTTCCTCGGCGACGCCGGTCTGCCCGGCATGACACACCCGTTCCGCCTCGACATCACCCGCACCGACGGCGCCGGCACCATCTACCTGGAGGCGGCCGCCGGGGTGACGGTGTTCATCCTGGCCGGCCGCTACTTCGAGGCGCGGTCCAAGCGCACCGCCGGCGCGGCCCTGCGCGCCCTCCTCGAACTCGGCGCCAGGGACGTGGCGGTGCTGCGCGACGGCGTGGAGACCCGGATACCGGTGGACCGGCTCGCCGTGGGCGACCGGTTCGTGGTCCGGCCCGGGGAGAAGATCGCCACCGACGGGGTGGTCGACGAGGGCACGTCGGCCGTCGACGCCAGCATGCTGACGGGCGAGTCGGTGCCGGTCGAGGTCGGTCCCGGTGACGGCGTGGTCGGTGCCACGATCAACGCGGGCGGCCGGCTGGTCGTCACCGCCACCCGGGTCGGCGGCGACACCCAGCTCGCCCGGATGGCCGACCTGGTCGAGCAGGCGCAGAGCGGCAAGGCGGCGGTGCAGAGGCTGGCCGACCGGATCTCCGGGGTCTTCGTGCCGATCGTCATCACCCTCGCCGTCGGCACGCTCGGCTGGTGGTTCGGCACCGGTGCCGGCCCGACCGCCGCGTTCACCGCCGCCGTGGCCGTGCTGATCATCGCCTGCCCGTGCGCGCTCGGCCTGGCCACCCCGACCGCGCTGCTGGTCGGCACCGGGCGGGGCGCCCAGCTCGGCGTACTGATCAAGGGGCCGGAGGTGCTGGAGTCGACCCGGCGGGTGGACACCGTGGTGCTGGACAAGACCGGCACCGTGACGACCGGCCGGATGACCCTGGTGGACGCGGTGCCGGCGAGCGGGGAGGACCGCGGCGAGCTGCTCCGGTTGGCCGGGGCGGTGGAGACCGCCTCCGAGCACCCGATCGCCCGTGCGGTCGCCGCGGGCGCCGCCGAGGCCGGCACGCTGCCCCCGGTCACCGGCTTCGCCAACCTCGAGGGGCTGGGCGTGACCGGCACCGTCGACGGGCGGGTCGTGCTGGTCGGTCGGCCCCGGCTGCTGCGCGAGCGGGGACTCGACGTACCGCCGGAGGTCGAGTGGGCCGTCAGCGACGCGGAGGCCGCCGGCCGGACGGCGATCCTCGCCGGTTGGGACGGGCGGGCCCGAGGGGTCCTCGCGGTCGCCGACGTGGTCCGGCCGACCAGTCGGGCGGCCGTTGCGCGGTTGCGCGCGCTGGGGCTCACCCCGATCCTGCTGACCGGGGACAACGCCACCGTGGCCCGCGCGGTCGCCGCCGAGGTGGGCGTGGACGAGGTGATCGCCGAGGTGCTGCCCGCCGGCAAGGTCGACGTCGTGAAGCGGCTCCAGGCCGAGGGGCGGTCGGTGGCGATGGTCGGTGACGGGGTCAACGACGCCCCGGCGCTGGCCCAGGCCGACCTGGGTCTGGCCATGGGCACCGGCACCGACGTGGCGATCGAGGCGTCCGACCTCACGCTCGTCCGAGGCGACCTGGACGCGGCGGTGGACGCGATCCGACTGTCCCGGCGCACGCTCGGCATCATCCGGGGCAACCTCTTCTGGGCGTTCGGCTACAACGTGGCGGCCCTGCCGTTGGCCGCCGCCGGGCTGCTCAACCCGATGATCGCCGGCGCCACCATGGCGTTGTCCTCGGTCTTCGTGGTGGCTAACAGCCTGCGCCTGCGCCGGTTCCGCCCGGCTGCTGGTGATCTGTGACGGCGGTAATGGTTGGAGTGGTGACGGCGGGGGTACCTCTGGGTTCGTAGAGACGCTTGCAATTGGAGGTTGGCAATGGGTATCGACGACAAGATCAACAACGCCACCGAGGACGCGACCGGCAAGCTGAAGGAAGGCGCCGGTCGGGCCACCGACAACGAGCAGCTCGAGGCCGAGGGCCGCGCTGACCAGTCCACCGCCAAGCTCAAGCAGGCCGGCGAGAAGATCAAGGACGCCTTCAAGAGCTGACGTACGGCGTAACCCGCACGCCGGGCCGGTGATCATTTACCGGCCCGGCGTCGCGCTGACCAGCCGGTCCGAATCAGTGAAGCCGGCATCCGACCCCCTGACGACATCTTCTCCGGGTCAGTGTCGCCCGCCTTGATGAAGTTGTGGGCGAACGGCTGGCAGGGAGGTGCTTTTAACAACCCCCACTGCCGCTCGCGCTAGCGCCGGCTCCGGGGAGGCCGCTTACGCAGCACGACCGCAATCGCGCCGATCGCGGCCAGGGCAATTCCGCTGATGGCAGGAATCGCTACCCGGGGCGACGTCGCCCATCTCCTCGGCGCTGCTCAAGACGATGCAGAGCAGCGCCCCGATGGACAGCGCCGTCACCAGCAACAACCCCGCGATCAGGGCGTTCTCCGTGCTGCCAGGTCCCCCGGGCTGGTGCGGCCCGGTACCTCTCGTTACCGTGGTCACTGGGTCTCGTTCTCCCTCATAGATGGTCCTTGCCTCGGACATGAGCGGACGTGACCGTTCAAGGCGGCCCCGGGGAGTGCCATCCCCGGGAGCCGGCCGCCTTGACCTGGCGAGCCAGGCCGGCTACTTCCGTTGGAGCAATCTAGCTTTCGCACCGGACAGCGACCCCACCACTGAGCGTTCAGCGGCCCGTCTCGCGCGCTCGGTTGGACTGTAACGGCACCTCCCTCCACTACCGACTCGCCCGCGCGTGCGCCAGGGCGTCGCAGCTAGAGGGCAAATGCACATCAGTGCGACAACTTGCGGGGTGTCGCTGTGGATAAGTATGTGGACGCTGTCTGACGGATCGCCGTTTTCGCCGTCGGTGCTCCGCGCAGGTGTGCCAGACGTGCCCCGAGATGAACTACCGGGGGCTGGCCGCCAACTACCTGTCCGGCGCAGAGAAGCGGGACGATGAATCGGGGGTCAAGCTGAATGCCAACGACCTCCGCCAGTGCGGCGCGGCGTACGCGATGCTGGCCGTTGCGCAGGAGTTGAACCGACTCCGCGACGCCGTGGAGGACGTAGCCGACAAGCTCGATGGCCCGGGTGCCTCCGACGCCGGCACGAGCCTCTACTACATCTCGGACTGGCTCAAGGGTGTGGTGGAGAAGCAGTAAGCGGTACAGCAGACGGCCCGGACCTTGGCAGGGTCCGGGCCGTCTCAGCTTTCGTCACGCGCTTGGTGCGGCCGGTGCTTCTTGATCCACGCTTCGACGTCGGCGCGGTCCCAGACTCGCACCTTGCCGCTGGCGACCGTATCAATCGGTGCCGGGAAGGTCGCGCGGTTCGTGATCTCGGTGGCGCGGGTGCGCGACACGCCGCCGAGCATGTCCGCGATGTCGGAGAGCGCCACGAGTCTCACGCCATGACCGTATGTACGTGTTACGTGCGCACGTTGCCACTTCCAAGCTTGGCGGTGCGCACGTTGCAATGGAGGCTGGCGGGGCGACAACCGGATGCGGTCCGGTCACCTGATCAGGGATCGGTGGCCGGACCTGCCCGTTCTGGAGGTAGAGCCGTGGCCATGGACGACGGACCTGTGACGCCAGCGCTGGTCGTTTGGACCGCGCAACGGGTGATCACCCAGCATCACAAGCCACCCAGCGAGCACCGGGCCACCGGAGGCTGCGCACAGTGCCAGGGCGACCGGTGCGACATGCTGACGTGGGCACGAGACACGCTCAAGGCGCACCGCAGGTGATCGAGCGGGAGTTGCCCCGGTCGGTGTGGGTGCCGATGCTGGCCCGGCAGACCATCGCGCAGCACCAGGCGCATGGGTCGTGCCAGCGCTGCCGGCCAGGTGGGTGCAGCGAACTGCGGTGGGCGCGCGACCGGTTGAAGGCGTACCGGGTGGTCGGGACCGATCGCAGCGTTACTAGAAATCCCTCATCTGCATAATCGCCGAGGACGCCGTCGCGCCTACCTGATCGACCAGGTGGTACCCGAGTGGGGCGCGCGCTGTCCGGCCGTCGACCCCGTGGTCTGACCGCGCGGCTGTCGGGCGGTCAGTGCCGCCCGGCGGCCAGCCGCGCCGCCCGCACCTCCAGGTAGCGCTGCTCCGGCAGGCTCGTGGTGCCACGCGCCGCCGCCAGGTACGCCTCCCGCGCCGCACCGGGCTCACCGGCCAGCTCCAGCAGGTGCGCCCGGACGGCGGCGAGCCGGTGGTGCCCGGCCGTGCGCTCGTCGGCGTCCAGTGGTGTGAGCAGGGCCAGCCCGGCGCGTGGACCGTCCACCATGGCGACCGCCACCGCCTGGTTGAGGGTGACCATCGGGTTCGGGGCGATCCGGGCCAGCAGCCGGTAGAGCGCGACGATCTGCCGCCAGTCCGTCTGCGCCGCCGTCGGCGCCTCGGCGTGCACGGCGGCGATCGCCGCCTGGAGCTGGTACGGGCCGGGTGGCGACCAGGTCAACGCCTCCGTGATCAGCACGATCCCCTCCGCGGTGGCGGCGGCGTCCCAGCGGCTGCGGTCCTGCTCGGCCAGCGGCACCAACTCGCCGTCCGGACCCACCCGGGCCGCCCGGTGCGCGTCGGTGAGCAGCATCAGCGCCAGCAGGCCGGCCACCTCACCATCGTCGGGCAGCAGCCCGTGCAGGATGCGGGCCAGCCGGATCGCCTCGCCGGTCAGGTCGACCCGGTGCAGATCCGGCCCGCTGGAGGCCGTGTACCCCTCGTTGAAGATCAGATAGAGCACCCGCAACACCGTGCGTAGCCGCTCCTCCCGCTCACCCGGCGCCGGCATGTCGAAGCGGGCGCCCGCGGCCTCGATCCGCTGCTTCGCCCGGCGGATCCGCTGGCTCATCGTCGCCTCCGGCAGCAGGTGCGCCCGGGCGATCTGGGCGGTACTGAGCCCGCCGACCGCGCGCAGCGTGAGCGCCACCTGCGCCGACCCGGCCAGTGCCGGATGACAGCAGAGAAACAGCAGGGTGAGGGTGTCGTCGGCGTCCGCCACCGTCGGCTCCGCGTCGGCCGGTGGCGCCACCTGACCGTACGCCGGCTCCCGCAACGCCACCGCCATCTCGCGGTCGCGGCGGGCGCGCTCGCTGCGCCACTCGTCGGTGAGCCGGCGGGTGGCGACGGTGAGCAGCCAGGCACGGGGATTGTCCGGTACGCCCTGCCCGGGCCATTGCAGGGCGGCGGCGAGCAGCGCCTCCTGGACCGCGTCCTCACACCTGTCGAACTGCCCGTGCCGGCGGACCAGCAGGCCGAGGACCTGCGGCGCGAGCGTGCGCAGCAGATCCTCGACCGTCCGGTCCCCGGTCACATCTCCGTCCCGGCCTCGTCCATGATCGGACGGACCTCCATCGCGCCGCCGAAGCGGACGTCCGGCCAGCGGGCGGCGGTCCCACGCCGATCGGGTCAGCGCCGATCGGGCCGTCCGGGCACCTGTCGAGGCTTCCCGCCGCCGCCGCCGACCTCCAGCGACGCCCGGTCGGCGGCCGACGTGCCCGACGACCAGCCCTCGGCGTCGCGGACACTGAGCCGGTGCCGGGTGACGCCGGGGAACAGGGTGTCCAGCCGCTCCCGGACCGCCTCGCCGCGCTTGGCGAGCACCGGCAACAGCCGCTCCGCCCCAGCCGTCCCGGCCGCCGCCTGGTCCGCGGCGTCGGTGGCCGCGTCGGTGGCCGTCCGCAGCCGCTCACCGATGCGCAGCGCGAACGCGTTGAGGAACGACTCGTCCCACACCTTCGTCCGCCGGCCCGACCCCGCTCGGCGCTCGGTACGCCCGCGCAGCATCGCGGCGGTCGCCTGGACCAGCAGCGACGTGTAGAGCAACTCCACCGCCACCAGGTCCGCCGGCCAGCCCAGCACGGTGGTGAAGCCCAGGTCGTCGGACCAGACCGCCTCGCACCGGTTCGCCGCAGCCACCTCCTGCACCAGCAGGGCCTTCGCGCCCGCGTACGGGGGGTCGGTGCTCAGCCGGACTCCGCCCGGCACGTCGCCGCTCTCCGCCCCGGCGGCCAGTAACGCCTCGTCGATGCTGTGCCGGGCGATCAACTCCTGTGCCTTGCCGGTCAACGCCTCCGCCTCGGCCGGGAAGGTCGTCGACTCGGCCTTCGCCAGCAGCGCCCGTACCCGATCCAGCATCGGCGACCCACTGCGGGCCGTACCGGCCGCGCGGGGGATCGCCGCGCCGGTCGAGCCGGGCGGCGGGCGTAGCACCGCGATCGGCGGCAGGCTCTCCACCAGCGCGAGTACGTCGATGGCGGCGCGGAGGGCGTCGACCCGGTCCAGCCCTTCGCGGCTGGCCCAGCCGGCCAGCACGCCCCGGTCGTCGTGGCGCACCTCGGCGGTCAGCTCGCGGAGCTGGTCGTCCCACCAGGCGGGGACCGGCTCGGCCTGCTCGCGCCGCTGGGCGGCCATCGCGTCACCGACCAGCCGGGCCGCGCGGGCGTCGAGCCGTCGCGCGGTGAGCCGGTGCACGTCGGCCGGTTGCCACCCGCGCGGCCAGAGCCGCCCCAGGCCACGGACCAGGCGACGCAGCAACGCCGCGTCGACCGCCGTGGTGCCGTCCGCCGCGCCGGTGCCGACCATCAGCTGGTCCAGCTGCCGTTCG